>CAZAAJ010000055.1:0-19673 GCA_964483135.1 uncultured Anaerolinea sp. | reverse complement strand
AACACTGTCGGCGCGCCGATCAGGTCGGTGGCCTAGTCACCTCATTGTGGGCTTTTCCAGAATTCCCAAATTTACTCTAGTAATGTTTTCCTCGTTCTTAACAATGGATATTTAGCTAATGGCTGA
Organism: uncultured Anaerolinea sp.; assembly: GCA_964483135.1. Classification (GTDB taxonomy): domain Bacteria; phylum Chloroflexota; class Anaerolineae; order Anaerolineales; family Anaerolineaceae; genus UBA6107. The sequence continues at coordinate 19,547 of CAZAAJ010000055.1, read as the reverse complement.
ATCGGCCTTATCGAAATCAATGCTATTTCTTCGACTATCACATTATGCGGGTTTGGTAGTGATAAACAAACTTCAACAATCTCGAACACTTTTAAAGCGTCATCAATCTCCATCGCCAACGCGCAGTGGGGAACCCAATGTCCAGGTTTATAAAAATCAAAATCAGGTTGACCTCCAAATTCGCTTAATCGTTTGTAAAGATTTGAATGAAATTCCAAAAGTCTTTCAGTAACTACCGGACCCCAAAAAACTGCTACTTTGGGGCTCGGAAAAATTCCAATCTGCTGAAATGATAACCGGAACGGGTCAAGTGATTTTGTAAAGGACTCGAGTTCATACTTTACTTTTTCAACATCTATATCCTCAAAAATTCCAAGTGTGATGTGTGGGTGATTGCCAGAAGTGTGAAGATAATCTGCCAACCCTGTTTCTGCTAGTTGTTTCCAAATATTCAGGATCAGATTATCAGTTTCTTCATCAAAATTTAATCCAACTGCATAGAGCATAAATCAACTCCTCTTCCAAATTTTGAGATCAATTATGTCTATTTTCAACAAAACAATTTGTTATAAACATTTCTTAAATCCCCATAAGCCTACCTTTATTCTATAAAAGATTATACATACTCCATAATTTTGTACCAAATATCATTAATCATCTGGGGTAAATTTAGAGATGGGGGTATTTAGATAAAACGAATTCACTTTATTTCGATTTTTTAAATCTTCTCAAGCCCTTTTTGGTCCTTATTCTTTTTTTTCGAGAACTTTTTCCCCAAAGGAACTAATCCAAACACCTGACGGAACGATTAGTTAATCCAATCAGCGCCAGAACCACCGTCGCCGCCCCGCCTATGAGGAACACTGTCGGCGCGCCGATCAGGTCGGTGGCCCAGCCGGAAATCCCATACCCGATCGGAAGCAGAACGAAAGACCCAAGCGCATCAATGGAGGACACACGCCCTAACAACTCGCGCGCAACGAGTTCCTGCAGGGAATTGGTCCAGATCAATCCGAAGATGGAAATAGAGAAACCTTCCAGGAAAGCAGCCGCAGCCAAAATGGGGATCGAAACCGTCAGTCCAAAAAAACAAACGACACCGCCGGATAGAATGGTGGCACCATAGGCCAGCAGTCCACGATGCCTGATCTTTTTAAAGCTTCCCAATCCCACCGCCCCAACCACAAACCCGATTGCGCTCATGGAGGTAAAAAGACCCAGGATTTCCACGTCGGCATGCAGGTTATTTTTGATCAGGAAGGGCAGGGAGACGGACATGGGGCTGAGGGTGGCATTGACAAAACCAAAAATAACGATCGTGATCCACAACCAGGGAGATGCGATCACTGCCAGGTACCCTTCGCGCAGATCCTTGAAGGCTGAACGCATCCCATGGGATACCTGAATAGTTGATTCACCTTCATCAGCAGGTAGCGGAACCGGGGCAACGTTCAGGTTGGGGTTTGAGTGCAGGATGAGCATTATACAGACCGCAGAGATCACAAAAGAAATCGCGTCCAGCCCGAAAGCCAGCGGGGTGCCGCCAAATGCCACTATGGAAGCGCCGATGGCTGGTCCAATGATACTGGTGCCGCGCTGGAAGAGACTGGTGAGTGAATTGGCGCTCGGCAGCAGTTCTTTGGGGGTGATCTCCGGCACGGTAGCGGTGTACGCCGGATGGAAAAAGGCACTCACCAATCCAAAGAACACACTGGCAATGTAAATATGCCAGACTTCAAGCCATCCCATGAAAGCCAGGAACGTGATGACTGCCACCACGATTCCATTGAAAATGTCCGAAAGCAGCATGATGCGTAGACGGGGGAAGCGGTCTGTGGCAACGCCGCCAATAAGCAGAAAGATGAGCATCGGGACGGAAGAAAAGATGAGTACCGTCCCCATGGCGGTGGCGGAATGGGTCTTCTCCAGCACCCACCACGCCAGGGTGATGCGGAACAGGCTGTCGCCCAGGCGTGAGGTCGTTTGCCCTCCCAATAGAAGGGCAAAAGGGCGGTGTGTCAGTGATTTGAATAAGTTCAACGATATCTCCGGTGAATTCTTTAGGAATGTTCGATTTTCAGTTGATGAAGTATAGCAGAATGCGCGGATTGTGATTTCTGAAAAAGTTACCCGAGATTTGCCCACATGCACCGTACTGCATGCGTTGCAATTCAGGTGACGCCTCATAAAAAACGGAGCTCGCAATGTCAGTTTTTTTGATTATTCTTGATTCCGCCTGGTTTTAACTTCTGTGTATTCAGTGGTTGTTCCTGGTTATTCCATCAGTGTATTCAGTGTATTCCGTGGCGCGAATTTTGCGTCCCCGAGTGGTTTTTACGAATGGGATTGCAGAAAATATGGTATCCTTAACCCCGCGCCCGGATGGGACCGGCGCGGCAGAGCCCTGCGAACCCCGTCAGGTCCGAGAGGAAGCAGCGGTAAGGAGGATCCTCTGGGCGCCGCCGGCAAACCTGTCCGGTCGCACTTTTAACCCGAGGCGTTGACGATGGAAACACCCCCCGTTTGCAGTTACGAAGGCTCCGATTACCAGACCTCTTTTTGGGAAAAAGGCGGGCGCGCCTATGAGGACGCCTGCGAAGCCACCGCCCTCAGGCGGCTGCTGCCCAAAGCCGGCAGGCACCTGCTGGAACTCGGTGCCGGCGCCGGGCGCAACACCCCGCGCTACACCGGCTACGAAAAGATCACCCTGCTCGATTACAGCCGCACGCAGTTGGAACAGGCGCGCACCAAATTGGGAGATAATCCGCGTTACCGCTACATCGCCGCCGATATCTACCACCTGCCCTTCGTGCCGGGTGTGTTCGACGGCGCCACCATGATCCGCACCCTGCATCACATGAAAGATGCACCGCTGGCGCTGGCTCAGGTGGAACGCAGCCTGCAGCCGTCAGCGACCTTCATTCTCGAATACGCCAACAAGCACAATATTAAATCCATCCTGCGCTACTGGCTTGGGCAGCAAAAATGGTCACCCTTCAGCCTTGAGCCGGTGGAATACCTGGAGCTCAATTTCGATTTTCACCCCGCTTCCATCCGCAAATGGATGAAGGATCTCGGTTTCACCATCCTGCGCACACTCACTGTCAGCCATTTCCGCACGGGATTCTTCAAACGTGTTTTCCCTGTCAAATTGCTGGCATGGATGGACAGCGCTGCCTCCCTCACCGGAAACTGGTGGCAGCTCAGCCCCAGTGTCTTCCTGCTCACGCGGGCAAATGACAAGGGCGTGAAAGCCGCTGAAGGGGCATTCTTCGCCTGCCCGGCCTGCGGTGAACCTCTGGCAGATACCCCGCCAATATTAAAATGCAGCAGGTGTCAGCATGAATATCCCGTCCAGGACGGTATTTACGATTTCCGCTTGAACCCCCCAACCGAGGCGAACTAACCCATGCCCGACCTCCTGCTGGATGACCTCAACCCGCAGCAGCGCCTGGCCGTCACCGCTGGTGATGGTCAAACGCTGGTGCTGGCCGGCCCCGGCTCCGGCAAGACGCGTGTGCTCACCCGCCGCCTGGCATACCTGATCGAACGTAAGGGCGTGCCGGCGTATGACATCATCGCCGTCACCTTCACCAACAAAGCCGCCCGCGAAATGGAAAGCCGCGTGGTGACCCTGGTGAACCAGAACCTCGAAGGTCTCTGGCTGGGGACGTTTCATGCCATGTGCGCGCGCCTGCTGCGCCGCGAAAGCGCTTACCTACCCTTCAAATCCAATTTCGTCATTTTCGATGAGAGCGACCAGATGGTGCTCATCAAGCGCGCCATGCGCGAACTGAATATCGATGATAAGACCCATCGTCCCGCCGGGGTGCATGCCGCCATCTCCGCCGCCAAGAACGACCTGCAGCTGCCCAAAGACGTGCCGCGGCGCACATACCGTGATGAGGTGGTGGCGCGCGTGTATGAAAAATACCAGGCTTCCCTCGCCATCAACAATGCTGTTGATTTTGATGACCTGCTGCTTTATACCGCCAACCTGCTGCAGGACAACCCGATGGTCGCTGAAAAGTGGGCGCGGCGCTTTCAGCATGTGCTGGTGGATGAATTCCAGGATACCAACCTGGCGCAATACGTGATGTTAAAGCAACTTTCATCAATCCATCACAATATCTTCGTGGTTGGTGATGAAGACCAATCCATTTATCGCTGGCGCGGCGCGGATTACCGCAACGTGCAGCGCTTCGAAAAGGATTTCCCGAAGTGTGAGACTATCCTGTTGGAGCAAAATTACCGCTCGACGCAAAACGTGCTGGATGCCGCCCGCCAGGTGATCGACCGCAACCGCAACCGTACCCCCAAGCACCTCTTCACTGAACGCGGCGCGGGCAACAAGATCGTGCAGTACGTGGCAGTCGATGAAATTGCCGAATCCGCCTTCGTGGTGGATACCATCAGCCAGTATCTCAAATCCGGCAAAGCCAGCGCCAATGATTTTGCCGTGATGTACCGCACCAACGCCCAGTCCCGCCTCATCGAGGAAGCCCTGATGCACTCCGGGCTGCCTTACCGTCTGATCGGAGCGCAGCGTTTCTACGGCAGGCGCGAGATCAAGGATATCATCTGCTTTTTGCGCCTGGTCGCCAATCCATCAGATGAAGTATCCCTGCTGCGTGTCATTAACATCCCGCCGCGCGGTATTGGTGATAAGACCATACTTACCTTGCAAACCACCGCCATGCAGGCTGGCATCAGCGTGGGCGAGGTGCTGCTGGAGTTGGGGCAAAAAGGCGATTCATCCCCTTACTGGCAGGCGGTGGGCAGACCGGCAGCCCTGCTGGCGGATTTCGGTACCTTACTCGCCGAATGGCAATCGATCAAAGACAAAGTATCCCTCGGTTCTCTTTTCGACCGCATCATTGAAGACACCGGCTACGAAGATTACATCAACGACCAGACCGAAGAAGGCAACGACCGCTGGGATAACCTGGTGGAGCTGCACCGGCTGGCATTCGATTTTGAAGAAAAGGGGCTGGATGAGTTCCTGCAGAATTTAGCTCTGGTCTCCGACCAGGATACCATCCCCGCAGCCGAAAGCGATGACCCGGAACGCCCAAAAGGTGCGGTGACCCTGCTCACCCTGCACGCCGCCAAGGGACTGGAATACAACCAGGTGTTCATCATGGGGCTGGATGAAGGATTGCTGCCTCACAGCCGCAGCCGCGACGACCCTGAAGAGATGGCCGAAGAACGTCGCCTCTTCTATGTGGGCATGACACGCGCCAAAAACCAGCTTTACCTGCTACGCGCCGAACGCCGCCGCACCTTCAACTCGTGGGATTATGGCGAGCCGTCGCGCTTCCTGGCGGATATCAGCAGCGACCTGGTCTCCAACCAGGGTCGGCATTCGGCTTCACGCCGCGAAACATACGAAAGTGACTTTGTATGGAGTACCACGGGCGTCTCTTCACCTGTCAAACGCTATTCTGACAACACCCCCAAAGAATCCAGATACAAACCCGGCATGCGGGTGCGTTCCGCCAACTGGGGTGATGGACTGGTGCTCGAAAGCAAGATCGATACTGACGGCGAAGAAACCCTGGACATCCACTTTGAATCCGTGGGTTTTAAGCGTATGATTGCTTCATTAGCTAATCTCGAGATCCTCTGACGCTCATGTCCGCTTTACTTGCCCTCATCCCCATCCTGGTAGTCCTGGTGCTGATGCTTTTCCTGCGCCTGGGCAGCCATTGGGCAGGTATGGCAGGTTTGGCATCCGGGTTGATCCTCGCGTTGCTGGCGTTCGGGCTCAACTGGCAGGTACTGTGGGTCTCGCAAGCCAAGGGGTTGCTGCTGACCTTAAACGTGCTTTATGTCCTGTGGCCGGCACTCTTCCTGTACCACCTGGTGGACCAGGTGGGCGGGATAAGTGCCATCGCGAAAGCAATGCAGCGTGTGATCCCCGACAACGGTTGGCTCACCCTGGTGCAGGCGTGGATGTTCACCGGTCTGATTGAGAACGTGGCGGGTTTTGGCCTGCCTATCACAATTGGCGCGCCCATGCTGGTGGCCATGGGGGTTCCTCCGCTCATCGCGGTAGCCTCCTCCGCCATCGGGCATTCCTGGGCGGTCACCACTAGCAGCATGGCACTGGCTTTCCGCACCCTTGCGGATATCACCAGCACTGACCAGATAGCGCTCTTTCCCACCACCTCCATTCTCACCGGCATCGCCATCCTACTTACAGGGCTTGCCTCCGCCTGGATGCTTGGTCAATTGAAGCACTGGAAAAAATTGATCCTGCTGGCGCTCATCGTCGCTGCCACGCTGGCAATTTCAGGGCTGCTGGGTCTGATCTCTATTAGTTCCTTCATCGCAGCTATCGTCGGCATCTTTGCTGGCATCCTGTTGGGGAAAAAACCAAAAAACTGGAAGCCTGAACGGCAAAAAAGCGATGAACTACTCACCGGGCTGCTTACCTATGGGTTTCTCATTGTTGTAATCATGGGTGCTATTTTGATCAAGCCGGTAAATGCCTTTTTATCCAAACCCACCTGGACGCTGCCCTTCCCGGCAGTTACAACCTCGCTCGGGTTTACCACATCGGCAGGTGATGGCTATCTCTTCCGTTTCCTCATTCACCCGGGCACGCTCATCCTGCTCACTGCCCTATTCGCGCTTCTCGTTTTTCCGCGCATCCGCGGGTACAAGATCGGCAAGGTCGGTACTGCTCTTACCCGCACGGTCAAATCCGGCATCCCCCCAGCCCTCGGAACGCTTTTCATGATCGGACTGGCAACGTTGATGCAGCATACCAGCATGACGCTGCGCCTGGCGGAGGGTGTTAGCAACCTGGTGGGGGTGGTTTACCCGCTTTTTGCGCCGTTTATTGGCATCATCGGGTCTTTCGTCACCGGCAGCAATACCAATTCCAACGTGCTCTTTGGGGTTTTACAGAAGAATGTGGCGGAATTATTAGGCCTGTCGCCGCTGGTGATCCTTGCCGCGCAGACGGTCGGCGGCGCGCTGGGCAGCATGATCGCCCCGGCAAAGCTGGCTATTGGCAGCAGCACCACCGCCGCCAAGGGGCTGGAGGGCGACATCCTGCGGATGACCCTGCCGCTCGGGCTGGCGTGCGTGGCAATTATCGGCGCCGCAGCCTGGCTTTTGCTTCTCTAGTTACACAATCCCCGTTGAAGATTACATCCCTATCACAGCGCGTTGAACAAATGTCAGCACTGTCCTAACATGGAAGAGGATGATGGCTGGGATGGACCAGCTCCTGCCCGCGTTTGCAGCAATCCCCAGCAGTCCTCCTGACCCGGCAAAGATAAGAATCACATAAGTAATCACCATACAGCGGATGTTCTTGAAATCAATCTTGAAAATATAATCCAGCAGCAGCTCGATCACCAGCCACAACAGGATGGCGCCAATTTGAATGTAGTAGATCGCCGGGTGCACGGCAGCGGGAGCCTTGATCAGCAGGTAGACCAGGGGGATAAACAGGGCAAATTCAAAATACCCAATCCAACGTCCGTACTGTGGTTTACCAAGCAGCCTGGAAACAAAAACCAGTATCGCTGACATAAAAAAGACGATGGCGGTCAGTGCACCAACCAGGTTCAGTTTTTCCCTCATTCCCTCCCGGAAAACACTTCACCGTCATTGTTGCACGGAATTATTTACAACAGGTAAATTGGCTACAGAAGCTGCGTCAACCCGGACAAAGAATCCGTCATATATTCCTCGACCCTGCCTGAATCACTGAGGGTGTTTAGCTGGGGATCGATCGGAAGTGTGACGAGCAGCGGCGCGCCGGTCGCCTGCATCACATCCTGTGAATGGCTTGGTCCGAAAATTTCGTGCCTGTTTCCGCAATCCGGGCACTGGAAGTAGCTCATGTTTTCCACCACTGCCAGCACAGGAACCTTCAACTGCTTGAGCATGGCGCTGGCTTTTTTGACCACCATTCCCGCCAGCAGCTGCGGCGATGTGACAAGTACCACCCCGTTGAGGGGCAGTGATTGCGCCACAGTGATGGCAGCATCGGAGGTGCCGGGCGGCATGTCCACCAGCAGCACATCCAGTTTACCCCACAGCGTGTCGCGCCAGAACTGCTGGATCATATTGCCGATCATTGGTCCGCGCCAGATGACGGCATCGTCCTCGTTGGGGACGAGCAAATTTGTCGACATTACCCGAATGCCGCTGCTGGTCACCGCCGGCAGCAAGCCCTGTTCATTTTTTCGCAATCCGCCGGCAGGCAGGTTGAACAGCTTGGGGATGCTCGGTCCGGTGATATCCGCGTCCAAAATGCCAACTTTCTTTCCTTCGCGCTTAAGGGTGCATGCCAATAAGGCAGTTACTGAGGATTTGCCAACCCCGCCTTTTCCGCTCATCACCGCGATCACCCGCTTGACCTGATTAAAACTGTTTAGCTTGGGCAATTCCTGATGGCTGCCGGCAAATATCTTCTTTTTATCTTCATCACTCATGGCACCGAATGTGATCGATACATCTTTCACTCCGGGCAGCGCTTTCAGCGCAGCTTCGGCATCCCGCTGCATCTGGTTCTTCAATGGGCAGCCGGGGATGGTCAGTGCCATCGTGAAGGATATGTTCCCCTCCGGCGAAATCTTCAGATCGCGGATCATATTCAGTTCAACAATGTTCCGCCTCAACTCGGGATCTTTAACCTCTTGTAAAGCGTCTAATACTTGCTTCTCAGTGATCATAAAGGCTCCTTTAAGTTCAAAGGGATTTTACCCTATAATTAGCCTGAAACAGCCGGAGGGAAAATGAAACGCAAAATAATTCCCGTTTTTTTATGTGCACTTGCGGTGATCACCGCTGCCTGCTCGATCAGCGTGGATCTCACCCCTACCCAACTCCCGTCCACCCAGACCATGATCCCCGTTACAACAACCATGGTTTTTCCTACTTCCGCTGCCATGCAGACGATCACCATCTATTTCACAAATGAAGCGCGGTTTGCGGTAGGAACCGAACCCTACGAGGATGCGGTCACTCGCCAGGTGCCAGCAGAGGCTGACCCCACGCGCGCGGTGCTGGACCAGTTCTTCCTCGGCCCGACCCCGGACGAATTCAACGCCGGTCTGCGCCTGGTGAGCAGCGGCTTTACGCATGTACGTGATCTCAAGGTTGAAAACGGCATCGCGCGGGTATACCTCGGTGGCGTGTGCGCCAATAACGGTGCCGCTTACTCGGTCGGCAATTTGATCACCAAGAACCTCAGCCAGTTCCCGCAGATCACCGCAGTCAAGATTTACGATGAGAATGACACAACCCTAGACCCCGATTCCGCCAACAGTTCTTTACCATACTGCCTGGAACCATAACCGACTAACCTGTAAGTATGGATTTAAGTGCCAGGATGATATAATCCCGGCATGTTTATTCCATTCCTTCTGGCAATGCTGGTGGCAACCATCGTTCTGCTGGTCATCAGCCGTTCCGCAGTTGAACGCATAGAGCAGCACCACTACGAGCAGCGCGCGGACTTTTTCCGCTTTACCCCAATCAAACCCGGGGATATTGTCTTTCTTGGCGACAGCATTACCGACGGCGGCTGCTGGGATGAGCTTTTTCCAGGTTTGCCGATAAAGAACCGCGGCATCAACGGAGATGACACATTGGGAGTTCTCAAACGCCTGGATGTCATTCTTTATTACAACCCGGCTGCCATTTTCCTGCTCATCGGCACCAACGATCTCAACTGGTGGGCTTACCGCCATGATGATGACATCCTGCAGACCTACGAGGAGATTCTCTCCCGCTGCAAATTCATTTCACCCGATACGAAAGTGTTTGTACAATCCATCCTGCCGCGCACTAAACGCTATGCCGGGCACATCCGCTTTCTCAATGGAAAACTGCAGTCGCTGGCGGCAAAATACGGTTACGAGTTCGTCAACCTCTTCCCGCACTTTGACAACGGGAATGGCGCGCTCAAGCCGGAATTCACCAACGACAATCTCCATCTTATGTCCAATGGATACAAGAAGTGGGTGGGAATCCTGAAGCCGTATATTGATAAACTGGCGTCATAATCTCGAATTATTACGCCAAAACCTTACATTTCTGATAGTCATCCATCGCAACCTCACCATAGACAGGGGGTTATTACTGGTACCTATCCAGTCATATGACTTTCCCCTTCTCGTTGAAATAAATATGCCTGAAAATCGACAGGAATATGTCCTGGCGCTAGTACATTACTTGCATCATTCAGATATGCTTTAGTTGTAGCAAATAAAATAGAAGTTACCGGAGCAAGTTGTTATGAAGATAAGCAAATTATTGGAAAAGATCCTCTACGGGGTATCAAAACCTGTTGTGCAAACCTACACCAACACCATGCTGGATATGGATATTCACAAAAAGTCACCCTTCCCAGCCGGCGCTAAGATCATCGCCCCCAACCATCCCAGCACCACAGACCCGTTTTACGTGGCTTCCATGCTGGGGCACCAGTCGTTCATCATGATCAACAACGTGCTTTTCCAGGTACCGGTGCTGGGTGAATACCTGCGCCGTTCCGGTCACATCCCGGTGATTGTCGGTAAAGGGCAGGATGCCATCGAAGCTGCTTTGGATCACCTCAAGACCGGGCATACCGTGATGATCTTCCCCGAAGGACTCATTAGCCCTCTGAAAGGTGGCTTTAACAAGCCTCGAACCGGAGTTGCCCGCCTTGCGCTTGCCAGCGGCGCTCCTGTTTTCCCGGTTGGGATTCACCTGCGCAAAGACCACATCCGCTCGATGAAATCGATCGTGGATGGCAAGGAAGAGATCGGATACTGGTACATCCGCGGACCCTACAATGTCACAGTTGGCAAACCCCTGCGTTTTTCCGGTGACGTGGATGACCATGATCTGGTGCGGGATGTTGCTCTTGATATCATGCTAAAGATCATGCGCCTGGCGTATGAAAGCGAACAACGCTGGTACCGGGTCAACCGTAGCCTGCCTGGCGCTTTTGAACCTATTTAATTTTTTCTACCAATAATTACTCAAACACCCTTTAACGGGGTGTTTTGATTTAAGAGTAGAATTAAATCATCTCAAACTAGGGAGTGAATTATGAATCCTCAAACATTGCTCAAAGGACCCGGCAGCCTGTTGGATGACAACGGCAATCTGACCCAGGCGGGCTGGGCACCCCAGCAGGTGCTGGACTGCAATCTTGAAAAAGCTCGTTTTTATAAAGTCAAATTCTGGCAGCCTATGCGCATCAAGGTGTGGGATTACTATGCCGTTACCACGCCCACCCATTTCTTCTCGTTCACCATCAGCGATATCGGCTATGTGGGCATGGTGTTCGCCTACGTTATCGATTTCGCCAGTGGCAAATATGAAGAGCAAACCCTTACTATCCCACTGGCTGGCGGCGTCAGCCTGCCGCGCAACAGCTACGCCGGCGAAACCACCTATACCGGCGGCGGCAGGAGCCTGCGATTTTGGCTCGAGGAAGGCAAACGCAGAATCAGTGTGCACTGGCCAAAATTCGGCGAAACCGAACTGGATGCCGAGTTGACCCTGTCGCATGATGCCGAAAAACACGAGTCAATGAATATCGTCATCCCCATCAAGGGCAAGCGCTTTTATTACAACCGCAAGATCAACTGCATGCCAGCCGAAGGATGGGTAAAGTACAGGGGTGAGACCTATCCCATCACACCCGACACCTGCCTCGCCAACCTGGATTGGGGACGCGGTGTTTGGGAATACAAATCCTTCTGGGTGTGGGCCAGCGCTTCTGGGTTCCTCAAGGATCGGCGGAAGATCGGCTTGAACCTGGGGTACGGGTTTGGCGACACCAGCGCTGCCAGCGAGAACTGTTTCATCCTGGAGGGGAAGATCCACAAGTTGGGCGTGGTTACTTTCACCTACGACAATAAAAATTTCAAATCTCCCTGGAAGATGGTCAACCCGGACGGGCGGCTGGAACTGGTCTTCACCCCCTTCTTTGAGCGCGTGGCAAAGTCCGACCTCAAGGTCATCCAGAGCGAAGTGCACCAGATGTTCGGCAAGTACAATGGGTTCGTGGTCACTGACGAGGGGAAAAAGCTGGAGGTCGTAGATCTCATCGGCTGGGCTGAAGAGCACCATGCAAAATGGTAATCGTTTTGTGAATAAAATTGAAATGGGGGAAGAATTATTGTAGGGGCAGTTCATGTTTACAGTAACATCATGAACTGCCCCTACATTGTTATGATCAGATGGAAATCTACACCCAGCCGCGCAACTGCATGGCTTTCACCACGCGGTCGATGGCAACCATGTAGGCTGCATCGCGGGTGTACACCTTGCGGTTCAGGCTCATCTCCAGCACGGAAGAGAACGCCTGGGTCATCTTGGTGTCCAATTTCTCCAGCACTTCTTCGCGGGTCCAGTAGAAGTTCATATCGTTCTGCACGCCTTCGAAGTAGGAAACGGTCACGCCGCCGGCATTGCAAAGGAAATCGGGGATGACGAATACGCCTTTTGCCTTAAAGACCTCGTCTGCTTCGGGGGTGGTGGGGCCATTAGCGCCTTCCGCTACAATTTTCACCTTCGAGGTGATCAATTTGACGGTGTCTGCATTCACCTGCCCTTCGAGGGCTGCCGGGATAAGCACATCCACATCCTTCTTGATCCACTCGCCGCCGTCTTCAATCTTATAGCCAGCCTTGACAGCTTTTTCCTTGTCAATGCCGCCGTACTGGTCGGTGATGGTCATCAGGAAGTGCGGATCGATCCCGTCGGCTTTGCTGACGGTGTAAGATACCTTGTCAGCGCGGTCATAATAGGACACGCACAATACTTTGCCCTTGAGGATCTCGATGAAGCCAATGGCTGCGTACTGCGCCACGTTACCGAAGCCCTGGATCGCTGCGGTGCACTTGGAAGGATCGAGCTTGAGGTGTTTCATGGCTTCGCGTACGGTGTAGATGACGCCGTACCCGGTGGCTTCGGTGCGCCCGAGTGAACCGCCGCCGCCGAGGGGTTTACCGGTGATGGTGCCGGGGGTGTACTGACCAACCAGTTTGGAATACTCATCCATCATCCAGCCCATCATCTGGGGGGTTGTGCCTACGTCTGGCGCGGGCACGTCCTGGCGCGGACCAATATTGCGCCACATTGCCTGCACCCAGCCGCGCACGAGGCGCTCTTTTTCACTCACCGAAAGGGTGGCGGGGTCGACAATGATGCCGCCTTTGCCGCCGCCGAGCGGGATATCTGCAACGGCGCATTTCCAGGTCATCCAGGTAGCCAGCGCACGCACGGTGTCGATGGTCTCAGCCGGATGGAAGCGGATGCCGCCTTTGTTGGGACCGCGGGCGTCGTTGTGCTGCACGCGGAAACCCTGGAACATCCGCAGGGTACCGTCGTCCATGCGGACGGGAATGCGGAAGGAGAACTCGCGCAGCGGCCAGCGCAGGATCTCGGAAACCTGGGGGTCCAGTTTGAGCAGTTCGGCCACATGGTCAAACTGGCGCTGCGCCATTTCAAACGTATTGATTGTTGATGCCATTCAGTTCACTCCTGTTTTAAGATTGGATGGAACAATTCATCTAGATAATAGCGGAGAAATGTAAAGCGGACACATCGGTCCTGTGCCCGCCAAATTGCGCAGTAGTTTGAAACCATCGCTGCACGCATCCCTCCGGTTAATCATCCTAAGATTAACCGAGAAATGGCGGCAAGTCAATATGACTTTTGGCAGAAATCACCTGTATTATGTCAGAAACGAAGATTATTTATATGATTAATAGGATTATATAACCTGTTTTTTTTCTGTTATGAAAACTGTCCCGGATTGCGCTGGCTTTGCAGCCGTTCACACGGTTGACCTAGAGAAAACTAAAATTATGTTCCTTTTTTAATTAATTAAAAACGGAAAGGGGTTTCCCTTTCCGATTGGTATTTCTTCAAGCATGTCCAGACTAGACCTTGCGCACAAAGCGCTCGATACGCACCAGGGCTTCTTCAATCTTGTTATAAGCGGTGGCATAGGAGCAGCGCGCGAATCCCTCTCCGCCCAGCCCGAAGGAATTGCCGGGCACGATGGCCACATGTTCTTCCTGCAGCAGGCGGTTGCAGAAGGTTTCATCATCCAACCCGGTGGCGCTCACCTTGGGGAAGGCGTAAAACGCGCCTTTAGGCTCAAATGTCGGCAGTCCGATCTGGTTCAATCCACTCACGATCAACTTGCGCCGTCGATCATACTCCGCCAGCATCACCTGCACGAAAGGTTCCGCGCTCTTCAGCCCTTCAAGGGCTGCGATCTGCGACATAGTGGGCGCAGACATGACCATGAACTGGTGCACGCGCACTAACCCGTTGATCAGGCTTTCCGGTCCAGCGGCGTAACCGATGCGCCAGCCGGTCATCGCGTAGTCCTTCGAAAATCCACCCAACAGAATGGTGCGGTTGTGCATTTTCGGCAGTGCCGGGAAGCATACATGCTGGTGTCCACCATAAACCAGGCGGTCGTAGATCTCGTCCGAAAGAACGATCAGGTCATTTTCTTCGGCAATTTTCGCAATCTCGAGCAGGTTCTCGCGTTTGGCTACTGCGCCGGTGGGGTTGTTGGGGAATCCGATCAGGATGGCCTTGGTGCGCGGGGTGACCGCTTCACGCACCTTCTGCGGGTCGAGGTCAAAATTGTTTTCCATTGTACATGGGATTTCGACCGCCACGCCGCCAGCCATAATGACCGCCGCCTGGTAGGATACAAAACAGGGTGTGGGGATGATGACCTCGTCACCCGGGTTTAGCAGCGCAATTGCTGCAAGATTGAGGGCTTCAGAACCGCCCACGGTGATCACAATTTCGTTTTCGGGGTTGTAATGTACCCCGTAATGGCTTTCCAAATGCTTTGAAAGTTCTCTTCGCAGCTCGATGATGCCATGGTTGGAGGTGTAATGCGTTTCTCCATTTTGCAGCGAACGGATGCCCGCCTGCAGGATCGGTTCCGGGCTGGTGAAATCGGGTTCACCGATCCCCAGCGAGATTACATCCTTCATAGTTGCGGCAATATCGAAGAACTTGCGGATCCCGGAAGGTTTAAGTCCGGCAACGCGGCGCGAGAGATACCTATTGGGCATGGACACTCCTTGTGATTTTTTTAGGATTATATCAGACTCAGCGGATGAAGTCCGCATCGTCACCGAGATTGAATTGTTCCGCCTTGCCCTGGAGCATGGCGTTGCGTCCGATCAACGAGCCTTCGATCACCAGGTCACGGATGGACGTTTCGGCATCGATGATCGAGTTGCGCAGGATCACATTCTCGATGACGCAATTCTTGCCAACGGTCACATTTGGGCCAATGACCGAGTTCTTCAGGCTAACCCCGCTGGCAATTGAAACCGGCTGGATCAAGGTAACCCCTTCGCCGGAAACAATATCTTTGGTGCCATAGCCTTTTTCCAGCAGGTAGCGGTTGGTCTCAAGCACTGCCGAGGGAATACCGGCATCCAGCCAGACGTCCGTTTGTTTTACTTTTAGTTTCATACCGCGTTCCAGCATGATGTTGATCGCATCTGCCAGGAAGTACTCCCCATTAAGGCTGGTATTGCGTTTGATCTGTTCGTGGATGGCTTTGATCAACTCCTGTCCTTCGCGGAAATAGTAAAACCCCACCAACACCAGGTTATTGGTAAAATCCTGTGGTTTTTCGATCAGCCTCACAGCTAACCCTTCCGGGCTCAATTCCGCCACCCCAAAACGCCGCGGGTCTTCCATTGGCTTTACCCAGGCTACACCATCTGCCTCTTCGTCGCGCAGGAACTCCAGGCTGGTCTCGATAAGGGTATCGCAAAACGCCATCACGAACGGACCGTGCAGCAGCTCATCCGCCAGGTACAGCGCGGACGATTGCCCCTGCATCTTTTCCTGGACGATAAAATGGACTTTTTTATCTGGATGCATTGTCGCCATGTGCTTTTGGATCAGGTTCCCCTGGTTGGGACTGATGATAAAGATATATTCGGAATTCTTTAACTCCGGCAATGTGGCAAACTGGTCCAGCGCATGGTCGAGCAGGGTCTTTCCTGCCACCAGCAGCAGGGGTTTTGGGCGGCTCCAGGTTAGCGGACGCATACGCGACCCGTACCCGGCCATAGGAATGACGATATTAATGGATTCGCTCATTTAACCATCCGATAGTTGAAATTTGACTTCCCCACTCATTTTACACCGAAAAAACTCCCGCCTTTCAGCGGGAGTAATGAGATTTCATTTTCGTCTTGCATTATGAGCGGGCGAGCGTCGTTATAGCCGGCACCCGGTCGAACATCCAGAACGATAGTGGCATTGCCAGCCCGAATGTGAATACCAGGAAGATCCACCCCAGCAACATCCATACGAAGCTAAGCCAGAAACCAACCAGGAGGAAATACAACGCGCGCAGCAGGAAAGGATGCTGTTGGATAGCGGTTTGCCGTATTACTGGTGCGCCATTCTTCACCATTATGGTCGTCTGCACACGCACCGGTCGCATCGTCATCACCTGCGGGATGCTATTAATCATTGCCAGCCCGAGAGGAAGACCAATGATGGTCAGGTTGAGAAACCATGCCGCCAGTACCCAAAGCAGCCCGAACCACCAGCCGATAAAAACAAAATACAACCCCCGTACCAGGCACCCCGGTCCACCGGAGTTTTGAATTTTCGTCGTTGATTGTGACATTTTTTACTCTCCTTTTCCATTCCATATACGCATCTGTTTTCGATTTGTTTCACCCAGGACGACAGCTACCGGGTTGAAAAATTAATCAAATACGTCTATACTGAAATAGAGTCCGTAATTCAATTTTTAAGGAGGAAAAATGCCTAGTATTATGGATGTAGAAGGAATTGGACCATCCTACAAGAAAAAGTTAAAAGGGGTTGGAATCAGCACAACCGATGCACTGCTCGAAGCAGGAGCTACTCCCAAGGGACGAAAAGAACTGGCCGCTAAAACCGGGATTGGCGACGCGCTCATCCTGGAATGGGTGAACCTCTCCGACCTGTACCGCATCAAGGGTGTCGGCAGTGAGTATTCCGATCTGCTTGAGGAAGCTGGCGTCGATACTGTTGTAGAACTTGGTAAACGTATTGCAAAGAACCTGTCCGAAAAAATGGTGGAAATCAACACCAAAAAGAAACTTGTCCGCAAAATGCCAACTGAAGCCCAGGTTGCCGATTGGGTTGACCAGGCGAAGAAACTCCCGCGCAAAGTCAGTTATTAACATTTCAATACTAACTTGAGGGGTGAGAAAGATCTTCTCACCCTTTTTGGTATTAGTCTCCCTTTTACGAGGCGCGCGAATCGGATAAAATTGGTGCATTAATACGAGATTTAATCGAATCGATGCATTTCCACCACTAAAGGTGTAAAGACGGAAGTAAATATTAGCAGGGTCAAATTTACGAGGACAAGTTATGAAACGCGTCTATGTCGCTTCTGCCAATCCGGTTAAACTTGCGGCCGCGAAACACGGTTTTGAACGGATGTTCCCAGGGGAGGAATTTGAAGTTCTCCCCTTCAAGAACCGGGTGGTGATCACCTCGCAGCCAATGACCGACAAGGAGACCCTTCAGGGAGCCTGGAAACGCGCCAACAACATCCGCGAGCTGGCGCCGGAGGCTGATTACTGGGTGGGCATCGAGGGAGGCTGCGAGGATAAGCCCGGCGGGTTGAGCGCTTTCGCCTGGGTGGTGGTGCTGGATGCCAACCGCTGCGGGCGCGGACGGAGCGGTGAGTTCTTTCTGCCTGAGAAGGTGGCCGAGCTGGTACGCCAGGGGGTTGAACTGGGCGAAGCAGATGATAGGGTTTTTTCGCGAAATAATTCCAAACAGGGTAATGGAGCCATTGGATTATTAACCAATGATGCCATCGATAGGGAGGGCTTATACGTGCCGGCAGTCATCTTTGCCCTTATCCCATTCAAGAATCCGGCGCTCTATCCATGAAATTAACCTTTGCTCGCCACGGTGAAAGCACCGCCAACACACTGCACATGTTCTCCAACCGGAATGCGGTGCACCCGCTCACTGAAAAAGGAAAAACTCAGGCGCAGGAACTTGCCGGACGCCTGTCCGGCATCCCTTTCACGCAAATCTACAGCAGCCCCGTCCTGCGGGCGGTCGAAACGACAAGGATCGTGTGTGAACATATTGGCCGTGATTTCGTCATCGCGGAGGCATTACGTGAGTTCGACGTGGGCGAGTTTGAAGGACGGGGGGATGAACAGGCATGGTTAGACTTTTCGCTATTATGGAAGGATTGGTATCTCAACGAAAAACCGGAAAGGAAGCTCCCCGGCGGCGAATCGCTAATAGAAACCAGGCAGCGGGTTGAGTCCTTCATAAACCAGTTAATCAAAGACTCTAAAATCAATGATGAAATTTTATGTGTAACCCATGGGGGTATCCTGAGTGCAGTGATCCCTGGATTGACCAATCCCCCTGATTATGAGTTTATCTGGTCTCATCCCCTGAAGAATTCCGATCTTGTCATAATAGATTGGGATGGAACCCGCTGGAAATGTCTGCAGTGGGCCGAGACGAGTTTCACTGACCCGAAGTAAACTCCCCCGAATACCAAAGTAAATAATCTTCCGCATGGGCACTCCAGTACCCTTCGTAATGGTATCCCTGGAATTCGGTAAATACATAGGGAACCCTGTATTTTTTCAGAAGGGTCACGTAGGTCAAGACCTGGGCCAGATTTTCATCCTTATTGCCCACGTCAATATAAATGGCCGGCAGTTGATCTGCAGCGCCTGCGGTTTTGAGTACAGTCGTCATGCGCTGGATCTCACCGTAAAATAACGGCGCGCTGTGAGCGCCGATCGCTGTGAATTCCTCTGCGTGAGAGAATCCAAGGTAAACCGCCCAGTTTCCCCCGCGTGAAAGGCCTCCAACCGCCCGGCAGGCGCGTTCAGAGCAGGTATTAAAATTCGCGTCCATATAGGGGAGTAATTCCTGCAGGAACGCCTCGTCAAATGACGACACTTCAGGGCCCGCAGACCAGGAGATGTCGTAGGGCATAACAATGATCATCGGGACAATTCTACCTGCCGTGATCAATTTACCCGCGGCATTCAGCAGCCCCAGGCGCGGCCATTGCTCTTCATCGTATGTTTGACCGTGCAACATATACAGCACAGGATATCCCGGCTCGCGCGTTTCACTGTAGCATGGAGGCAGGTAAATCTTCACCGCCAGTGGGCGGGACAACAGGGTGGAAGCCACCTGCACATCGCTCACTGTGCCGCTGGAATAACCACAGAAGGCGCCCTCGTATAAAGGTGTGGAAGTCACCTGGAGATTCAAGTTTTGAAGTTGTGTGGGCGTCGGCTCGGTGATTTCAAGGGGGTTCGCGCCAGGCTTAGGAGTGAAATCAGCTTTTACACAGCCAGCCAGCCATAACAAACCAAGGATGGACAGCAGGAGGATGGCGCGTTGTAGCCGTGGATTCATCGATAATTATTCCTTGACGGTTATCGTTGCTTCGGATTATACTCTACGCGTTCGGGGTGTAGCGCAGTTGGCAGCGCACCGCGTTTGGGACGCGGGGGCCGGCGGTT
>CAZAAJ010000054.1:0-19674 GCA_964483135.1 uncultured Anaerolinea sp. | reverse complement strand
CAAAATCGTGTTTTTTGTCGTTTTTTTGAGTAATGGACGTGGAATGCGGATAATAAATGGTTAAACCCCAAACCTTATGGACTTTTATCATTTAGGAGAGATTGGTAAAATATTCAAACCCACCCAGAATAGACTATCACGATATTTACTTTCAAACTCTAAACTGGTGGAGAACTTGTGTTATCCTGTATAATAAAGTAGACAACCCAAGGGATCAATGTGAAACTGCCTCATAACGATCATCGAAAACGGTCATTATCCTACCACTCTGCGCGGTTGGTCAAATGTGTTGTGAGTCCACGACTCGAGTATTGGAAATCTTTAGTAAGGTTGTAAATATCAGTTAAGCACCTGCTTGACTGATAATTTTTTTATTCTAGACAAGGAGAGAGATATGCGCTTTAAAAAACTGTACTTGGTTGTTTCCATAGTTGTTGTGCTGGCAATGGTGCTGACCGCGTGTAAAGCCAATACACCGGGAACCACCGGGGAGACAGACGCGCTGGTGAAAGCAGCAAAGGCAGAAGGCAATTTAACCGTCATTGCCCTTCCTCATGACTGGTGTAATTATGGCGAAGCCATCTCGGCTTTTTCTGCCAAATATGGCATCGTCATCAATGAGCTCAATCCTGATGGCGGTTCTGCTGATGAAATCCAGGCCATTGTTGCCAACAAGGACAACAAAGGCCCACAGGCTCCAGATGTGATCGATGTAGGCTATGGTTTTGGTCCCCAATTAATTGCTGACAAGCTTGTCATGCCCTACAAGGTTTCGACCTGGGATTCCATTCCAGCTGATTCCAAAGATCCCGATGGCTACTGGTATGGGGATTATTACGGCGTTCTGGCGATGGAAGTAAATAGCGACATCGTCAAGAATGTTCCGGCGGACTGGTCCGATCTGCTTAAACCAGAATATAAAGGCCAGTTCGCTCTGTCTGGAGACCCTCGTGCCTCAGCGCAAGCCCAGATGTCCGTTTATGCGGCTGCAATTTACAACGGCGGCTCATTGGACAATGTTCAACCCGGCCTTGATTTCTTCAAAAAGATAAATGAAGCCGGAAACTTTGTGCCCGTGATTGCCAAACAGGCAACGGTTGCCAAAGGCGAAACCCCGATCATCTTACGCTGGGACTACAGCGCCCTGGCTGACAAAGACACGCTGGCTGGCAACCCGAACATCGCAGTGGTCTATCCCAAGAGCGGCACGATCGCTGGTATTTACATCCAGGCAATTTCTGCCTACGCACCGCACCCCAATGCTGCCAAGTTGTGGATGGAATACCTGTACAGCGATGAAGGCCAGAATATTTGGCTCAAGGGCTACTGCCATCCAATCCGCTACGCGGATATGCTAAAACGCGGCGTCATCCCAGCCGAAGTTGCAGCCAAACTGCCTACCTTCAGCGGTCCGATCGCCTTCCCGAGCATTGACCAGATCAATGCGGCCAAGAAAGTAATTGGCGATAACTGGATGTCTGTCGTTGGTGCAGATGTTAAATAAACAAAATTCAAAACAAATTGAAAAACGGGACGCGCCAAAAACGCGTCCCGCACCTTTCAGATGGCGGGATTGGCTTGTTGTTTTGCCATTCTTTATTTTCGCCTTTCTGTTCATATTACTGCCTTCCGTTACCCTGTTGTTAGGTGCTTTCCGGGACAATACCGGCAAACTGACCTTAATGAACTTTGTCGGATTGCTGGATCCGTCCATCCTGAGTGCCTATTGGGTTACGATTAAGATCAGCCTGGCCACGGCCATCGGGGGTGGTTTGTTGGGCTTCTTGATGGCCTACGCAGTGACGGTCGGCAAACTGCCGCGCCCGATCCGCACGGCGTTGCTGACTTTTTCAGGCGTGGCTTCCAACT
This sequence comes from uncultured Anaerolinea sp., assembly GCA_964483135.1. GTDB lineage: Bacteria > Chloroflexota > Anaerolineae > Anaerolineales > Anaerolineaceae > UBA6107. The sequence goes on along the minus strand of CAZAAJ010000054.1, from coordinate 17,805 downwards.
TTGCCGGCGTCCCGCTGGCATTCGCATTCATCGCCACCCTGGGCAGAACCGGCCTGGTCACCTTATTACTTAAAAATGTTCTGGGTATCAACCTGTACGATCAAGGATTCAGCCTGTATAGTTTTTGGGGTCTTTCCTTGACCTATATGTTTTTCCAGTTTCCGCTCATGGTCCTGGTAATCACTCCGGCATTGGACGGCCTTAAAAAAGAGTGGAGTGAAGCCGCGGAGAACCTGGGTGCCACGCAAAGTTTATACTGGCGCAAGGTAGCCTTGCCAATATTAATGCCCTCGATCCTCGGGGCAATGATCCTGTTATTCGGCAATTCTTTTGGCGCATACGCGACAGCCTACTCCCTAACCGGTGGATTTATCAACCTGATCACGATCGTCATTGGTTCACAAATCAAAGGGGATATTTACTATAACCCTGGTCTGGGATATGCTCTTGCAGTCGGCATGATCCTGGTTATGGCTGTAATGATGACCTTTTACTATTCATTACGGCGCAGGAGTGAAAGGTGGCTGCGTAAATGAGAAGAAAATCTTTTTGGTCCTGGATATGGCTGATTATCGGCACGATCTATTTCATTTTGCCGTTATATGCAACCTTCGATTTTTCCCTACGAGCCAAGAAAGGTGTCCTCTCCTTTCTTTCTTACCAGAATATCTTTAAAGATCCCAATTTCTGGTCTACGATACGATTTTCCCTGGTGATCGCAGTATTTACGATTATTGTTAGCATTTTGCTGGTTGTTCCAACCGCCTATTGGATCCGATTGAGATTGCCGCAACTGCGCGGGATGTTGGAATTCATCTCCATGCTTCCGTTTGTTGTCCCGGCTATTGTTCTCGTTTTTGGCTTGATCCGTGTCTTTAGCGGCGCGCCATTCTTCCTGACCAATACCTATTTTGGAACAGACGCCCTGCTGGTGGCCGCCTATGTAGTATTGGCCCTTCCCTATGTGTTTCGATCTGTCGATACGGGGCTGGCTGCTATTGATGTCATCTCTCTTACTGAAGCAGCGCAGAGCCTGGGTGCGAGTTGGAGCACCATCATGTTCAAGATCATCGTTCCCAACTTGAAGGTTGCCATTATAAGCAGTGCATTCTTGACCCTGGCCACTGTCATCGGGGAATATACTATTGCAAGTTTCATGGTTGGGATCAAAGCCTTTGGTCCTTACATGTCACTGATCGGACAGAACAGGACTTATGAATCCTCCTCGCTGGCCATCATCAGTTTTATGGTCACCTGGAGTTTCATGGGATTAATCCAGCTGTTCAACCGCGGCAAGGCTGACAGCGGTTCATTAGCCGGCGCGCGGTAAGCGAAGTAAGAATTCAAAATTCAAAGTAGACGGTGAATTATGGCTTTCCTTTCATTAACTAATATCTCCAAAGTATTCGGCTCAATCGCTGCGGTGGAAGATTTCAACCTTGAGGTAGACAAGGGTGAGTTTGTTTCTTTTCTAGGCCCGTCCGGGTGTGGAAAAACGACCACCCTGCGCATGATCGCCGGGTTTGAATTGCCAACGACCGGAAAGATCACCCTGGATGGGGAGGATATCACTTACAAATCCCCCAACCAACGGAATGTGGGCATGGTATTCCAGTCCTATGCACTGTTTCCCAATCTGACCATTGGCGAGAATATCGGTTTTGGCTTGCAGGTCCGCAAGCTCCCGGAAGCAGATATCAAACAGCGGATCAATGAAATGCTGGCGCTTGTCCATCTTGAAACACATATTAACAAGTATCCTTACCAGCTTTCGGGGGGACAGCAGCAGCGCATCGCGTTAACCCGCGCACTGGCGATCAATCCCCGCGTCCTGCTCCTTGATGAACCGTTATCAGCCCTTGACGCCAAGATACGTGTTGAGCTGCGTTTGGAAATTCGGCGCATCCAGCAGACCATGGGGATTACAACGATTTACGTAACCCATGACCAGGAGGAGGCTTTATTAATTTCCGACCGGGTGGTGGTGATGAGCCAGGGCCGCATGGAACAGCTTGGAACTCCCGCCAATATCTATAATTTCCCGGCGAGTGAATTCGTGGCCCAATTTGTGGGTCAGTTGAACATTATAAAAGTTACCGATGTGGATATAAAGAAAGGTACCTGTCTGCTGGCCGGTCAGCCGGTGAAATTTGAGCATACTTCCGAGATTAAGTTAAGTGACAAACCCAGGCTGGCGATCCGGCCGGAAGAGCTGCAAATCGGGACAGGCGCAGGTCGCAATGCCCTGAAAGGACAGGTTGAGTCCGTGCTGTTCCTGGGGGCAGTTGTCCGTTTACGCGTCGATCTAGGCGGTGAATTAATTTCCGCTGATTTCTTCAATGAACGCACGAGAACCTTACCCCGCAAGGGGGATGATGTTGTCATCAGTTTTCCAGAATATTCGTGCTGGTTGATCTAACTTTTTCTCTTTTTCATGTTTCTCATGATCTTGTGAGCCCTATCGTTGATTGAACATACAGATAGGCGTCAAGGCTAAATAGAAAAGTCCTTTTAAGGAGGTTCACTTGGCAGAGATATCCTCACCTTCTTCGCATCAAAAGGTTTCCATGCGGATCAACGGTGAATGGCAGGATTTTGAGATCGGAACCGACCTCGAACCAGCCACCACCCTTTCAGCGTTTCTTCGCGAACGCCTTGGTTTCACAGGGCTCAAGGTTAGCTGCGACGAAGGGGCTTGCGGAGCCTGCACCATTCTCATGGATGGTAAGGCTGTTCTCTCGTGTATGCTGCTGGCGGTGGAAGCCAATGGAAAAGACCTGCTGACCATCGAAGGCTTACCGAAGGATGATCCGGTGATCGAAGCCTTTGCTGAGCAGTGTGAGCCCGGGCATGGAACAGCTCTCCAGTGCGGGTTCTGCACACCAGGTTTTGTGATGACCACCAGATCCCTTCTCAACGAGAATCCCACGCCAACTTTGGATGAGGTGAGGGAAGCGCTTTCCGGTAATCTTTGCCGCTGCGGCTGCTACGATGGAATTGCCACAGCAGTACTCCATGCTTCCGAGAAGATTGTCATGAGAAGAGGTCAGGCATGAACACACCCTACAAACCACGTGTTGCACGTCGATTCATCGGTGGTTACCAGCCGCGTATTGATGCCCTCGAAAAAGCTCAAGGCCGAGCTCCCTATGCAGATGATATTACCTCGGAACGGAATTTTCCCGGATTACTGCACGCGAAGGTTCTACGCAGTCCTTACCCCCGAGCCAGAATTGTTCACCTTGACACCAGCAAGGCTGCTGCGCTACCCGGCGTAAAAGCCATCCTGACATTCGAGGATCCAGAGGTGAAGCGGCTTAAACCGACCAACGCGGGATGGACGGATGCGGTCGACACCGTCAGTTACGAAGGCATGATGTGGGGAAAATTCCGCGATCGAAAAGTGTTGGGGAATTATGCAGCCTGGGCGGGTGACGAAGTGGGGGTCGCAATCGCTGCGGAAAGTGAGCAGGTTGCCGAAAAGGCGTTAAAACTCCTCAAAATTGATTGGGAAGTCCTCCCTTATGTCACAGACCCTCTCAAGGCAATGCAGGCGGATGCCCCGGTGATCCACCCGGAGATCACTTCAAATAACATTCTCCCTCCTGATCCAAGAGGTGGTCCCGATATCTTCGTAGACAAAGGCGATGTTGAACGAGGTTTCTCTGAAGCCGATGTCGTCCTTGAAATGGATACCGGTCATCACAATCCTACTCAGGGATCACTTGATCCCTGGTGCTGCCTGGCGAAGTGGGAAGAGGATCGGCTCACCATCGTTTCCAATTCCTATGCCCCGGACCAAACCCGCATGCACGTCAGCCAGATGCTGGATTTGCCACTCCATAAAGTTCGCGCCATCAGTAAATACGTGGGGGGTCAATTCGGTCGAGCAGACACAGGCGATCAACCCTTCTTTCTTTTTACCGCACTGCTCGCCAAAAAAGCCGGCCGGCCGGTTAAATTCAAGCATACCCGGCGGGATAGTTTCCACGACACCCGGCAGCCGGCGCTTTACCACTGTAAAGTAGGTGCCAGGACTGACGGTACGATCACTACCCTCCAGTTCAAGTCCATCGGGGATATCGGCGCCTATGCCGATCACTCGGTATTTGCTTTGAAATTTGCACCGGCTGAGATCTCTGAAGCCGCGCTGGCTCCAATCCCGAACATCAAGATGGAATCCTATGCAGTTTACACCAACCATATCCCCGGTTGTATGATGCGCGGCGTGGGCAATTCCCAGTTTAACTTCATCTTCGGCCGCATGATCGATGCTTTGGCTGAACGACTCGAGATGGACCCCATTGCGCTGGCGGTCAAGAACTTCGGGCATGAATGGGGGTCCTGCCCCGATCCAAGCTTGAAAGCTGTTCTCGAGACGGGTGCCGAACGCATCGGTTGGAACGAGAAACGCCACAAACCCGGTGCTGGTCCGCTCCTTGATGGCACCAGGCGGCAAGGTGTGGGCTTTTCTGTACACCCCGGCTGGCATGCCGAGTGGCAGGAAGAGCGCCGCGGGCAGGTTCAGGCAAAGATCACCCTTTACCCGGATGGCACGGTAACCTTGGATGCGCCAACCGTGGAGACTGGTACCGGCTCGAATACCTGCAATGTGCTTGGCTGCGCCGAAGCTTTGGGTTTCCTGAATGTGAGACCCGACGATATCACCTGGGTTTCTACAATAGATACCGATCAAGGGATGCGCGATTGTGTTCAAACCGATAGCGCGGTCTCCTTCCTGCAATCAGAAGTAATGGTCGTTGTAGCCCAGGAGTTAAAGAAAAAACTTCTCGACCTGGCAGCCCCCGTTTTAGAGGTTGCTGCCGATCAATTGGAAATAAACGAGGGTCAGATTTCCGGACCGGGAAAGAGCATCTCTGTCCGAGACCTGCTGTGGAAAGGCGACCTGGTGCCCTTATCAGTGATGGTCAGCCGGGCTCCCGCCAAACAAAGAACAGGCGTCCCTTATATCGCCAGCTTTGCTGAGGTTGAAGTTGATACAGCCACCGGCCGAACGCAGGTACTCAAACTGATCATCATCAACGACTGCGGAACGGTCATGTACGCCTCAGGGGCAGAAGCCCAGCAGATCGGAGGCCAGGTGATGGCTATTGGCGAAGCGCTGACCGAGGAGATCATCTATGACCCGATCCACGGTATCCCGCTCAACTTCAATTTCATCGACTATAAAATGCCGACCATCCTGGATATGCCGCACGTTGAACCGGTCCTTTTGGAAGTATGGCGGGGAGCCGGTGAATACGGAGCCTGCGGCATTGGCGAAGGAACCCTGACCTGCACCCCACGGGCAATCGCCAATGCGGTATACAACGCCATTGGCACTCGTATCGATGAAATTCCAATCACACCGGAGAAAGTACTCCGGGCATTAGGCCGCATCTGAGGTGATCCCATGACTATCGAACCTATCCAGTACATCCCTGCAGACAGCTTAAAAGAAGCGGAAGCATTATTACAGGAAAATGAGGGTCGGGCAGCAGTACTCGCGGGTGGAACGGATCTGCTGGGAACCCTTAAAGACGCTGTACACTCGGATCCGCCGGAAGTTCTCATCGGGCTTAAATCGGTCAAAGAGTCAAATTACATCAAGGTCGAGGTGGAGGGAGTGCACATTGGCGCGCTCACCACACTCAACGATCTGGCAAAACATCCCGTGATCCAGGAAACCTATCCGCTTCTCGCCCAATCTGCAGCCAGCGTCGCTTCACCTCAAATCCGCAATGTTGCGACCGTCGCGGGAAACCTATGTCAAGAGCCGCGCTGCTGGTACTACCGTAATCCCGAAAACACCTTCGATTGCCTGCGTAAGGGAGGCAGGTGGTGCGATGCTTTGTTTGCAGAGAATCGATACCACTCCATCTTTGGGGGGATGTGTGTCACTGCGGCACCTTGTACATCGGGCTGCCCCATCCACAATGACATCCCAACCTATATGGCGAAAATCCGTGAAGGCAAGGTGGGCGAAGCGGTCGAGATTCTATTACGCACGAATCCCCTTGCTGCAATCACGGGTCGAGCTTGTTCTCACTATTGCGAGGAAGAATGCAATCGGTTTGATTATGACGAACCCGTGTCGATCCGCGATGTCGAACGTTATCTGGGTGATTTTGTGTTGGAACACAGTCAAGCTTTTTACCGGGCACCCGAAATCGAATCGGGAAAGAAGGTCGCCGTGGTAGGCGCCGGCCCAGCCGGGTTGACCGCCGCTTATTTCCTCAGGAACCAGGGACATGCGGTGACAGTCTATGACCAGATGCAGGAAGCCGGTGGGATGCTCCGTTATAGCATACCGGAATACCGTTTACCAAAATCGGTTGTTCAAGCGCAGGTGAGAGCGCTTGAGAACATGGGAATTCAATTCGTACTTGGAACAAGAATTGGCACCAAAGGTCTCACATTTCAGGATCTTCGTATCCAATACAACAGCATTTTTTTGGCAACCGGTCTGTGGAACGGCAAGAAACTGAAGGTCGAAAACAATGAGCTGCTAGATTCCGGACTGGAATTTTTAATGAGCATCCAGGCGGGGAAGGATGCCTCTGTCGGAGAGCGGGTATTGGTGATTGGCGGCGGGAGCGTTGCCGTGGATGTGGCGATTGCCGCGCGGCGCTCAGGCGCAAAACAGGTGACAATGGCTTGCCTGGAAAGTCTTGAAACAATGCCTGCCTTAGCCGAAGATATTTCTCAGGCTCATGAGGAAGGGATTAAGATCATGCCCTCCTGGGGACCTCAGCGGATTGTGGGGCAGGATGGGAAGCTTGAAGGAATGGAACTGGTTCAGTGCACCTCTGTTTTTGATCAAGACGGACGCTTCGCACCGGTTTTTGATATGGCTGTAACGACCATGGTTGAGGTGGATCAAGTCCTGGTTGCAATCGGTCAGGCAGCGGATTTATCCTATATTGAAACCTCTCTGCAAATTGAACGCGGGATGATCGTTGTCAAAAAAGGGACCACAGCAACCAGTATGGAGGGGGTATTCGCAGGGGGTGATGTCACCGGCGGTTCTGCCACGGTTGTGCAGGCAATGGCTGAAGGGAATAGAGCTGCATCAGACATCGATTCCTATTTAGCTGAAAAGCAAATCAAACCAGGTTCGGTTACACCCGGAAAAAAACCTTTAATGATCAATAACGCCGCGCTTGCCACCAGCTTACGCGTGGCTGCACCTCGCCTGCCAGTCGCGCAGAGGACTTTACTCGGGAAAGACAGCGATACAATAACCTTTGAGGAGATGGAACGGGAAACCATACGCTGTGCCAATTGTGGATGTGTGGCGGTTAATGCTTCAGACCTGGCGACAGCCTTGATCGCATTGGACGCGCAAGTGAAAACCACCAAGCGGATTCTGCCCGCCGAAGAATTGTTCGCAGCGAGTATCAACGGAACAACCATTTTAGCAAATGACGAATTAATCCAGGAAATCTGGATTCCAACGTCTCAACCTGGCAGCCGACAGTGTTATCTCAAGTTCCGCACCCGAAATGCGATAGATTTTCCGATCGTGAGTGTTGCCTTTCGGGTGACGATGCGCGAAGGGCGGTTCCACGATGCCAGGGTTGTGCTGGGAGCTGTTGCCCCGGTACCCCTGCGGGCGCGCAGGGTGGAAGAATTACTGGAGGATCAGATCCCAAGTGAGCAGCTAGCCAAAGAAGCGGCAATACTCTCGGTAAGCAATGCCCAACCGTTGGCACGGAATAAAGCGAAAGTTGAGATTGTTAAAGCACTTGTCAACAAGGCTGTTCAGACGGAATGAAGGATCTCATGTAAACATGCTGCAAATGGGCACCACGGTCGCTTTTATCGCCAGCCCAAAGAGTTTTCTATTCTGCATGCTCGCGTTGCTAAAGTGGTTCATAACTACCAGGCCGGGTACATTTCTTCCTGGCATTTTACATCCGATAAAACCAGTATAGTGACCTTTTTCTCTAGAGACAGTCCTCCTCAAACCAGCTAACCTGGAGATAAAAAATCCTCTCAGCCTGGATTGAAATTATCAGTATCAAAAGCCACTTATTAGGTCAATTATGAGGTATAAAGGTAAAGTTCGGTGTTGAATGAAGCCTTTATCAGTACTGAAGAACGCAGGTCAATGGATCTCTGAACTGACCGTGGGTGGTTCCTGGGGGAAAACCCAGCCCGCCCCGGTGCAGTGGAATTTGCATTGGTTCTGGTTTGACGGGTTATTCTCCTCCGCGCATGACAGCATCTACCTGAACTTCATCAGCCTGTACATCCTGGTGCTTGGCGCAACCCAGGCGCAGATCGGGTTGATGAGCTCGCTTTCCAGCCTGGCAGCAGCCATCCTGCTTTTCCCCGGCGCTTTCCTCGCCGAACGTTTCATCCATAAACTGAAAGAACTCCTGGTCATCAACGGTGCGTTGATGCGCTTCTCGGTGTTACTGCTCGTGTTCGCTCCGATGGTCTTCAAGGGGTCAACGCTGGTGTGGGTGGCGATCATCGTTTCCGTGGTGCGTGACGGATTTGGCAACCTGGGCTTCCCCGGCTGGGTGGGGCTGACGCACGAGGTCGTCCCCATCGACGGTCGCGGACGTTATTTCGGATCGCGCAGCTTCATCATGAGCGTGGCAGGAATCGTGATCACCCTGCTGGCAGGAAAGTTGATCACCCTTTTCACCGGTCACCTGGGATACCAGGTCGCGCTTGGGGTTGCCTTCATCATGGGCGCTCTGTCGGTATTCAGCTTCTCCCATATTCGGCTGAACCCTGGTTTTTCACAAGAAGAACGCCCCGGCATGAACATCCCCGGGATCCTAAAAAGCCTCAAAGGTCAATCCTTCTTCATTAAGTTAACCATTACCGCCGCGGTGTGGAATTTTGCCATCAATATTTCAGGTCCCTTCTTCAGCGTACACATGCTGCAGGACTTGAAATTCTCCGCGGCCACCATCGGCATCCTGGCCGTTGTACAGGGCATCAGTACGCTACTGGTGCAAAACCAGCTGGGAATCTTTTCTGATAAGTTCGGGGCACGAAAAGTGCAGCTTTTCGGCATGATCCTCATTCCCCTGCTGCCGCTCGCCTGGGCAATCGCCACCAAAGCCTGGCAGATCGGAGTGATCAATACCTTCGCAGGGATCGTCTGGGGGGCGTTCAACCTGGCGTCCTTCAACCTGCTGCTCGAGTCGATGCCTTCCAAACAGGTGCCCATCTACACCGCGGTCTACCAGGTGGTGGTGGCTTTGAGCCTGGCTTTGGGCGCCCTGGTGGGCAGCGCTGCCATCGCTCACTGGGGATTCGTGGGAGTGATGATTGCGTCCGCCGCGGTACGCTGGGTGGCAACGGGGTTGTTCGGTAAACTGATCCCTGCTCCTACACACATTAAATCGACCTCCATAGAGTAGTATGTCGTAAGCTATACGAAACGATTGGTAGATTTCAGCAATCCTGCTCCCCTATTTTCCACCCCGGGTTCCGCAATTCCATTCGTTTTCCCCTTTCATTTTTTCCACCCCCTATACCCAGCGTTGTATATTTTATCTCAGTCTGTCTGATTCCCTGCTCCTCACCAAACTCTACATTCCTCCAATTGGACAGCAATTGTCTCCCCCGCCCGGGTCTGATTGCGCGGTTGAACGAGGGGCTGGCAGCCAGCCGGAAATTGACCCTCATCCCGGCTCCCGCTGGTTTTGGCAAAACGACCCTGGTTAGTGAATGGATCGCTGACTGCGGTAGACCGGTGGGATGGTTGTCGCTGGATGAAGGAGAAAGCAATCCGGCACGATTCCTTTCATACCTGGTAACCGCCCTACAATTGATCAAAACGGGTATCGGTGAAAGGCTGTTGGCTGCACTCCAATTCCGCGAACCGCCGACGCCTGCCTCTATAGTGAAAAAGAACACGCCCAAAGGCAAAGTGGTCATCAATATTACAGACAGGAGAAATTGAATCATGGATAAAAGGATCGGCTACCTGGGTGATAGTTACGCTCATTTATTTGTATGGTGATGTCTTGCGTATCTACCATGGCGGCGATAAAGCCAAGGTATTAGCCAACATGAATTCAAACCAGTTCGTTTGGCTGGGAATTGCGGTTTTGATGTTAACGCCAATCCTGATGGTTTTCCTGACCCTGGTGCTACCCCTGTCTGTCAGCCTCTGGACCCCGGAATTTCGTATTTAGAATAACCTCCCGGGGCTCTGAAGCGTCGGTAAATTAAAATCTGCTTCCAAGCGGAGTGTTTCAGGTAAAATAGGATTATGCCTCTTTCAGACATGGTCATCCGCAGCAAATTGCTGCCGCCAAAACCGCACCGGGGGATCTTCCATCGGGAGCGTCTGCACACATTGCTCCAGGGGACTTTTGGCGCTCCGCTCACGCTCATCCACGCCGGAACCGGCTTTGGCAAGACCACAGCCCTGCTCGAATTGAGCACCCTTTATCAAAAAACCTTCTGGTACCAGATCACCGAGCCGGATCGCGACCCGATGCTCTTTTTAGCGCACCTTCTCTCCACCTGTTCACCTGGTTCCACCACCCTGCTCGAAAGGCTCGAAGCCGGTGGTCACACCGCCGCCCCTGCCGTGGTCACCGCCCTCCTCAACCAGCTAACCCTCGACCTTGAGGAAGAGACCGTCCTCATCCTGGATGATTATCACCTGGTGAGTGACGTCACCGACATCAACCACTGGTTCGAACAATTGGTGGAAAACCATCCCCCACGGCTGCATATTGCCATCGCCTGCCGCAAGATCCCCGAAACTCCCGCCTTCATCCGCTGGCGCGTTAAAGGCACCCTGCTGGTGATCGACCAGTCAGACCTGACTTTTTCCGTTGAAGAGATCAGTAAGTTGTTTGCCGGGCAATACAATTTTCCGATCACTCCCGGACAGGCGGAAAGCATCTATTCCTATACTGATGGCTGGATCATCGCCCTGCAAATGATCTGGCAGCGCCTGCAGTCCAGCCATTCCAAACTGCTCGAACACATCCTGGCTGAGATGCCCACCTCTGATATTTTCAATTTTTTGGCACAGGAGGTGCTTCACCAGCAGCCGGCTGAAGTGCAGGAATTCCTGCTTTCCAGCGCGGTACTGCGCCAGTTGGATGCCAACGCGTGCGATGCGCTTTTAGGGATCAAAAACAGTACCTCAATCCTGCGTTCGCTGGTAGAAAAGGGTTTATTTACCTTTTCTGTGGATGACTTGAGCTATCGCTACCAACGCCTATTCCAGGATTTTTTGCTCGACCAGGGAAAAAATGACGTAGAGAAAATGAACCGGCTGCATAAAATAGCAGCAGGATACTTTACCGGTATTAACGACTTTGAAGAAGCCATCTATCACCTTTTCTGCTGCGGAGAGAAAAACGAAGCGGCCCGCCTCATCGAATCCACCGGGCCGCGCCTGCTTGAGATTGGCCGTCTGCGTACCCTCGCCAAGTGGATCGAGCAACTTGACGAAAACCAGCTTGATCAGCATCCGCGCATCCGTATCCTTCTTGGAGATGTACAGCGGCTGCGCTCGCAATTTGAGGACGCGATAAACTCCTACTCGCGGGCTGAGAAGAGCTACACACGCCTGAAAGATTTGCATGGTCTCAGCCAGGCACTGCGCAGCATGGCCCAGGTCTACCTGGATACCATTCGTCCGCTCAAAGCCTCCAGCCTCCTGGAGGAAGCCCTGTCCCTGCTGGAACCACAGGAACATCCTACCGAAGTCGCCGACCTGATGGACCAGCTGGCTGAGAACAAGCTTAATATGGGCAAGCCGGATGAAGCCCGCGCCATGCATAAAGAAGCCAATATGCTGCGCTCTGAAAGTGCTTCGGATGATATCTATCTCGAAGCCCGTGCTCTCCTGCGTACCGGACGGCTCGTTGAGGCATTGGAGCAATTTGAACCGTATCATCCTGAGCAGTTGGATTTGACAGCGCAATTACGCCCGCAGCGTTTTCACCGTGAAATGCCCCTCCTTCTTTCGCTGATCCACCTCATGCTGGGAAATATCGAAAAAGGCGAGCATTTCGCACGCCAGGGAGTGGAATTTGGCCGTCAATTGGATTCACCTTTCGTAGAAGCAGTGGGATTAATGCGCCTGGGTCACGCCGCTCAGCTCAAACCGCATCACCCCTGGCAGCCCAAACGACTTGAGCAGGCACGCGAGTATTATCTGCGCGCAATTGACCTGGTGAAACCGTTTAACGTCATGCGCGTGCAGGTGGAACCGTTATGGGGATTGTGCCGCTTCTACGGCTACCAGGGTCACCTGGTGGAAGCGCGCCGCCTGGCAGACCAGGCAATCGACATCGCCGAAACCTCCGGTGACAACTGGTTTGTTGCACTGCTGCTCACAACCATGGGCACCTCTTATGCACTGGCAGGAGAATTCAGTCTGGCGGAAGACTGGCTCAGCAGGAGTACCTCCCGCTTCAGGGAAGTGGGCGACCTGTTTGGTGCTGCTGCTGGCAGGGTGGCACAGGTGTTCAACCTCTGGCAGAACGCCAGCCCATCAGATGCAATGAAGGAATTTGCCCAGATCGCCCCTGTCCTTAAAAAAGGCAATTACGGCTTTCTGCTCACCCATCCCAGCCACCTGGGTTTGCAGGAAATTGAGCCGTTGTATCCCATAATTCTTGAAGCTTACCGTAAGGGGATTGAAAAAGAATGGCTCGCCGCCCTTCCCCACGGGCTTGACCTGGAGACACTTGACTACCACCCAGGCTATGGGCTCTCCATCCGCACCCTTGGCAAGTTCGATGTCTGGCGTGGAAAATCCCTTACTTCACCGCGTGAATGGCAGCGTGAAAAAGCCCGCCAGCTCTTCCAATTTTTCATCAGCAATAACGGAAAATGGATTTCACGTGACCAGCTGGTTGACCGCCTGTGGCCGGAATTGGACGCAGACGCCTCTTCCCAGAGCCTGAAGGTGGCACTCAACGCGCTCACCCGCGCGCTTGAACCTCTGCGTGAACCGGGACAATCCTCTTTCTTCATCACCCGGCGGGATACGCTTTATGGTGTCAACCCGGCTGCCAGCATCGTTCTCGACACTACGGATTTCACTGCTATGGCGAACGCGGATACAATTGAAGATCTGCTAGCTGCACACGACATTTACCAGGGGGATTTCCTTTTCGAGAATTGCGCCGATTCACAGATTGCCTCCACCCGCGATCAGTTTCGCGAGACTTACCTTCAGAGCGGCAACCGCCTGGCAGAATTGCTTTTCACCGCCAGCCAGTGGGATGACGCCATGCGGATCTGTCATGACCTGCTGGCAATTGATCCATGCAACGAGCCAGCCTTCCGCAGCCTCATGCGCTGCCATGCCGCCCGCGGCAACCGCTCCGCAGTGCATAGCGTCTTTCAGCGCTGTACTGCTGCCCTTCGTGAAGACCTGGATGTAGAGCCATCCGAGGAAACGATTAAGCTCTACAAACAACTGACGCAATAAGGCAAATTGGAATTATTTAAGTTGATACATAGTTGTACAAATCTGCAATTGGATTGCAGATTTGTACATTAATTACTTCTCTACCCTTGATTTGAATAAATCGCGGATGGTTTTCCATCCCTGTTTCCAGGCGTTCTTCCAGCCCAGTTTCTTCACCCGGTAGGTGCCCACGATCCCATACGGCAGGAACATGACGATGAGAACGAACAGAATGCCGAACACCAGCGGCCAGCGGGGACCGAACCACTCGAAAAAGAATTGGCTGATGAATTGCCAGATGGCTGCCCCAAGTACCGGTCCGATCAAAGTGCCCATGCCGCCTAAAATAGTGATGATCAACGCATTGATGGTTGTCAGCGACGAAGCCATATTAGGGGTTGCACCCAGGTTCCAGATGGCGTTGAACGCCCCGGCCAAACCAGCCACCAGTCCGGAGATCATGAATGCCACTGACCGGAATACCGCGGGATTATACCCGATCATACTGACACGGTCTTCATTATCCCGGATCGCCACCATCACCCGTCCGGTTGGCGAGTTCACAATCCGGCGCATCAATAAGTACATGACCGCCAGGAATCCCAGGGTGAACATGTAAAAGCCGAGACGATTCACATTTGGGTTCATCCAGTCAGGGAAAGGTACGCCATGCAAGCCTTCATCCGCGCCCGTCCATTTGACGAAATCTGTTGCTTTCACCAGCAGGTAAAAGGCGTTAGCTATCGCCAGGGAGATCATGGCAAAATACACTCCCTTCACTCGCACCGATACAATCGTAAACACCAGCCCAATGATGAATACCACCACACACACCAGCAATAATCCGATGATAAAAAGCGCTACCTGTGTGAGGTCAAGACCACCGATCTGTATGTGAAACTTGCCGCTGGCGAGCCAAACCGGCACTACGTGCTTATAAAAGATTGCTATGGCGTATGCGCCACCGCCAAAAAAGGCCGCATGCCCGAACGATAGAATACCGGAGTATCCCAACACCAGGTCATAGCTCATGGCAAAAACTGCCAGAATGAAAAAGGTGATCAGTTGACCCTGCCAGTATTTCGAAGGCCCCTGCAGGACAGACCCGCCGGTGACCCAGGCAAACACGAATGGGAAGAGGACAAACACCAGCAGCGCAGCCAGTAAAAAGCCATCACGTTTTAGTATCGCTAAAAACTTGCCGCGTTTCTTTTCTACCACAGGAGGAGTTTGGGTTATGTCGGACATTGTCACTCCTTCTTTCCAAACAGACCCGAAGGTCTGACGAGTAAAACGATGATCATCACGATCACGGTCGAGGCTTCAGCAATTGCCGGTGACATATTGAACTTGAGCGCCAAAAAATCTCCAAATGCGCGTGCCATCCCCAGCAGCAGCGCGCCGACACCGGCGCCACCATAACTGCCCATCCCTCCGATAACCACGGTAATGAATCCCTGCATCTGGTAGGCATCTCCCATGTTCGGCGTCACCGGGACGAACGGCGCGGCACCGATCCCTCCCAGGGCAGCCAGCCCAACTCCGATGGCAAATACTGTTGAGAAGACCGCTTTCACGTTGATTCCCAGGGCTTCGACCATGCTGCGATCCTGGACTCCGGCGCGGATGATCATTCCCAGCCGGCTGAAGCGCATCAACAGGAACAGCCCTAGCAGCATCAAGCTGCCCAGCACGATAATAAAGAGGCGGTAACTGGGAAAGGTTACCCCCAGGATATCGATGGTCAGGTTATGCCCGCTGAACCATGCCAGCAGGTTGGCTGCCTTGCCGGGCTGCGAGAACAACGGCGGCACATCCATTGAATAGGCGATTGGATTCCACAGCAGCTGGATCGTCTCGCGCAGCACGTACCCCAAACCCAGGGTCAATAGAACAATATAGAAGGGGCGCGAATATAACGGGCGGATAAGACTTACTTCAATAAGCACCCCCAACCCGGCGCCAACCCCGGCACCTACGATCAGCGCCAAGAAAAAGCGCAGCGTACCGTCCATCTTAAGAACGGCGATGCTTGCGCTTTCGCGCAGGAAGACTGCAGCGATGGTCAACGCCACCAGACCTCCCAGCCGGATCCACGGAAGAACCTTCTTGTCTGAGGGGACTACCTGGGTGGTATCCCCCGGGCGGGCAGCCGAAATGGCGAACAACAGACCGCTTACCAAAAGCAGCAGGGGGCGCTTCCAGAAGAGCGTCAGCGCTTCCTGCGGGCTGGCTTCAGCCAAAGGGTTGCCGGCATTCATTGCCGTGACCATGGCGGTTTTCGCCAATCCAAGCAGATCAAATTTCAAGAAACCAACCACTACCAATCCAAGTCCCGCAAGGACCAACGCAGCGCTGAGCCGTTTTCTTCCAGTTTCACTGACCTTCCACTTGCTCACCACTGGGATCCATAACCCGGTAGTAGACATGCCCGTCACGAATGCCAGCACGAGTGGCAGCATGCCAAATAAAAAGGTAGGGTTGGTATAGAACTGCCAGCCCATGTAAGCTCCGAGCATGAACATGGCTCCGTGCGCGAAGTTCAACACATCCATCAATCCAAAAATGATGGTAAGCCCGGCAGCCACCATGAAATAGAGAGCGCTGAGCGTTAGCCCTGACAAAGTGGTACGTACGAAACTTTCCACGCCCATAAAACGGAATGCCAGAACACCCAGCACAACGATCACCGCCATGATGATCACCCCGGGAAGTACCTGTTTCAATGACAGCTTGCGCATCATTTGGCACCTCCCGACTTCGCCAGGCTTACGCCTAGATACTCTTTCACCAGTTCTTCGTTCTTCACCAGGTCAGCCATTTTTCCATTCTCAACGGTTTTGCCATCATCAATAATATAAAAAGTGTCACCTAACTTGCTGGCCATAATGAAATTCTGTTCCACCAGCAGGATGGTCGTGGTCTTGCTCAATTCCTTGATCGCTACCATCATTTGTTCAATCAGAATTGGCGCTAATCCCTCGCTGGGCTCATCAATGAGCAGCAATTTATTGTCTGCCACCAGCGCGCGCGCAACAGCCAGCATTTGCTGCTGCCCGCCCGAAAGATGATTTCCCGGTAATTTGTACAACCGCTTCAGATCAGGGAATAATCCAAAGATGAATTCGGATTTCCTATCCAGATCGCCGCGTTTTTTCTCTGCGATCTTCAAATTCTCCATCACTGAAAGGTTGCGGAACACCGCTCTATGTTCAGGAACGTACCCGATACCCATGGAAGCAATATCGTAGGCTCGTTTTCCCTGCACTTCTTGGCCATCAAAGATCACTTTTCCGTGCCGCGGCGGGGTTAGGCCAATAATGGATTTTAATGTCGTGGTTTTGCCAGCGCCGTTGCGCCCAAGCAGCACGGTGATGCTGTCGCGCGGGACTTCAATCGATACGCCTTCGAGGATGTGGAACTGCCCGATAAAGGTATGGATGGCATCAAGCTTGAGAATATTATCCACTCATCCCTCCTTATTTCCGGTTATGTCACCATACAGAGCGCCCAGGTAGGCGTCCTGTACAGATTGAGTATTAGAGATCTCGCGGGGTGTACCTTCAGCGAGAACATTGCCCAGGTGCATTACAGTTATGCGGTCTGAGATGCTCATTACCATGTCCATGCGGTGTTCCACCAGCACGATGGTCTTCGTTCCCAGACTGCGAATTTTCTTGATAATGTCCAAAAGTGCTGGAACTTGTTCACTGGACATGCCGGCTGTGGGTTCATCCAACAACAGCAGTTCCGGGTCTGAAGCCAGCATGATGGCGATTTCCAGTTTTCGTTTTTCGCCATGCGAAAGATTTAGTGCAAGCGCGTTTTCCTTACCGCTCAAGTCCACCAGGTCGATCACCTCGCCTGCTCTGGCAAAATATTGCGGAAAGTTTTCGGTTGAATGGAAGAAGTTTAATGAATGCTTCCCTATCGCCTGGGCAGCCAGGCGGATGTTCTCAAGTACTGTGAGCGAAGGGAAAATATTGGTGATCTGATACGACCTGCCAATGCCTTCATGCACGATCTTATACACCGGTAAATGGGTGATATTTTTGCCCTTGAAGATCACCGCTCCGCGTGTAGGTCGCAGGACGCCTGAGATCATATTGAACAGGGTAGTTTTACCGGCACCGTTGGGTCCAATGATCGAATGGGTGGTATGTTCTTCGATGGAAATACTCACATCGTCCACTGCGACAAGCCCGCCAAATTCCTTTCGCAGGTTTCGTGCTTCCAGAAGAGGTATTGTTTCAGGCACCATCTTGATATCCTTAAGAATAAATTTGGTAGGTAAGGGCATTGCTGCCCTTACCTACCAGGTTCAAACACTCAAATACTATTTTTTGTTCATGTCGCAGCGTGAGGCATATTCACCAACAAGCGTGCAG
>CAZAAJ010000053.1:0-19811 GCA_964483135.1 uncultured Anaerolinea sp. | reverse complement strand
CTCGCTGGTACGCCTTATTTACCCTCTTTCATCTCACCTGCCTGAGTAGTTACAATCTTTTTATCGAAGTACTGATGACCTTGACATATCTGGGCTGTTTTTTGCGTATTTTCAGGAAGACTGGACAAGCGTGGAGGAAACCCGGATTGCCGAAATGTCAGCGGCATCGCTTTTGAATTATGCACTCAATGAGGAACACATCTCCGACGTGAAACTCGCGGAACAAGTCAATAATAGTGTGAGAACCCGCTGGTTGGAATCCTTGGGTGTGCAAAGAACAGTCACCTACCCATTCGACGGGCGATTTACAGGATTCATCTATTACAGAAAGGGCGAATGTTCTCTGAATATCCTTGCAGGAAATAACTTCTATTGTCTCAACCGACTTTCAGACCAGGAATGGTTCGATGAAATTTCGGATGTGGAATTCTTCCTAGACCAAACCTATTACGGTCGGCAGGCGATGGAGGAATATCTCCTCTCCGAAGCACCGTCCATCAGTAGTCTGATGGACCCGGAAGAAATCATCCTTTATTATGTTAAAGAGATGGAACCGGGAGACCGCCGTGCCTTGGGTTTTGCCAACGGTAACATCATTACCATCAACCAGGAAGCTGTGCATTATTATCCGTTGCACGAAATAGTGCATACATTTAATTGGAATTCGGAATTGGATGCATCCTCTGCCATGTTGAAGGAGGGGTTTGCCGAATATTTGGGTAAATTGTTGCCCCTTTACCCACAGACTGAAAAGCATTGTATATACCAAGATTTGAATGGGAGAGTTCATGGTACTGAAACCGTTGCAGTGGGTAAATCTTATTGCTATTATCTTGATCCCGAGCAACTTGAGGCAGCTAAACAATGGTATCTTGCCCAGGGAGGTCGGATGGATAGTGAAGAAGCCATCGATCCGCGGCTTTTCATGGATGCTGTGGCATTTGCCACTATGTACCGCGATGGTTACGCCGGTTCACGTGGTGTGCCAATCGGCGAGAAATATAGTCAGATTCAGCCAGGTAGACAAGACGGTCTGGAACTGAATTACACCCAGGCTGCTTCTTTCGTGGGCTGGTTAATTGACACCTATACTATAGACCGTGTGCTGGATGTTTACGTGAATGGCGCAGAGGATCGTCTTTTAGATGGCAAGACCTACAAAGATCTGAAATCCGAATGGTTGGCAAGTTTGATTGCCAAAGGGGATGGGATTGCGATACCGGGAATCATTATGCCTTAATGTTAAAAACCATATAGAGTGGGTTGATTAACTCACCACACCTAAAACACCACACTCAACGGCACCGGGATGAAGGTGAGCACAAAGATGACCAGCGCGAGGATGCCCAGCACCTTGCGTTTTTTATCCAGCGGGGTGATCTGGTCCAGCGGCTCGGCGTATACCCGCCCAAAAAAGAAGATGAGCGCTGCCCATAGCCACCAGCCGGACCACAGGAAACCCAATCCTATAAGAATCGCCACCAGGAACGGATAGATCCTGCGGCTGTCTTTTGTGCCGAACAGCAGGTGGAAGATGTGCCCGCCGTCAAGCTGACCCGCGGGAATCAGGTTGAGCGAGGTTACCAGCAGCCCGGCCCATCCCGCCCACGCCACTTGGTGGATGATCACATCCGTGCCGCCAAGCGGGAAGGGGCGTGCGGTGAAGAAATACTTGAGCCAGTAAAGCAACGCCCCCGCATTGCCGTAATCCGCAGGCTGGGGGAGTAACTTTCCAAAGTACAGCCATTTCATGACCAGGTAGGTGAGCGAGTTGCCTTCGATTTGCAGTCCCTGTCCCTGCGGGAAGGTGAGCGGGATCGTATCCAGATGAGAAAGCGACAGCCCGATCCAGATGACCACCAGCGATACTAGATACCCGGCAATCGGACCAGCGACCGCAATATCCATCAGCACGCACTTGTTGCGCGGCGGCTCTTTCATATTTATAAAAGCCCCCATCGTTCCCAGCGACGAGAACGGCATGGGGATGAAGAATGGCAGCGACACCTTTGCATGGTGCGCCCGCCCGGCAAAATAATGCCCGAATTCATGCACCGCCAGGATCGCCAGCATGCTCACCGCGAAAGGCCAGCCCTTCGTCAGCAGGAATAGGATCGCCTGTGCGGGATCGCTTGGAAGCGCTTCCGTCTGGTTGAAATAACCGCCGGCAAAGAGCACGCTCACCACCGTCAGCAGGAACATCACCAGGTTGAGCATGGGTTTCCCGCCCGTTGGGGCTGGCAGGGCTTTCACAAGCACAATGACTTGTTGCCCGTCTTCGATGCGGAACAATGGGGTCAGGTGATGCGGTTTGAGCAAATCAGCCAGCTGGCTGTAGGACTGGGCAGAATCCTCCGCCACGAGACGCCCCCGGTAGCGGAATACAAATCCCTGCTGCAGCGTGCCGAGGGTGACATCCTGTATTGAAAAAATGCGCCTGACTAGCGCATCGATCACTTCCTGTTGGTAAATTTGGTCGGACATGGTTTCCTCTATGCTAAGAATAAGGCGGGAATGTATGGGAGTCGAACCCACCGCGGCCCGCTTGGCGACCCGCCAGCGATTTTGAAGATCGTAGAGCCCACCGGGGCCCATCCATTCCCGTGGATAAGAATACCCTTTGAAGGTTTTTTTGACAAGACTAAAAGAAGATAGGAAAGGTAGAGGTGAACCAGGGGACAAGTGCGAAAAATCCGAACGCGAAAGCGATGCCGAGGACGATCCCTGCAGCCACATCGGATACATAATGCACACTCATTCCCACCCGCGCCAGGCACACCATCAGCGACCACAGCACCAGTACAACTCCCAGCCAGGCTGGTCCAAGCAGGAGCATGAGCGTAGCGAGCATCATGGTTCGCGCAGCATGCCCGGAGGGGAAGGAGTGGGGATCTGAGTTGCGGTAGATCGCTCCCCACGTGCCTTCGGGGCGGCGCCGTTTGATGAGGAACTTGATCGCCAGCACGATGATCGCCAGGACAACAACCGCTCCCGTCATCAATGCCGAGATACGGTGCCAGACACCTTTGGTAAAAAACCAGGTGAGGATCAGCGCCAGCAGGATGAACCAGGAATCTCCCGAATGGGCGAAAAACGTGCCGAGCGGACGCATCCATTTCTGGTGCTCATGGATGCGCAGGGATTGCGTGAGTTTCGCGTCGAAGGCGAGGAGGTTTTGCCAGACCATGAGCGAATTTTACCGCAAGAGGTCAGCCTGGACCATGTCAAATTGGAAAGGTTTGTCCACATCCATGCCGATCTCGGCGAATGGAACCTTGAGGGCTTTACCGGTGATGCCAAGCCGGCGGCATACCCGTTCGGCTGCCTGTGCCAGGGTTACCTGGTGGAGCAACAGCAGCAGCAGCGTATCAAAACCAATGAGGGCAGCCTGTTTGAGCGGATTCTTGCGCAGGCGGATAAGGTCTTTCCAAACGCCTACCGGGTCGAGCGCGGCGCGTTTGCTGTAGCAGTTGAGATCTCCGCCGCAAAATTCACCATCTTTGACCTTGATATAAGTCCTTTTTGACCCAGGGAAGCGCTTCTCCATCACTTCACGGCTGACCACGCTGTAGAAGATATCATACTGGAAACCGGCATATTCCTTGAGCATGGCTTCGACGATCTCGCCAGTGATGGCAGGAATATCCGCGGAGATGGATAAGATATGGGTTTCTTCGGGGTGCAGTTCTTGGAAGGTTCTGGCTCCCTGCTGAATATTCGCCATAAGGGATCCCAGGTCAGGAAGCGATATCATCGGTTTGGAGCATTTCAGCTGGCTGGCATCTTCCAGTCCGATCAATGCCACGGTGTCAATTGATGGGGCGTTGCTGATTGCGTCCAGTACCCACTGGACCATCGGCTTGCCCGCGATCGGGATCAGTGATTTGGGCTTCCCCTTAGCCAGTTCAGCCAGGGGGTCATCTTCGGAAGCGCCGCCAGCAAGGATGATCGCGTCCATCTTTACAGCTCCTTTACTTGCGGTCGCAGGGGTATCTCTTTGATCGCTTTTTCCATGATCTCAAAATAGTTCCCGGGGTTGGCGTAATCGACAGGTTCTTTTCTGCCTAGCGCTGCGATGATGGCGGCTTCGATCATATTGGTGCCGAAGGAACGTCCATCCAGGATCGGTGTGGTGGTGATGAGGTGTTTGATGCCTGCCTGCTTGAAGAATTCCTGGTCCGATTGGGTGGTGGTGTTGGTCACGATCACCCGGCCCGGCAGGCTTTCCGGCATGTACTTCCACAGGTAATGGCAATCACCAGCTACCACTGTTGCCCATTCAAAGTATTTCTTGTATTTCGGTTCGCGTTCGTTCTGTTTTTCGCCGGTGGGGTACACCCACTCAAATGGGAGGCGGCTCATGATGGGCAGTAACGCGTTCCCGAGGTTGCGGATCTGTTTTTCAGTGCGGATGGGGATTTCCAATCCCATGGCAAACATGAGGTCACCGAACACAACCTCATAACCGTCATCCAAAAATGCCCTGGCGCTGCCCCAGCGGTCAAGGGCAACTGCCACGAACGCCCGCTTATCCTTAACAACTCCCGGCAGATCATTGTTGATGGTCTCAATGACTTTCTTTTCAAGCGTCATTTTCAACCCGGTGCCATCCACGATTGGTGTCTTATTTACGCCAGCGATCAAAGATTGGACAGAATGCATAACAGACCATTTATCTTCCATCATGATTCCCAGCAGCGCGCCTCCGACCCCGAAGGCATCCACCTTTCCATCCAATTCACGGTAAAGCGCATTGGCTTTTTTCATATCCCCATCGGTGCCGATGCGTTCGATGGATATGGTTTCACCCAACAGAGTTACCTCCGTTGCCTTATCCCGTTTCGATGACCCAATGCTGATGCTGACTGCTCTTTTCATAAGTCTCCTCTTATCGGTGTTGTAAAACGAGTTTTGTGATCCTGACCCAGTTAAGATATATGTTAAGTGCCACTTTGATAGGATACTATATAATGATTGTATCTTCCCAGAAGGTGTTTATCAGTTAATTCTGATAATATAACCCAAATTGCGAGAAAAAGAGATGAATAAAAAATTCTTAATAAGCATTTTCTCTATTATGATCTGCCTGTCACTGTTTTTATCGGGATGTGACTACCTGAACTCGTTAAAGGTTCAGGAGGCAGTATTTAGCCCAAAAGTTGTTTCAGCGCCTGATTGCAACTATGGCGGTGAGGTCAGATCAGTGCAGGCGGTGGATGAATATACCGTAATCTTCACCCTTTGCCAGCCAGACGCCGCGTTTCCTGCGAAGATGGCATCTCCCATTTTTGCGGTGCAGGATGAGCAAACCTTGAATTCTACCGGGGGAGATTCGATTGCGCTGTCTAATAATCCTGTGGGAACGGGTGCTTACCAGTTAACCAGTTGGGAAAGTGGAAAGATAATCACCTTGCAACCCTCAACTTCGTATTGGGGAGTTCCAGGGATACCAGAGCAGATCGATTTTCAATGGAATGCCAATGCCGGTCAGCGTTATGGCTTTGTGTCTTATACTTCAGTAGATGGGTTGGATCTTCCTCCAGCCTCGTTGATTGCTGGAATCAGGTCAAACACTTCCTTGAGAGCTGTGCAACATCCCCTTGCCAACCTCTATTACATCGGTTTCAACAACAAAATTGCCCCAATGGATAATCTTGAAGTGAGGAAAGCACTTACATTAGCATTGGACCGGTCAGCTATTGTTCAGCAGGCGTTTCCATTAGGCTCAGAGTTGGCTCAACAGCTGGTTCCGCCCTCCATACACCCGGGGTACTCTGACACAATGAGTTGGTACACCCAAAATCCCCTCGAAGCTGCTTCGCTCTTACGCTCCAATGGGTTTGATTTCACGCAACCTATCACCCTGGCAGTTGCCAATACTGGCATGGGATATCTCGAATCTCCACTTCGCGTGGCCGACCTTGTGGTCAGCCAATTGCAAAGTATAGGGGTAAAGGTTACAGTCAAGGAAATGCCGCTCGATGAACTCAAAAAAAGTATTCTGGATGGAACCGAAATGGCATACCTTTACTGGTACCAGGCAGACTATTTTGATGGTTCTGCATACTTTGAAAGTCCTTTTATTTTCAATTCACACCTGCTGGGGAATTCATACCCTGAAATACAGCAGGAGATAAAATCGACGCTGTCCTCAACTGATAAGAATTCCAGGCAGGCAGCTTTCGATCGATTAAATACCCTTGTGAAGGATCAAATCCCTCTCATCCCGATAGGATACGCTGCAAATATCGCTGTATTTCGAGCAAGTGTAAATAATATTGGGGTCAATGCCTATTATGAAAATTTTGAGGATATGTCAGAATTGGACGGGACGTTAACCTATTATGGGGTGTCAGAACCTGCCAGTCTCTGGCCAGCGGATGAAGATGATTTTCAAACGTTCCGAGTTACCAGACTACTCTACGACACCCTCCTCGCACCAGGTTTTGGCGACGTTGATTATCAACCTTTACTGGCAGAGAGTTGGGAATCCAATGATGACCTGACGCAATGGACATTCCACCTGCGTTACAACGTCCGTTTTTCAAATAACGCGACTTTTGATGCTAATGATGTGGTCACATCATTTTCAGCGATTTGGGATGCAAAGGATGTAAATCATAAAGGCCGGACAGGTGAATTTGCCTATTTCCACCGCCTGTTTGGTAATTTACTCAATCAGTAGGATGAAAAAACGCTCCGCAAGGAGCGTTTTGTTTTAATATAAGTGCCACCTTTTTGCAGCGGACTCAATAATCTTTCTTACAATATCAGTGTAAGTATAACCAATGGCAAAGGCTGCATAAACCAGTGAAGCCTGTTTGGGATCAGGGTACATCAAAGGAATTGGATTAACCTCAAGGATGTAAGGATTGCCGGCACTGTCCATACGCATGTCCATACGGCATACATCCTCCAGCCGTAAGGCTTGCTTGGCAGCCAGCGCGATGTGCTGAAATTCCTTGGTCTGGGCATCTGTGAGCCTGGCAGGGCAAACCCTGTAAACAGCGCTTTCAAAATCCTCTTTTTGTTCATAAGAATAGAATCCAGTCGGAGAGATGATCTCAACGATCGGCAGTGCTTCATTGCCAAGAATACCAATGGTGAATTCGCGACCTTCAATGAATTCTTCAACAAGCACCAGCGAATCTGTGGTTTCCGTTACCCATGTCACCTGTTTTACCAATTCTTCGAAATTTCTCACAACAGCATACTCATTGATACCAATGGATGAACCTTCTGAAGTGGGTTTGACAAACATGGGGTAACGCAAGTCACTTTCAGGGATTGAAGATGCGTCTGAAATGACCATGAACTTTGGAGTAGGCAAACCCTTAGCATTGAATTGCCGTTTTGCGAGGTGTTTATTATGCGAGAGTACCATCCCCACCACGCCTGCGCAGGTATAAGGGAATTGCAACATGTCTAAAATTGCAGGAATTTGGGCTTCGCGTGAATCCGCATAATGCCCTTCTGCACCGTTAAAAACAAGATCAGGGGTAAACTTTTTTAAGTCTTCAATTGAATCTAAAACAGCAGGAAAATAGCGGCCTTCGTGTCCAAGTTCTTTGATCGATTTGAGGATTTCATCGACAGTGATCTGATCATCAAGATCATCCCAACGCCCGGGGGGATCTTCAGGGCTGATTGGCGCATCCTCTTTCAAATTTGCCAGCAAGGCGATTTTCATCTAGTTTTTCTCCATTTTCCATTTTTCGAAACCAATTGATTATAATTACTATTGAATAGGCTTCAAGGGTTATCACCTTACAGTTTTTCCTGTGTATTTCGTTTTTACACATGCATACTGTTGGATGACAAAAAACCGCGTCAATGGTATAAAAGATTGTTTTAACTTACACAACTCAACAGAAATTCCGGGAGGACCTCTATGGCGTTTATTCTGGTTGGGGTAGGGATATTGGCATGCGCTGTTCTGGCATTCAGGTCACAGCGACTGCTGATCTCGGCGATTTGGCTGGCACTCACCAGTGCGCTGGTGGCATTGCTGCTCTATATGTTGGGTGGTCCGCACATCGCTGTGATCGAATTAAGCGTTGGGGCAGGACTCGTTACAGTGTTGTTCGTTTTTGCCATCAATATCTCCGGCGAGGAGATGATAGATGCTGCTTCGGTTCTTCCAAAACCCTATGCATGGGGCAGCATAGCCATTGCCGCAGGTCTTGCCCTTTTCCTCATCCTTAAAACGCTTGGTGTTGTATCTTTTCCAACAGAGATAACCAAAACCTCTCTCATCAATTGGGATTCGCGTTACCTGGATATAGTCCTTCAGGTAGTATTAATCTTCGCCGGTGTACTTGGGGTCATTGGCGTTCTTGCCCCCGGTAAAAATGCAACAAGCAAGGAGGACCACGAATGAACATTCCCACACCTCTGGTTGTGTTAATTGTTGTCCTCGGACTTGCCGGAATTGGCCTATACTGCATTCTCGCCTCGCGTAATTTAATAAAAGTTATCGTTGGTTTGCAGATCCTGGTAAAAGGGGCTGTTATAGCATTTATGCTTGCCGCCCACCTGACCCAGAACGAGAATTTAGGGCAGACGCTTGGATTGACCATCATCGTCGCTGATACCATCGTTGCAGTGGTGGGTCTTTCACTGGCAGTTCAGATCAGGCTGCGTACCGGCAGCCTGGATGTCACATCCATTTCATCTCTAAAGAGGTAACCCATGACTGCAGCGTTGACATTATTGATGATTGGTTTACCCTGGCTGGGAGCCTTGCTCGTGTGGTGGATTGGCGACAGGCATGAAAAGATCCAGCATTGGGCGGCGATCGTGTTCTCCCTGGCATCTGCGGGCTGCGCCATTGCCATGCTTCCACAGGTCTCCAGTAAAGCGAGTGTGACTTTCTCAATGGGGGGTGTATTTGGCGATTACACCTTCGTCCCGGACGGACTGGGGTTGTTCCTGAGTGTAGTTGCCACCAGTATCGGTTCGATTGCTGTGATTTTCTCTACAAGTTATATGAAAGGCGAAGCCCAACTCGGTCGTTATTACGGGTTCGTGCTTTTCTTCATCGGTGCCATGGTGGGATTGGTATTGACCAGCAACATGATGCTCATGTTCGTCTTCTGGGAAATTACCGCTTTGTGCTCCTATGCGCTCATTGCTTTCCATAATGATGATCCAAAGGCAGTAAAAGGAGGCATCAAGGCTTTAATCATTACATCGATTGGCGGAATCGGGCTGCTCCTGGGCAGTGTGGTCTTGTATGCCTATACCGGCAGCTTTGACTTCAATAAATTCCTCGCCGATCCATCAGTGGTACCTGCGTCAGTGCTCGGCTTGCTGGCATTCGGATTTCTCATTGCGGCGGCTGCCAAATCCGCGCAATTCCCGTTCCAGACCTGGCTGCCTGATGCAATGGAAGCGCCGTCTCCCATCAGTGCGCTCATCCATGCCGCTACGATGGTGAATGCCGGTGTTTACCTGCTGGCACGCTTTTACCCTGCCTTCAAGAGTGTTCCCCAATGGACCGAGGCAGTGATGGCAGTGGGCATGCTCTCAGCCTTCCTCGCGGCGGTGATGGCACTTGTGTCCAACGATCTTAAACGTGTGTTGGCTTATTCAACTGTAAGCCAGTTGGGTTATATGGTGTACGCCATTGGTGCCGGCAGTGTTTTTGCCAGTCAATTCCACTTGTTCAGTCATTCAATTTTTAAGGCATTGCTTTTCCTGGCAGCCGGCGCAGTGATCCACAGCATCGGCACAAGAGACATGGCTTTAATGGGTGGAGTGGGAAAGAAGCTGCCCTTCGTACAAGCCGTGTTTTTTGTTGGTGCTCTTGCATTAGCCGGCATCCCGATATTAAATGGCTTCTGGAGCAAGGAATTGATCCTTGAAAACGGCTTGCAGCACGGGTCTTTGTGGAGTTATGTGGTAATGGTCATCGTTGCCGGTCTCACCGCCCTGTACACAATACGTTGTTTCTGGCTGGTTTTCAGAGGTCAACCGCGCTCCGATTACCATGTGCATAAGATTGAGGCTGCCATGAAAGTTGCGCTGGCTCCTTTGGCAGCGGCGGCCCTGGTTTCCTGGCTGGCAGTGGGGCGTTTCTCTGTCCTCTTGGGTGAATCGTTGCCCTATCATCAAATTGAACCATTTCCGCTAAAGGAATTACTCCACGAAGTGATCAGTATTCCAACCCTGATCGCACTCCTGGTCATTGCCCTTGGCATCACCTTGTGGGTATTCCGCTCCCGCCTGGCAGCAGTAACGGATGGATTGCGGAGTATCCGCTGGGCTGCTGAAAATAGTTTTGGTTTTGAAGCTATCAACGGGGCAATCTCCCGCACGACCCATTCACTTGCTGAAACCCTCCGCGACACGCAAACCGGTCATCTCAGCTGGAATGTACTTGGGATCATCGCTGCGGTCGCTATCCTGTTCGTATACATCGTCATAGGAGCCTGAGATGAACTTACTCTTACTCAGTATTATTACGCTCCCGCTGGTCGCTTCACCAATCGTATATCTTATCGGCAGAATATCCGTGCGGAACAACAAAGGTTGGGGGATGTCCTTCGCCAGGATGTTCGCCTTGCTGGTAGTTCTTACTGAGATGGTGCTGGTTGGCTTTGGCGTAAAATCCGCTCTGACCACTGGCTCCTTAAAGTTGGCCATTGGCGACACGATGATGGTCTTTGATGGAATCGGTTTGTTGGTCAGCGCTGTGGTGCTGGTATTAGGCGCTTGTTCTTTACTTTTCTCATTCCCCTACATCCAGGGAGAAAAAGGTGAAGAAAAATTCTACGCCCTCCTGCTCATCACCATTGGCTGTATCATCGGACTTTCCTACTCCTATGATCTTTTCAATATGTGGATCTGGTTTGAGGGTATGGCAATCAGCACATACCTGCTTGTCGCCTTCTATAATGATCAGCCCACCTCGCTTGAAGCCGGGTTCAAATATCTTGTTCAATCCGCAATTGGCTCTGCGCTGGTGTTATTTGGGATCGCGATTATTTTCTCGGTCACAGGCTCTACTTCCTTTGAATACATCTGGTACCTGGATAATTCTGCCGGTGCTTTTTCCATTATGGGCGGAGTGCTGTTGATCGTGGGCTTTGGCGTGAAAGCCGCACTGGTTCCGCTGCATACCTGGCTGCCGGATGCGCACTCACGTGCCCCGTCCGGCATCAGTGCAATGCTTTCGGGTATCGTCATCGAAGCTGGTGTTATCGCCATCCTGCGCAGCCTGAGCCTTCTTGGCAAAATTGGCGGACACTGGGGAGTTATTCTGTTGGTATTTGGCTGCCTGAATATCCTGGTTGGTAACCTGATGGCGTTGCGGCAAACGGAAGTTAAACGCCTGCTGGCTTATTCCAGTATTGCTCATGTGGGATATATGCTGGTAGGTTTCGGAATTTCCTTTATCTACGGAATGGGCACAGGGGCATCGGGAGCTTTCTTCCATCTCATCACCCATTCATTGATGAAGGGGCTGGCATTCCTTGCAGTCGGTGCGTTGATGTATGTACTTTTTATTGCCAATGGAAATCACGGAACGCTCATGTTGAGTGATCTGAATGGTGTCTCGCGCAAATATCCGCTCCTGGCACTGTGCCTGAGCGCAGCACTGTTGAGCCTTGGCGGGCTGCCGCCATTTGCAGGTTTTATGTCCAAATGGCAGATCCTGGTGGCAGGTGCCATGTCGAAAAGCGCATGGATGTGGGGAGTCGTAGCCTTTGTTGGTCTCAACAGTGTCCTTTCACTCGCGTATTATGCACCGATGATCAATCGTATGTACCGCCGTGAGACTTCCGAAGTGGTACAGCTCGGGAAATCCATCCCGTGGGTCATGCTGCTACCGATCGTATTTCTCACGCTTGCGATCCTCGTGATAGGTGTATGGCCGAATGCGGTAAAGTTCCTCACGGATACCGCCGCCAACACCCTTTTGTATTTCTTTTATAACTAAGGAGAGGAGAGAAAATGGATATTTTGTTGACCCCCCCACTGGCATTCCTGATCTATCTCCCGCTAGTTTGCGCCATCTATTTTATTGGCAAGGGGCTTGCCGGCAAAGAAAACCCCTCGCCTGAAAAATCGTCTTTATACGGAAGCGGCGAAGAAGCAGCCACCTCGCTTGCGTCACCGGGCTACCGCCCATTCTTCCTCATCGCTTTCTTCTTTGCATTGCTGCACCTGGGGATGCTCGTTATCGGTACAGGTGAGATCAATGCGAAACTGCTTGTTTACATCATCGGGTTGATCCTGGCGCTAATCGCCTTGATCCTCGGTTAACCATCAATTTGGAGGACCGGCACATGGAAAATATTGCAACAACAGTGATGAATAACCTTAAAACCTGGGCCAGGGTAAATTCCCCCTGGGCAATTCACTTTAATAGCGGTTCGTGCAACGGCTGTGATATTGAGATCCTGGCAACATTGACGCCGCGCTACGATGTGGAGCGTTTCGGAATCAAGCTGCAGGGCAGCCCTCGTCACGCGGATGTTCTTATCTGTACCGGACCGGTGACTTTGCAGGCGCGCGACCGGTTGGTTAGAATTTATGAACAAATGCCCGAGCCAAAATTTGTAGTATCAGTCGGTTCCTGCAGTATTTCCGGTGGTGTGTTCCAGGGCTGCTACAATGTGGTTGGCGATATCAGCGCAGTTATCCCGGTGAATGTGTATATACCCGGCTGCCCTCCGCGCCCTGAAGCCATCATCTTTGGGGTAGTGGAGTTACTTAAGAGTTTGCAGAAATAAGATACCGGAGGACGTATGGCAGTAGTTGACGAATTAAAAACAGCCGAAACCTTGCTGGAAAAGTTCACCCTTCAGGCTTCATATCCCGAAGAAAATCGCGTGGATGTCACCATTGATGCTGTGAATATCAAGTCTGCAGCAAGCATCCTTTTATATGAGGGGCATTGGGGATATCTATCCGCCATTACTGCCCTGGATCAGCCGGAATATGAAATTGATGAAACAACGAAAGAGAAAAAAGTTGTCGCCGGCAAAGGCAGCCTTGGTTTACTGTATCATTTCTGCCGCGGGGCTGCTGTTACCACGCTAAGAGTGAGCCTTCCATACAACGATCCCTCGATCGACTCCATTTGCGATATCCTCAGCTCGGCAACCTTGTATGAACGTGAGGCGGCTGAATTGCTTGGCATCAACTTCAAAGGCGCTCCCAACACTGATCACCTGATCCTCCCAGACATGTGGCCAAACGGCGTCTACCCGCTCCGAAAATCTTTTACTGGTTTACAAGATATTCCAACCTCCGAAGAAGGAGAGCGTTCATGACTTCACCAATGACTCCTGAGAAATTTATTGTTCCGATCGGTCCGCAGCACCCCGCGTTAAAAGAGCCCGGGCATTTTGAGTTCACCGTGGATGGCGAGGTCGTCACCAATGCCAGCGCCCGCCTGGGTTTTGTGCACCGCGGCATGGAAAAGGGTGCAGAGAACCGTACCTGGATTCAGGACTTGTACCTTATGGAACGGGTATGCGGTATTTGCTCCCACGTGCACGCCATGGCATTCGCTCTTGGCGTGGAAAAGCTTGCCGGTGTTCAGGCACCTCCCAGGGCGCAAGCCATCCGCACCCTGATTGGCGAACTGGAACGGATCCACAGCCATCTTTTATGGCTTGGGGTGGCAGCGCATGAGGGAGGTTTTGACACCCTCTTCATGTTCTCCTGGCGCGACCGCGAAACGGTGATGGACCTGCTCGAAACCATCAGCGGCAACCGGGTTAACTATTCTGCTAATGTCATCGGCGGCGTCAAGATCGACATCAGCGATAAACAGAAGGATGCCCTCCGCAAAGGGATGGATTTCCTCGAAGAACGTACCAAACACTATATGAAAGTGGTCACCGAGGATGAAACCTTCCTCGGACGCACCCGCAATATCGGCAGGATGACCTTTGAACAGGCTGACCTGCTCGGCGCTATTGGACCGACGGCGCGCGCTTCCGGTGTTCAACGAGATGTGCGTGTCGATTCCCCCTATGCAGGATATCCGCTATTCCCGGTGAAGCTCGTTACTGCCACTAATGGCGACCTTGAGGCACGTTTCGTAGTGCGTATTAACGAGTTATTCGAGAGTTACCGGCTGGTGCGCGAGATCGTTGACCGCCTGCCGGAAGGTGAACTGGCTGCCCGTGTTCCCCGGCGTATCCCCGAAGGCGAGACGATCAGTCGTGTGGAAGCACCGCGTGGCGAACTATTCTATTTCCTCAAGAGCAATGGTTCCGATAAACCTGACCGCGTGAAAGTGCGCACGCCTTCCTTGTGCAACTGGGCATCTGTACTGGTTACAGCGGTGGGTCATAAGCTTGCCGACATGCCCATGATCCTGGCCGGGATCGACCCGTGTTTTTCCTGCAATGACCGCATGGTTACGGTTACTGACCAATCCAATTCAAACCAGATGAGCTGGGAAGCCTTGCGTCAGTACGGAATCGAGTATTACAAATGAACATAACCTTCCCAATCTATGTTGCACTGCTTTTCTTTCCCGGCGGACTCTTTTTGCTCGGCAGTGGACTGGTATTTGAGTATATTGACCGGAAGCTTATCGCGAGGTTTCAAAACCGGGTGGGTCCGCGCTGGTTCCAGCCGCTGGCAGATTTTGTTAAGCTGCTGGCTAAAGAGGAAATCATCCCTACCGGCGTCATTAAACCTCTGTTTATTATCCTGCCCATCATCGCCCTCACTGCTGCCCTTACCGCCGCGTTATATGTACCATTGTTCGGGTTCAAGCCCTCGTTTAGTTTCCAAGGCGACCTGGTCGTCACCCTCTACCTGCTTTCGATGATGACCCTGTGCATCGGGCTGGCGGGTGCCAATACCGAAGACCGTTTTTCGCTGGTCGGTGCCACCCGCGCGCTCACGCAGTTATTTTCTTACGAAGCGCCCTTTTTGCTGGCATTGCTGGGTCCTGCCATCGCTTTGGGAACCTGGAACATCGGTGAGATCAACGCGGGTGCTGCAGTTACGCGCACATGGTTCATCATCCTCCAACCAATTGGATTTATTGTGGCATTGATCGGGCTGATGGGTAAACTCGAACTGCCCCCCTTTGACGCGCCTGAAGCGGAGACTGAAATTGTCGCCGGGGCACTCACCGAGTACAGTGGACGCGGATTTGCGCTTTTCAAATTGGGCCGCGACGTTGAATTGGTGATCGGACTCACGCTCATTGCCTCTTTCTATTTGGGTGGATTTGTCAATCCATTGGATTTCCTGTG
Organism: uncultured Anaerolinea sp.; assembly: GCA_964483135.1. GTDB lineage: Bacteria > Chloroflexota > Anaerolineae > Anaerolineales > Anaerolineaceae > UBA6107. Next base: position 4,578 of record CAZAAJ010000053.1, on the reverse strand, counting down.
GAAGACGCTGCTGCTTTTGCTTGTCACCGCTGCCCTGCAATCTCTGTTTGCCCGCCTGCGTATTGATCAAACTGTTGGCTTGTGGTGGCGTACGGGTATGATCCTCGTACTGCTGCAGCTTGTTGTAATCATCTTAGGCACTTACCTGGCACCAATTGTGCAGCCATTATTGGGAGGCTAACCCATGACCATCGGTTCAATGTTCAGCGATATCCTCAAGTCTTTCTTTAAAAAACCGTTCACGGAGAAATACCCGTTTGTTAAGAAGGATGCTCCGGAGAACCTGCGCGGCAAACTGGTCTGGAATCCTGAAAAGTGCTCAGGCTGCATGTTATGCATCAAGGATTGCCCTTCAGATGCCATCGAATTGCTGACGATCGACAAAGTGAACAAAAAATTCGTCATGCGCTATAACATGGACAAATGTACTTTTTGCGCGCAGTGTGTGTTGAACTGCCGCTTCAATTGCATCGAAATGTCAGAGGAACAATGGGAACTGGCATCCACCAGAAAAGAGCCTTTTGAAGTTTATTATGGACGAGAAGAAGACATCCAATTCATCCTGGAAAAAGCTGCTCAGGGAGAGCCTGAACAGGGTTGCCCGGAAGGCTGAACCGCGGTTCGCTTTATTAGGGATCGGTAATGAATTTAATGGAGATGATGCCGCCGGCGTATGGCTTTCACGCCGGCTTATCTCATTAAATCTATCAAGTGACAGGTTGTTGATCCTGGATTGCGGACAGGTACCGGAAAACTCAATTGGTAGTCTGAGGAGCTTCCACCCTGATCTTGTAGTCTTGATAGATGCTGCAGATTTTAGCGGCAATCCAGGAGAGGTACGCTGGATCGATCCATTATCCACTAGCGGATTCAGCGCCAGCAGTCATACACTGCCATTTTCTGTTTTATCAAAATACTTGGCTAGTGAACTAGGTTGTGAAGTCGGACTAATCGGCATCCAGCCGGTTTTACTCGAATTTGACGCCGGATTATCCTCTGCGGTGAAAAACTCCCTGGCTCAATTGATCAAAGACCTGGTGGAAATGATTGACCAGGAATTTGCAACAAAATACGACTGATCCTCGTAGATAGGATATACGATAAAAGAGAGGTTATCCATGACTGACCAAAATGATCCTGTACTACAGAATCAACCTGAAAATATTGAACCAGAGAATATCAGCAATGTGGAACCTGCTGATGCGCATATCAGCATAGACATCGACACGGACAAGAAATCAAAAAAACACAAAGACCGTGATAAAACCTTCTTTCCGATCCTTCTCATCCTCATCGGGGTCATCCTCCTGGTTCAAAACCTCGGTTTTGGTCTCAAGCATTTTAACTGGTGGGCATTGTTCATCTTTCTGCCGGTGGCAAGCTCCCTTTCCGGCGCATGGAACGATTTCCGGAAAAGCGGGAGGATCAATCGCAAGGTGACCTCAGGTATTGGCAGCGCAATCGTTGTCGGCACAGTTGCCATGCTTCTGCTGGTGGGCGCAAATTGGGGGCAATGGTGGCCTGTGGTGCTAATTGCTGGAGGGTTGTCCTCGCTGATGGGTGGTGCAGGTCACTGGGATCCCGCTGAGCATAAACACCTGGCAGCCTGGGCAGGGTTCAACGCCTGGACCGGGTTAAGCGTACTTCTTTTAGGGGTGGGATTCCTGGTCAAATTCCTGCCGATTCCTTCAATGGCTGGTCTTATTGATGGTTGGCGCTGGTGGGCTGCTCCAATCCTGATAGCTGCTTTTGGCGCTTTTGTCACCGCCACGATCGCCTGCTGGCGCAACGAGTGGAAAATGGACTGGACGGTGTGGGGAATGGTAACCATCGGCGTGGCGGTGGGGGTGGTTGGGTTTTTTGCCCTCGCCGGGCTCTCCTGGAATTTACTGGCGCCAGTCATCCTCATCGGCGTTGGGCTGGTGGTGCTCAGCCGCATCATGGTCAAAAAGTAACAGTAAATTACACGCAGCATAATGGGAAGGGAAACCAACCCCTTCCCATTTTTATCTCATCGGGATACTCTATACTGGAAATTTACCGGCTTTCCCGTTACACTAGCTATGATGACTTTGACGAAGGAATTTATTAACGAGTTGACTAACCGCCTGCGCTAGTGTGCTGGCGAGGTGGAGTGGAGTGATGATTAATGAGGTGAAACCTGCCAGGGTTCTGGCATTGATCCCGGCGCATAACGAAGCCGGTCGCATCGCCCCGGTGATCGATGCGGTGAAAAAACAATTACCGGTGCTCGTGGTCGATGACGGTTCAGCGGACAATACCTCTGAGGTGGCGCGGGAGCATGGCGCCATTGTCATCCGCCAGGAACCCAACCAGGGGAAGGGGGCTGCATTACTGAACGGCTTCCGGTATTTCCTGGGCGGTGAATACGATGCTGTTCTCACCCTTGATGCGGATGGACAGCATGACCCGGCAGAGATCCCACTCTTCCTGGAAAGATACGAGCGTGACCATTCCGATCTGATCATCGGCAGGCGCGATTTTCGAAAAATGCCTTTCCCGCGTAATATCTCTAATACCATTGGTACCTGGATGTTTTCCAACGCACTCAAGGTGTATATCCCCGATAACCAATCCGGCTACCGCCTGCATTCGCGCCGCCTTGTGGAATCCGCCATCAGCAGCCAGGAGCATGGTTTTGAGTTTGAGGTGGAGATCATTTTCAGATGCGTGCTGCAGGGCTACCGGCTGGACTGGGTGCCCATCAAGACCATCTATTTTAAAGAAAAACATACTCACATAAAGCCCCTGCACCAGGTTAAGGAGTTTTTCAGGATCACAAAGAAGGCGCGAAATCTGCGCCGGCAAATGCGGGGTTAGTGAAATTTCAAAATATATTGATGACACACTGATGTTACATGGTGGATTGATCCATAATCGTCCAGCTTTATTTTAGGAAATATCTCTTGAAAAAGTTATCACTTGTAAAAATATATCCAAAATCGTTTTTGTATAGTAAGTGGTATCCTGTTACTTTTTCGTTCATTACACCTGAATAAAAAGTGAACATCCGCTCAAATTCATCCTTATCCAGTGCAATTGTGAGTTTAGATTCATCAGAGAAATATTGCGCATTTTCGTTTTCAATAAAAAGGAAATCGGGTTTGTTCTCGCGGATATAGTCATAATTCGCCAGCCCCCAATTATAAATTACCTGCCAGTGCAGATTATCTGCGACATACGCACGCCAATCCCGGTAAATGATGAGCGGCGTATCCTGGGGGAGTTGTGGTGAATATATTGATTCAAATGTCTTAAATAAGGCGATACTTGGCGAGGTTTCTTCACGTGATATTGTGCTAGTGATAGTTGATACTGAGTTTTTTGTATTAATTCCTATAGTTATCAGTATCCAGAGAATTAATCCCAGGGCAATTAAGTTTTTTTCCCAATAACTTTTAAGAGAATTAGGTTTATAAAAAGTTCCAAAATTATCAGGTATCCAATCCAGCAGGGTGGAATAGAGGGGTAGAATTACGGGGATGAAGTAATGAGGTCGGAGGGTGGCAGCGAAAAGAAGAAAATAGCCCAGATATCCAATAACCCAGGTGAGGATTATTAAATTTTTAAGTCGTTTTTCATTTTTTATTATCCCGATAATGGTTGTTGCAGTGGCGGAAGCTAAAAGTATGACACCACCATAGTATGTTTTGATTAATTCGATAACTTCATTGAGTTTATTGGTTGTACCGTTGCCGGCTACCCAGAATCCCTGTGAACTTTGCGCCAGGTTCTCCTTAAAAATTGCGATTATCTCGCCTCGTTCGATTGGAAACAATAGAAGGGGATTGGTCACCACTATCGAAACCATTAGAACCCCAAGAAACAAAAACGCTGAAAAGATTGTTCGCTGTAAGGAGGTCTTTTTGGTAATCACCGAATACAGCAGATAACTTGCAAAAGTGATAACGAATAGCACACCTAGCGGATAACTTCCGCACGCTCTGCTACCACCTTTTCGAGGGCGGAAACGATCCTTTGCCCCACTTTCCGGCCATCAAGTTTTTCTTCATAAGTTTTCCTAGCTGCTTTAGAAAGGCTTTGTCTAAGTCCTTTTGACTCCAGACATTTTGATATAGCGGCAGTAAAATCACTGCCTGTACGGCAGATGAGGCAATTCTCCTGGTGCTTCAATTCTGGCATCCCTAGTGTGTTGGCAGTATGAGTGACGACGCAGCAGCCATAAGAAAACCCCTCCGAGATCCTTGTGCGGAATCCCACATTATCGGGCGTTGGAACGAGCAAAAGATCTGAGTGATAGAATTGACTGCCAATATCCTCAGCATACCCCATGATTTTCACCCACTCATAATCTAGTCTCTTCCGAAACTTATCCTCCATTTTTCCGCTGCCAAAGATTAGCAATTCAAATGCCCGAGTTTTTTGCCATAGCTCGTTGAGATTTGGCAAAATTTCCTTGGTTAAAAAGCGCAACCCCATGCGGGTGGCAGTGGCATTCACCGCACCTACCATAATTATCCTCAGCGGCGAATTGATATCTTTTTTGTAACTGCTCAGCCCATGTTAAAAGTCATTAATGAAAAGTGTTAAAAGTCA
>CAZAAJ010000052.1:6727-20511 GCA_964483135.1 uncultured Anaerolinea sp. | reverse complement strand
CCCCCCCCCCCCCCCCCCCCCCCCCCCCCCCCCCCCCCCCCCCCCCCCCCCCCAGCTTGCCCTTTTTTGATTGCGGCAAACAAACCCTCTCCGAATCGACGAAACAATTTTGCGCTCATTCCTTCCACTTTTTCAAGTTCTTCAATGGTTGAAATTTCTGCCATACACAAATCCACCAGGATTTGATTGGAAAGGACTTTGAAGTGCGGCAGATCGGCTTTACGCGCCTGCCCGTCACGGTAGAGGCAGAGCTGTTCAAGGATGGCTGCCTGTTGAGGGGTGATCCGGTGTGCGCCAGCCACCTTCCAGCAATTCGTGCTGCTTCCGTTCTGCCCATGCCCTTCGGTTTTGGAAATGAAATTAAAATCCTCGTTGGCCAGGGGCAACAACCCTTTTTCTTCTAGTTCCAGCGCCAGGTTTTCACGCAGGCTGAAAAGGTAGTGCGTGTCAAGCGCTGCGTAAGCCTTCATGGCTTCGGTAAGCGGGCGGAAGCCCCAATTGGCACGCTGGTAACGTTTGTCAAGCGCAATTCCAAAGCGGGTTTGCAGCAGCGACCCCAACCCCACCTCGGGTAAGCCCAGTATGCGCGCCGCGATCATGGTATCGAACAGGTTATTAACTTCAAAATGGTAATCACGCTTTAAACAAATAAGGTCATACTCCGCCGCATGAAAAACCTTTTCGATTTCAGGGTTGGTAAAGATTTTCCCAAGTGGAGCCAGGTCAACTTTGAAAGGGTCAATTAAAAAATCCACCTTGGTAGTGGAGATTTGAAGCAGGCAAACTTTTTCCTGGTAGGCGAAGAGACTGTTGGATTCCGTGTCAATCGCAAGGCGCGATTCTTTTTCAAGCAAGTTTGTGAGTTCTGCGAGCCCGGCAGCAGTATCGATCCATACAGGAGGCTCAACGGAGGCAAGATCCATGCAACTATTATAATCTTATAAGGTAACGAATCCGGTTTGACAACAATCCATAAATTGCAATTCCAGAAAATTATGCAATAATTATTAATTGAAACGCGTTTAACCGCAGTGGAGGTGAAAAGATGAAAGAGCGAATCCTGATCATTGAAGATGATGACCTGATCCTTAAGATGCTGCGGCGATCCCTTGTTTACGAGGGATACCAGGTGGATACGGCAGTGGATGGCGAGGGGGGGCTGAACCTGCTGCGCGACAATAAGCCTGCACTGGTGATCCTGGATTGGATGCTCCCCGGCATGGATGGTTTGGAAGTGTGCCGGCGCATACGCGATATGGGCAACCAGCCGGTCCTCATGCTCACTGCAAAAGATACTCTCGAAGACCGTGTACAAGGGCTGGATGCGGGGGCTGATGATTACCTGGTAAAACCCTTTGAACTGGATGAATTGCTCGCGCGTATCCGCGCCCTGCTGCGCCGTACCCAGGTGGAACGCGCTCCCATTCTCACTTTCGGCGATTTGGCACTGGATACCTCCACCCGCCAGGCCACCCGCAAAAGCCGCTTGATCATGCTCACTGCCAAGGAATATGACCTGCTTGAAATGTTCATGCGCCATCCGCGCCAGGTGCTCACTCGCGAGATCATCTTTGACCGTGTTTGGGGGTATGATTTTGGCGGCGAGAGCAATGTCCTTGATGTCTACATCCGTTACCTGCGCCAGAAACTGGAAAGCGATGGCGAGATCCGCCTGATCCACACAGTTCGCAGCGTGGGATACGTGATGCGCGAAACAGCCTAAGCTCCCAAATGTCACTGCGTTTACGACTAACCCTGCTTTACACCACATTACTGGCAAGTGTCCTGCTGCTCTTTGGCGGTCTGGTATATGGGCTTGCCAGCGTGAACCTCTATAACAAGATCGATACCAGTCTGAATAAAGCCGCGGGTGACCTGATAAAACTCCTTCGTCTGAATATTAACGGTCAGTTCGATGCGCGATCCGTGGCCAACTACCAGCCAACCGAAAACCTGATCATCCAGGTGTGGGGTACTGATGGCCGTATCCAGTTTGCCCGGCCAACCGGGATCGGTACTTCAATGGATTCAGCCACCCGTTTGCACGGTATCACAGCCATAAAAACAGTTGCGGTTGGAGGGCAGCACCTGCGCGTACTCACTGTACCCCTTTACACCACGCGCGGGCCGGCAGGCACCCTGCAAATTGCAATTACCCTAACCATTCTTGACGAGGTCCAGCGCACATTATCCTTTATTCTCATCATCCTCACCGGCGTAGCCATGGTCATTTCAATGGTTGCCACCTTCCTTTCAACCCGCCAGGTGCTGAAACCACTCGCCACGATGACCAATATCGCTACCCAGATCACCAAAGCCGATGACCTCTCGCGGCGTATCCCAACTGATCGCATCCGGGAGGACGAGGTAGGAAAATTGATCACCGCTTTCAACCAAACCCTTTCGCGTTTGGATCAGCTTTTCACATCCCAGCAGCGCTTTTTGGGGGATGTGAGCCACGAGCTGAGAACACCGTTAACGGTAATCAAAGGGAATGTGGGCCTCATGCGCCGCATCGGCGCGGATGAAGAATCCATGTCGAATATAGAGGGTGAAGTAGACCGGTTAACCCGCCTCGTCGGTGACCTGCTGCTCATCAACCAGACCGAAACCGGCGCCATGGCTTTGAATTTTGCCAAGGTCGATCTCGACGTTGTCCTCCTGGATGTGTTCAAACAAATGAAAGTGATCGCGGGAGACAGGGTAAGCCTGAAACTGGAAGGACTGGCTCCAATCCAGATCAATGGGGATAAAGACCGCTTAAAACAGGTTTTCTTCAACCTGGTGGGGAATGCCCTCCAATATACATCCAAGGGGGATGAGATTCGCATAATTATGCAGACAGGTGTTAAGTGGGTGCGGATTTGCGTTAAAGACAACGGCCCCGGCATTAGCCCCGAGGACCTGCCGCATATTTTTGAACGCTTCTACCGGGGTGAAAAATCACGGAAGCGCACCATCGGAACCGGTTTTGGGCTGGGTTTATCCATCGCCCAATGGATCGTAAACCAGCATGGCGGCACCATCGAGGTCTTTTCAGAACTAAAAAAAGGTACTGAGTTTGTAGTTCAATTTCCATTGTTCGAATAACGATACAGCCCGGAATTCACCGGGCTGTACCTTCATGGGGGAAAATATCCGCTGACCAGGCGGAAGAATTATTTATGGGATGGCTGTCCGTTAAAACTACGGTAAGCAGTTGGTTGTTGAGGGCGGGCAGCAATAGAAGCATTCGGGCGGCTGGAAGGAGCCTGGCGATTGTATTCCACCGGCTGGCGGGCTGCGGCTGAAGGAGCAGATGTTCGCCGCAGCGTTACCTGTGATTGCCGCGCTCGGGGAGTGACTGTGGAAGGCGAAATGCGTTCCAATGCGCTCGAGAGCGAACCGATGATAAGAATGCGGCAAACCCAAACCAGGATGGCAACAAACAGCGGTACAACGGTGGTGAGTGCCTTCGGGTTGACGATGGCAGCACTGGCGGTGGTATGATTGCTGATGGCGATGGAAACTCCCCACCAGGTGAGCGCGGCGTTGAAGGTGGCAGCGATCAACCATGCGCCAAAGAGGTACCACGATTCCTTGCGGTCGCCTTCATTTCCCTTTTGGGTGATTAGACGGGCAATGCCGGCAAAATCGATGCCGCAAAACGCCAGCGCCATCAGGGTCGCCCACTGAAACCCTGCGAACCGCAGGTCACCGAGCAAGTCACGCAGGGCATAGGTGGTTGTGCCATAATTGAATGCCTCGAACGCGATCATTGCCAGAACGATGATAAAGCCGTACACACTTGCCGAACGAACTCGGGTTTTCCTGATCTTCTTGAACGATGTGTTGTATAAGTTACGGGTGGTTGAGAGATTCATGACTGTTTTCTCCTGATCGACTAATCCAATGAGTAAATACAGTCACATTATAGAACATTATTTCTAAATGTCAATAGTTTTAGAAAACTCGTTCTAAATTAGTTATCTTTTGCTCCCCAGGTTATTTCAACAGGAAGGGCATTTTCCGGCACCATCTTGTGCGCTTCAGTGAGCGGTACTCCATTCGCCCGGCACACCAGTGTTGCCAGTGCCATTCCGTGTGTGACGATCAACACCCTGCCCGCAGGATAAAGAGTGCTAATTTCATCCGCGAATGATGAGGTACGTGCCGCCACCTGCGCCACGCTTTCTCCCCCCGGCGCCATGACGACGCCGGGATCACTGCGGCTGAGAGCAAACCGCTCCGGGTATTTAGCGAACATCTCTGAGAATACTTCCCCTTCCCAGTCGCCAAAACAGATCTCCCGCAGTCGAATGTCAGTTCGTAGAGGAATATTGCGCCCCTGGTGCAGTACTTGCGCGGTTTGCAGCGCACGCTGCAGGTCACTGGAATAAATCACATCAAAGGGTTCATTTGCCAATTGTCCGGCAAGCAATTGCGCCTGCCTTAAGCCCTCAACGTTTAACAGGATATCTTTTTGCCCCTGGTAGCGCCTGGCAAGGTTCCAATCCGTCTGCCCATGACGGACAAGGGTTAGCCGCGTCATTGCGCATTGCCTTGTGGAGAATTTTCCCGGAAATATTCACACAGGTCGTTCACCGGGCAGTGCAGGCAATCCGGCTTTCGTGCGTGGCAGATCTCACGCCCCAACCGGATCAGGTTGAGGTGCCCGGCATAATATTCGGACGGATTGACTATTCTTTCCATAAAAATGTGCGTCTGCTCTACGCTGAGAGCGGCGGGGCGTACCCCCAGCCTTCCCGTAACGCGGTAAATATGGGTATCCACCGGGAAAGCTGGCCGGTTGAGCGAAAATTGCAACACAATCGCGGCAGTTTTTCTACCAACTCCTTTGAACCGCAGCAGCCATTCACGCGCCTCCTCCACCGGAATCTCAGCCAGGAAAGACAGGTCGAGATTACCCCTCTCCTGCTTGATCTGGTTCAACACCGCCTGGATGCGCGGACCCTTCTGGTTGGCCAGTCCGGCAACCCGGATGGTGTCGATGATCTCATTTTCTTCAGCATGCATCACCTCGTCCCAGTCTGCAAAGCGGTGTTTTAATGCGCTGAAAGCAATATCCCGGTTGCGGTCGTTTGTATTTTGAGAAAGGATGGTGCAAACCAACTCATCCACAGGCGGGAGCGGGTTGCGCCAATCGGGAGTACCGAAAGCTGATGACAGGCGTGTCAAAACTTCCCGCATCGTTGCGGCGGCTTTTACCTCTTCATTACTCATATCGCTAATTTCCTGCCAAGGTACGCTGCCTGCAATACTGGGACAACCCAAAGGACAGCCTGGAATAATATTGGTCAAACCGCGAAGTCTTAAGATCAAATGATTTTAGCAGTTGCAGGCAGGCATGATCAATTTCGCGTGAATTAATTTCTCTTCCGGAAAGTTTATCAACTACCTGCTGTACTTTTGCCAGAAATTTACCCTGTACCTTTACTTCACTTGCAGGCACAACACCGCCCCGCCCGGAGATGAAGGTGTACTCTTTGAATGCCGGGGTTAACAGCAGTGCAATGGCATCCTGCCATGCCGGGAGGTTAGCGGCAGCTAAAAAAGGAGTCGCCCCGGGGATCACTGTATCGCCAATGAAAATTATCTTTTGTTTTGGCAATTCCACCCAAATTGCAGCGCGGGATGGCCCTGGAACAGTCTGAAGATGGACCGGGAAATCACCCCAGTACAGATCAAGTGATTTGGTAAAGGTAATATCGGGTACCGCCCATCGGACTACCCCCAACCCATTCACCAACTCCCATTCCGCTCCCGTGTCCTGTCCCTGGGTTTTAAACGAAACCGGACGGTCGCGCAGCGCGTGGTACAGCGCCTCCTGCCCGGCGGTCATGCATTCCATTTGCCGAGTGCCCAGGGTACGGTCATAGTGCTCATCCAGTGTCACCAGCAGGCGGTCAAACCCGCTGTACATCCCCGCCAGTATCGAACGCCAGTTACGGGCATCTTCGATTCTTAATGGGGAATCAATCAATAACAATCCCCGGCGGCAGCGGATGGCTGCCAGGGTGACCCCCGGATAAGCATTCTCAATGAATATGTTTGAGGAAATTTCCTGCATACGCCCTCAATAAGGATGGAGTTATAAGACAGCCGGCAGCGTAAAAAGGAATCGCGAGCCGCCTGAAGTGGAATTCTCCACCCAGATCGTGCCTCCATGCGCCTGGATCGCCAGCTTGCAAAACGCCAGTCCAATACCAAATCCTTTAGCCATCCCCTCGCTTTTCAAACGGACAAATTTGGCAAAAATCCGGTCTTTCTGTTCTACCGGAATCCCCGGTCCCTGGTCTTCCACCCAGACGGTCACATTCATTCCACTCTGTTTGGCAGCAATAGTCACAATCTTATGCGGCGGTGAAAATTTTATTGCGTTTTCAAGCAGGTTGATCACCACTCTACGCAGCATTTCACTATCGCCGCTCACCTCTTGCAGTGAACCTAAAATTTCTTTTTCAATGGTCACCTCGCGGGCAATCGCCGCGGGGGTAACGGTCTCCACGCAATCATCAAGAAGTTCCACGATGCTTACGAGCGTCTTTTCAACAATCTGCTGCCCGGATTCAAGGCGGTGAATATCCAGCAGCGAACTGATCAACCGCTGCAGCCGCTCCGATGACCGCTGCGCAATTTCCACCAGTTGCATTTCGGTGGAGGATTTTTCGGGCACCATGGAGTGCAGGATGTCCAGGCTGGAAATGATGTTAGCCAGCGGCGACCGCAGATCATGATAGATCATCGCCGATAGGTCTTCGCGTAACTCTTCCATGTACAGGCGCTCGCTGATGTCCCGGAATAACCATTGCAGCCGCGGAGTTTCTGTAATATGAATGGTCGACACATGGACCTCAACAGGCTTTATGCCGCTGTTCGCACATTTCAAGGTGGACTCGTATGTCACGGTAGCCCCGTCCTTGAGCCCAGAAAACCCGTCCCCGACCTTTTCGCTGTTCAATTCATGAAGTTCGTCAATCGAGAGCTTAACCAGTGATGTTTTCTCCATCCCGGTGGTAATAACTGCCTGATGATTTGCCTCGGTTATCTTTCCGGTGATGGTTGTAATGAAGATCGGGTCGATGCTGTTCTCGAAGAGATCGTGGTATCGACGTCCGGCGGATTCCACGTCAGCATACAGTTGGGCGTTTCGAACCGCAATACCCGCCAGGTCAGCGATTGCCTGTTGTAACTTAAATTGTTCTTCACTGAAAAAATTGGGCTCTGCATGCACAATGGTCAAAACGCCAACCAGCTTATTGCGCGCCATCAGCGGCACACACAATACCGACCTGGCTGAACTCGAATCTTTCACCGCACCAGGACGTTGCAGCCAGCGTTCATCTTTCAGGGTATTGCTGATGATTACAGGCTCTTTATGCTTGATCACCCAACCCGCCAGCCCTGAAGCAACCACATCCTGTAGTTGTTTCACCGTGTGCGGCGTCAGTTTGCCATCATATAAAATTGCAGCATCCACTGGTTTTCCCTTATCATCCAGGATTACCAGGCTTGCGCGTTCAGCCCCCAGGTTCTGCGTGGAGATAACCAGGACCCGCGCCAGCACCTTATGAAGGTCTAGCGTTGTAGTCAGTTCACGGCTGACGGAAAATAACACTTCAAGCGCTGAGCGGTTAATATCATTGTCCATAAATTCCTCGTCAACTTACATATTTCAAACCACTGCCCGTGTTGAATAAAACGATCTTATTCTTTAATTGTATCCAATCTTTGGCTAAAAGATACCTGAGAGTTGCAAATGTGGCAGCCCCTTCCGGTGCGGCAAAAATACCCTCATTGACTGCTATCTCTTTTTGGGCAACCAGGATCTCCTCGTCAGTAACAGTAAGCGCGGTGCCGTTGCTTTTTCGCAGCACATCCAGGATCAGGCGGTCCGCAAATACAGCGGGAACCCGCAGCCCTGATGCAAGCGTGGATGCATTCGGCCAGAATTCACAACGTTCTGCCCCCGATTGGAAGGCTTTCACCACCGGCGCGCAGCCGGCTGCCTGCACGCTCACCATGCGCGGTCGTTTTGAATCGATCCACCCCAGCGCTTCCATCTCATCAAAGGCTTTCCACATACCCACCAGCCCGGTTCCCCCACCGGTGGGATAAATGATTACATCCGGGAGCTGCCAGTCAAATCCTTCAGCCAGCTCGAATCCCATCGTTTTCTTGCCTTCAACCCTGAACGGTTCCTTGAAGGTAGAGACGTCAAACCAGCCATTTTGTTGCGCTGCTTCACGCGCCTGTTTTCCGGCTTCGTTGATCAACCCTTGCACAAGGATGAGGTCGGCGCCTGCCATGCGAACTTCTATCTGGTTAGCCCTGGGAGTATCAGCCGGCATGAAGACATGCGCTTTACAGCCTGCACGGGCTGCATAGGCTGCCAGCGCTCCGCCGGCATTGCCGGCAGTCGGGATCACAAACTCGCGCAATCCCAGTTCAATCGCTTTGGAAAGCGCCACCACCATTCCACGCGCTTTAAAAGAAGCCGTGGCGTGATTGGATTCGTCCTTTATATAAAGGTTGGAAAGCCTAAGTTTTTTTCCAAGGTTAGCTGCGGCCAAAAGGGGAGAATCACCCTCCCCCAAGGTGAGAAAATGAGCCGGGTCATTCACAGGAAGGAGTTCACGCCATCTCCAAATACCACGCGGGCGGCTGCTAACTTCCTCGCACTTGATCTTAATTATTGATAGATTATATTTTGCGAGGATGGGAGAGGCACAGGCTTCGCAGAAAGTCTGTGGAATTTCAGGATCAAAATTTGCGCCGCAAACCGGGCACACCAACTGGTAACGAGATGAAACCATTAAATGAGTATAGCATAGGAACTTTTTGGAAGTTCATTATGCTTTGTTCTGCGATAATAACGCTTCATGCAACTGTATAATAAAAAAATATTGTTCATTTATATTGCGGGAGCTGCGGGGTAAGCAAGTAGGGTGCGGCACGTGCCGCACCCTACTTGCTTTCTGCCTCCACGTATGGGGACATTTTAACTTTGGTAAAAGGGGACATTTCTACTTTGGTTTAACACTGTCAACCCTTCGCTGTTAAACCCTTCGTGTTAAACCCTTCGCTTGACCACCTCCCGCGGAGGTGTTATGATTTTTCCCCGAGGTGAAAATGGACTCGAATCGATCTCCCTTGCCTGAGGAGCCTCAGGACGAGGGGTTGCAACCCGGCAACAACGAGCAACTACCGAAAACTAAAGAGGAATTCTCCACCGGCAGGATGTGGAACCGCCTGCTGCGTTTTGGACTGGGTGAATCCGCCATGCAAACCGGCACCGTGCTGGCCACGGGCTTGCTGGTGCTTTTAGTGGTCTGGGTAATGGGAACGTACTTCCTGAAAGGGCAAAAGTCAAGTGAACAGGCAACGCCAACAGCCGAAACCATCGCGGTGATGCCCACCCTCCCGTCAGCGCAAAACCCGCTGGCGTTCGCTGTCAGCAACTTTTCCATCAACCGCGCCGCTGATTACCATACCAACCTGCCCGCCAAGCCCCGCGAAGATATCATCGAGTACCAGGTGGTCGCCGGGGATACCATCTTCGGCATCGCCGAGAAGTTCGGGCTGCAGCCGGAGTGGGTGCTTTGGAGCAACAAGCATATCCTGGGTGATAATCCCGCCTTCATCAGGCCGGGCCTTACGCTGCTGATCCCCCCCTTCCAGGGCGTGGTGCACCAATGGGTGGCAGGCGTTGACGGGTTGAACGGCGTCGCCAAGGGCACAAGTGCCAGTGTCGACGATATCCTGGATTGGCCGTGGAATCACCTCGACCGCGATACCATCGGCGATTACTCCATGCCTAACATTCCCGATGGCAAGCTCATCTTCATCCCGCACGGCACCGGGCAGTTCACCGACTGGCTGCCAACATTCACCCGCGCAAACCCTGCAGCCGCCTCAACCATGGGACCCGGTTACTGCGGCCTGGTGTACGATGGGCCTATCGGAAACGGCACCTTTATCTGGCCGACCACCGAAACCTACCTTTCAGGTTACAATTATTCACCGAGCACCAACCATTTCGGCATTGATATCGCCGGCAAGATCGGTAACCCGGTCTACGGGGTGGATGCCGGCGTTGTGGTGTATTCAGGCTGGAACACTAATGGATATGGCAACCTGATCGTAGTGGATCACGGCAATGGCTGGCAGTCTGTTTATGCCCACCTGAACCAGGTCCGGTTAGGCTGCGGCGATTATGTCTTCCAGGGCGATGTCATCGGAGACCTTGGCACGACCGGCAACTCAACAGGTCCGCACCTGCACTTTGAGCTACGCAACGGATCCACAAAAGTGAACCCCTGGGATTATCTCGCGCATTAAGAAATCCCCTTCTTCAAAGATAGAACCTTCTCCCGAAATGGCGGGGGAAGGTTTTTCTTATCTGATAAATCTGGCAGCAATCGGTATAATGGAATTATTCACGAGGTGATCCATGCGAGAGATTTCAGCCGTCCGCCCCTCCCCCATTGCCGGTTCCTGGTATCCCGGCAGCCGGGATGCACTGCAAAGCGACATTGAGATGTACCTTGACCAGGCAGCTCCCTGTGATATTCAGGAGAAAATCTACGGTCTGATCGCTCCACACGCCGGCTATTATTATTCCGGGTCAACCTCCGGGTATGCCTACCGTTGTGTGCAGGGACAGCAATATGATATATGCGCGGTGTTCAGTCCATTGCATGATTACCAGCCCTTCGACCTGCTCACCACCGGTCATGCTGCCTACGCCACCCCGCTGGGAGAAGTTCCTATCGCTTCTGATTTAGTGAACGAAATCGATGCCGAACTCCAGGAATCACATTCCAATTTGTCCCTCCAGCGTATCACCAATGACCGGGAGCACTCGCTTGAGATCCAACTGCCCTTCTTACAGATTGCGCTAAAGGGCGGGTTTGAGCTGGTGCCGATCATGGTTCGCACGCACAACCCGGAAAAACTACAGGAAACCGCCCGCGTTATCGCCAACACTCTATCAAATAAACGCGTCCTGGTGGTGGCGAGTACCGATCTTTCCCATTTTTACCCTGAAGCCACCGCCAATGCGCTGGATAAAGCCATGACAAAATACTTCATCAAGTTTGATCCGGAAGGCGTGTTGGATGCCGAAGCCTCTCACGAGGGATTTGCCTGCGGCGCCGGCGCGGTTGCGCTCGCTTTGTGGACCACCCGCTTCCTGGGTGCAAAGCAAGTGACCCTCCTGCATCACACCACTTCGGCGGAAGCCTCCGGCGACGCCTCAAGCGTGGTGGGATATGCCGCTGCTGCCATCACCGGATGACCTAAGAATGACCCGTTTCGCGCGTATTTCGGTCAACATCGCCCAGGTCTCAGGGGTATTCGATTACACCATCCCTGATGAATTGGCCTCTACTATCCAGATCGGCTCCCTGGTGCAGGTTCCCTTTGGCAGGCAGGTGGTGCAGGGCATCGTGACTGCGCTGCCGCAGGAAGCGATGGTCGCCGAAACCCGCCTGGTGGATGCCCTCATTGAAAGCGAACCGGTAGTCACGCGCGCGCAGATCGAACTGGCAGAAGGACTGGCCAGGCAGAATTTTTCAACCATCGCTGCATTTTTGGACTTGATGATCCCGCCTGGTTTGAGCCAACACGCAGATGTTCGCGTACAACTACAAGGCGAGCCGGAAATAAACTCCCTTTCTCCAACGCAGGAGCGCATCGTGTCCCTGCTGAAAAAACGTGGCGAAATGCGCGGTTCGCAGCTGCAGAGTACGCTGCCGAACACGGATTGGCGCAGCAGCGCGACCGCGCTGGCAAAACAGGGAATTCTCACACTTACGCCCTTTCTACCGCCGCCGTCCGTGCGCCCCAAGGTACTGCGCACCTCCCTTTTCCTCGGCAATGTTCCCGCCGATGAAGAAGGATTAAAGGTCCTCGGTCGCGGCGCAGAATTACGCGCACGGCGAAAACGCGTCCTCGATTACCTTGAATCCGAAGCCATCCCGGTGACTGTGAACTGGGTCTATGCCGAAACCGGTGCCAACAGCGCTGACTTGGAAAGGCTTTCTGAACTGGGTCTGATACAGTTGGGAGAAACCGAAGTCTGGCGCGACCCGCTGGCAAATCTGAAACCCGTGCTGACCACCGCTCCGGAACTGACACCCGACCAGTTGCAGGTGATGAGCATGGTAGACGCGCAAATCCGGGACGCAGCCAAGCGCGTGCCCATTTTGCTTCACGGGGTGACCGGGTCAGGCAAGACCGAGATCTATATGAAAGCCGTCGAGGAAGTGCTGGCACAGGGAAAAGGCGCGTTCATCCTGGTTCCGGAGATCTCGCTCACCCCGCAGACCGCGCGGCGGTTTTTCGCGCGCTTCCCGGGCAAGGTCGGTTTGATCCATTCCAAGCTCTCAGCGGGCGAGCGTTACGACACCTGGCGCCGCATCCGCATGGGCAGGCTACCCATCGTTGTCGGTCCGCGCAGTGCCCTGTTCTCCCCCCTGCCCGATCCGGGCCTGATCATCATTGATGAATGCCATGACCATTCCTATCACCAGGAAGACAATCCTCCCCAGTATCACACGGTTGCCGCAGCCATGGCTTATGCCCGGGTGTTGAATGCGGTGCTCCTGCTGGGATCTGCCACCCCGGGCATCGAGATGCTGGCGCAATTCCAGCAGCACAAGTGGCCCGTCGTCAGCCTGCCCAACCGCATCGCGTCCAGGCTGCCGGGTGAAGTCACCTCCACAATTCCCGCAGCCCCGCCTATGCCTGATATTGAGATCGTGGATATGCGTGCCGAGCTGCGCGGTGGTAACCGCAGCGCGTTGAGCACTTCATTAAAAAAAGAGCTTGGCGAAGTTCTGGAACGCAACGAACAGGCAATCCTATTTCTAAATCGCCGCGGCAGCGCCTCCTACGTGTTTTGCCGGGACTGCGGATTCGTTCTGCGCTGCAGCCGCTGCAACACCCAGTACACCTGGCATGCCGACAGTGTGCTGCTCCTCTGCCATAACTGTAACCATCAGCGCCAGATGCCGAAAACCTGCCCCTCCTGCGGAAGCGTCAATATGCGCCAGTTCGGTATGGGCACCGAGAGCCTTGAAAAACTCATCCTTGAACAATTCCCTGCCGCCCGCACCCTGCGCTGGGACGCCGATACCGCGCGCTACAAAGGCGCGCATGACCTGATCCTCGACCATTTCACTCAACACCGTGCCGATATTCTCATTGGCACTCAGATGCTTGCCAAGGGGCTTGACCTGCCGCTGGTGACCCTGGTGGGCATCATCCTGGCAGACCTCACTCTGCACCTGCCTGATTTTCGGGCCTCCGAACGCACCTTCCAACTCATCACCCAGGTGGCCGGCCGTTCCGGCAGGAGCACACTGGGCGGCAGAACCATCCTGCAAACCTTTGAACCGGAGAACTACGCCCTTCAGTGTGCGGCAAAGTATGATTTCGATCAATTCATGAAAACCGAGTTGGAGTACCGTAAAAAACTGCATTATCCCCCGTACAGCCGGTTGATCAGGCTGGAATTTCGTCATCCAAAGCCGGAGGTTGTGCAAAAACAGGCGCTGCTCGCAAGGGAGCGGTTGCTTGCCTGGATCGAAGAGGCTGACCTGCGCCAGACAGATATCATCGGTCCTGCACCCTGTTATTATGAAAAGCGCGCCGGTCTTTACCGCTGGCAGATGCTGCTGCGGGGAACCAACCCGGGCACTCTGCTGGAACAGCACCCTCCGGCGGAGTGGGACCTTGGCGGCGCGACCGTTGTGGTGACCGTCGATCCGACCACGGTG
>CAZAAJ010000052.1:0-6627 GCA_964483135.1 uncultured Anaerolinea sp. | reverse complement strand
TTATTGCCCCAGCACATACCAGGGGTTGACAAACCCCCCGTTCAGGCGCACCTCAAAGTGCACATGCGCACCGGTGGATTTACCGGTGGAACCAGCTGCACCAATGGGTTGTCCCTGGTAAACACTACTGCCACAACTTACATAAAGCGAGGACATATGACCATAAATGGTTTGGTAGCCATTGTTATGATCGATCTCTACCATGTAGCCATAGCCGCTGTCATTCCATCCGGAGTAAATAACTGTTCCTGCATCAGAAGCGTAAATTGGGGTGCCTTCAGCGGCGGCGATATCAATGCCCAGGTGATAGGAGGCATAGTCATAGCCGGATAAAAAGTGGTTGCCCACTGGCCAGATGAAAGCCGTTGAACCTATAGGTCCTGTTGCAGGAGCCTGGCAGCCGCCGGGACCTGCCACGATGCGGGTGACCCCCGAGCGCGGCGCAAATGCCATCGGCTTGATCCATGCCACCAGTTCGCGCCAGCCATTAGGGATCATCACGTAATCCAGGTTGGAAGTATCGGGGTTATTGATATCCATGTGGTTGGAAGGCCAGGCGATGATGTCATCCACGTTGGCGTAGTATTTCTCCGCCACCTTTTCCAGTGTGTCATCTGTCTTCCACTTATAGTAAATACCGTCGGTTGGCGGTATGGTCAATCGCCATCCCGGAGAGATTAAGGTCGGGTCGTCATCAAGCAGGTCAAAATTTGCCCACAGGATGGATTCGGGTTTCAGGTTGAATTGCCTGGCAATCGAAAAAATCGAATCTCCCTGCTGGACGGTGTATTTGATCGGGTACTGTCGGTTGCCATCGGGGATGAGCGTATCAAATTCAACCATGCGCGGAATATCATAGTTGACCTGGGAAGATGGCATCGCCGGCAACGTGAGCTGCGGATTCTCAACGATGGGGTTAACTGGCTGGTAAGCAGTCGCGGTTTCGAACGGATTTACTTTTATGAGAACCAAAACCAGTACGGCTACTAATAATGCGGTGACAACCCAGGAGAGCACAGGAACCCATTTGTTCGTCCGGGTTGGAGTGGTTTTTGATTCCTCCACCTGGACCTCCGGGGTATTCTTTTTTGAACTCACTAATCCTCCGTAAGATTTTCCAGGAATTCCAGGTTGTTTTTAGTCTTGATCATCCGCTGCAGGATGGCTTCGGTTGCCACAGAGGGATCCATGCCTGCGCCTTGCGGCGGGGTGGCGATCATTTGCAGGTACATGCGGCGCATCAGCCACACACGCGGCAGGATATCTGGTCCGAGCAGCAGGTCTTCGCGGCGGGTGGACGAGCGTTCGATATCGATGGCCGGGAAGATGCGCCGTTCCTGCAGACGGCGCGAGAGATGAAGCTCCATGTTGCCGGTGCCTTTAAACTCTTCATAGACAACGTCATCCAGGCGGGAGCCGGTATCCACCAGGGCGGTGGCAATGATGGTAAGCGAGCCGCCTTCTTCGATATTGCGGGCGGCGCCGAAGAATTTCTTGGGGGGATACAACGCCGAAGGATCCATACCACCGGAGAGGGTGCGCCCTGATGGGTTAACCACCAGGTTGTAAGCGCGCGCCAGCCGGGTGAGCGAGTCCATCAGGATGACCACATCCCGCCCGATTTCCACCAGTCTCTTGGCGCGTTCCAGGGTGATTTCAGCGGTGCGCACGTGGGAGCTGACCGGCTCGTCAAAAGTTGAGGCTACCACCTCAGCATCCACCGAGCGGTCCATATCCGTCACTTCTTCCGGGCGTTCGCCAATGAGGGCAACAATTAAATGAATCTCGGGATTATTGGCGGCAATTGAATTTGCCAGCTGTTTGAGGATGGTGGTCTTGCCAGCCTTGGGCGGTGAAACGATCATACCGCGCTGCCCGCGCCCGATCGGAGCGATCAGGTTGATCACGCGCGAGGAAAGGATCGAGCGGTCCGTTTCAAGGTCAAAACGCTTGTCGGGGAAGATGGGGGTAAGAGATTCGAAGGTCTTGCGGGTGTGTGTTTCTTCGGGGGTAAGCCCGTTCACATTTTCGACTTTAAGCAGCCCATAATGCCGCTCTGCGTCGCGCGGAGGGCGCACTACCCCGATCACAAAATCGCCCATGCGCAGGTCATAACGGCGTAACTGCGCCTGGGAAACATAAACATCTTCACTTCCGATGGAATAGTTGTTGCGCAGGAAACCCACTCCTTCAGGAGTGATCTCCAAAATACCGCCTTTAACCTCAACACCCTGCGCCGCTGCCTCCGCTTTGCAGATGTTGATGATGAGGTTCTCTTTTTTCAGTCGATTTGCATTGGGAATGTTTAGTTCTTCGGCTGCTTTGCGCAGTGTTGCCAGGGGGGCGTTTTCCATCTCGATTATGTTCATATTTAATTCATCCAGCTTTCAGTCTTTTCTAAAGGTTTATGGGATTCCACCTGCAAGGCAGGGGAGAAAAAGAATCTATTTTCGGGAGTAGGGAATTGATTCGCCTTTACCGGTCAGGGAAAGGTCTTCTATTGCTTAATAATCTACGTATCCTCAGGTGATCAAAGTATAACATGAATAAAAATGAGGTGCAAGTCAGAAATTAAGAGTATGATTGTCCCTTTTGTCAAGCCGAATTTATCCCAGGTATTCGCGCAAATGGCGGCTGCGCGTGGGATGGCGTAATTTTCTCAAGGCTTTGGCTTCGATCTGCCGGATGCGCTCACGGGTCACATTAAAATACCGGCTGACTTCTTCAAGTGTGTGATCTTTGCCATCGATCAGCCCGAAGCGCAGTTCCAACACCTGTCGTTCCCGCTCAGAAAGCGCCGCCAGGGCGTTTTGCACCTGTTCACGCAGCATCTCGCGAGCGGCAGCATCCATGGGTTCTATCGCGTCATCGTCCTCGATGAAATCGCCCAACTGACTGCTCTCTTCATCGCCCACCGGGCGTTCGAGAGAAATGGGTTCTTCCGCCGATTGCAGGATGCGCTGCACTTTGACCGTCGCCCATGTCCAGCGTTTTTGTAATTCGCCATCCATGGGTTGGTTTGTCTCGCGGGCGCGTTTGATGGCAGCGGCGTCTTCAGGTGAAAGCAGGTCGCTTTCCAGCGCCAGTTCCTCCTGGGTCGGCTCACGCCCTAACACCTGAACCAGCGAGCGCTGTATGCGCAGCAGTCGGGTGATGGCTTCAAACAGGTGCACCGGGATGCGGATGGTGCGCGCGTGTTCGGCGATATAACGGCTGATCGACTGGCGGATCCACCAGGTGGCGTACGTGCTGAACTTGAACCCGCGTGTGGAATCGAACTTGGAAACGGCACGCAACAGCCCCAGGTTGCCCTCCTGGATGAGATCAAGGAAGGAGATACCACGTCCGAGGTAGCGTTTGGCGATACTCACCACCAGGCGCAGGTTGGCACGGATGAGCGTCTGGTTGGCTTCTTCAGCGCGGCGGTTGATTCCCTCGGTCTCGACCTTGAGAACCTTATCCTCGGGCAGGCGCCGCTTGAACCAGGCGGCTTCCGGCATGGTCTCATCCTGGCCTAGCTTTTTTAACAGCGAGATCGAAATCTGTTCCGGAAGCAGGTAAAGCCCCAGGAACAGGGTATAAGCATGTCGCACTAGTTCTTCCCAGATGGCGTCCTTGCCCCAGCGTCCATTATCCAGGTAAGAACGTAAATAGGAAGGCACATCTGCCTGCCAGCTGCGGCGCAGCAACTGCGCTTCAGCCAGGGTCAATGCCAGGTGAGGGCATTCGGTATTACCAATTCGCTGGGCATCTTCCTGCAGGCGCACCCACGAAGTGAGCATATCGTTGATGATTCCCGCAAACAACTGGCGGTGGTGACCATCTATCGACCGGATAGGTTGAATGTGGTGGGAAAGTGTATCTACACGCACCTTAGCTTCGATGCGGGCTGCCAGCCTGAATTCGGAGTCTGCATCCAGCAGATGAATCTGCCCGATCTCCTTCAGGTAAAGACGAACCGGGTCTTCTGAGAGTTCCAGCGCGATGGTTGGATCTTCCAGGATCTCCAGAGGATCCTCTGGTACGACTTCTCCCCAATCCTCACGCACCTGGACGATCTGGGCCTCATCAGGATCATTTTTAATGAGAAGCTCTTCCTCAAATTCTTCACCTGCAACACCGGATTTTGGAGCACGGGTGCGCTTTACCGCACTCCCCTTGCTCGAAGTCGATGATTTTGGTTTTTTTACGGTAGATGAAATGGTTTTTTTCTGGGTTGTCACTGGTTTTTGTTTTGCCGATGTTTTTGTTGAAACAATGAGTTAACTATACCATAATGTCAAGATTAATTTTAAATAGTTGATTTAATCATGACCCGGTCCAGTTTCCCGCGCGCGATGGTTAAATTGAGGATCTGGCTTCCCAGTTCTGTTTTTTCCTCGTCAGCAAGTTCTTCATCCTCCTGCAGGAATTTCAATTGACTTAAAGCATTGTTCAGGTTGATCAGGCGTAAATTTGACAGGGTGCGCAGTACATCCTGCTGCACCTTTTGGGGATTCGTCCTCTCAAGTCCAGCCCCTTTCAACAAGGACGTCAACCGCTCTTCAAGCTCTGCCGGGAGGTTTAATTTTATGTACGGAAGGATATCATGGTCATCCTGGTCCAGTGCTTTGAGCAGCAGCCGGCAAATGGTCTGGTTTTCCACCGCCACAAAATCATTGGCAGATAGGTTTTCCAGGCTGTACGTCTTCAATTCGCGGTTGAGATCGTAGACTGCTTCGGGGCGGGCAAGAAGCAGGGAGATGACGTGGTGCTCCAGGCTCTGCACGCGCTGGTCGACCCCTTTTTCTATCCTTCCAGTCGAACCCATCCTTAGGGGGTCTTCCACGCGTTCTGACCGCCGGCGGGTACGTTCCACCACTTTCTGGCTCCCGAGCAGGGTTTTCTCATCCACCTTCAAAAGACGCGCCAGTTGCTGGCGGTAGGTATCGCGCTCAATGGCGGATGGAACATCTTCTATCAATGGCGTTACCTGTGCAGCAATGGCAGTTTTCACCTTGGCATCGTTCAGGTCCTGGCTCTTTGCCAGTGTCTCCATCACGTGAATGACGATCGGCCGCGCAGAGGCTACGATCTGCTTCCACTCTTCGGGGTCGCGCAGCACCACCTCATCTGGATCCATCCCGGGCGGCAGCAGGGTCACACGCACATCCGCCTGCAGCCGGGCTTCATGGCGCAGCAGCCCGTGGGCGTCGAAAGCCAGCTCAGTTTCATGCTCAAGCGCGTTACGTGCCAGGTCCAAACCACGCAGCGTAGCTTTTTCACCGGCAGCGTCGGCGTCCAGCGCCAGCACAATGCGGTGGGAGAGTTTGTTGAGTAATCGTAGTTGATCTTCATTTAAAGCTGTACCCATGGGAGAAACAGCATTGGTGAAGCCTGCCTGGTGGAGCAGGATCACGTCCAGGTATCCTTCCACGATCACCACCTGGTTCTGTTCGCGGATGGGCTTGCGGGCCAGGTTCAGCCCGTACAGAAGATGGCTTTTATCAAACAGGGCGGTTTGCGGTGAGTTGAGGAACTTGGGCACGTCATTGGGGTCCAGGATGCGCGCGCCGAAACCGGCCATCTTGCCGGCGCCATCCCGGATGGGGAACATCACCCGGTTGCGAAATTTATCGTAATAACCACCGTCATCACGCTTGTTGACCAGCCCCACGTCAAACAAATCCTCGCTGCCCCAGCCATGCGCGCGGAAATGCTCCAAGACCGTTTCATAGCCGGCAGGGGCGTACCCCAATCCCCAGGTATGAATTGTTTCAGCGGTCACCCCGCGCCGGGCGAGAAAATCCAGGGCGGGCTTGCCGGCAGGAGTTTCCAGCAGGTGATACTGGTAAAGCTTCACTGCGCTTTCCAGTAATTCCTTTAATCGGTCATACTGGTCTTCTTCGGCTCTCTTTTCAGGGGTCAACGGCTCAAGCACCACGCCGGCACGGTCTGCCAGGTAACGCAGGGTTTCAGAGAAATCCCAGCCCTCTTTCTTCATCACGAACTTGAAGATATCGCCGCCCTCGTTGCACTGGCCAAAGCAGCGCCAGGTGCCTGAATCGGGGAAGACGGCAAATGCCGGGGTCTTGCTGTTGGGGTGGAATGGGCAAAAGCCGGTATAACTCTTGCCTGAACGGCGCAGTTTTACCGTCTCAGAAACGAGGTCAACAATATCCAGCCTGGCTTTGATGTCATCAATCGCGGTCATAGGGTGGCTTAATTGTATCCCCTTTCAAATCCGCTTCTAGAACCCCTCGAGGAAGGAGAGATCCACCACGCCTTTTGCCAGCGCGGCGATGCGCTGTAGTAAGCCAAGGCGGTTGCTGCGTAGTCCGGTATCTTCTGCCATCACCAGCACCTCATCAAAGAAGCGGTTCACTTTCGGGATGACTGGAACAAACGCGTTCAACAGGTCATCCACCGAGCCCTTGCGCCTGGACCCCTTTTCGATGGCTTCCACCGCTTGGAACAGCTCTTTTTCCGAGGGCTCGGTAAATACTGAAGGATCAACGGTAAATACCTGTTTCTGGTCGCGGGTGATGCGCACACAGCGGGCAAATGCCGGCAGCACCGTCGTCCAATCGGGGAGTGCGATCCATGCAGTCAATTCCTTCACCGCGCGGTAAACGCCGGCCGGGTTGT
>CAZAAJ010000051.1:3149-20693 GCA_964483135.1 uncultured Anaerolinea sp. | reverse complement strand
TGGTGAAGTCGGTGATCGATGACGTCACCACCTACTACCCCAGCGCCGCCTACCAAGTGAAGACGGATGGGACTTACACCAACACCCGCAAGTACTACAACTTCAACGGCGCGGTGGTTACCATGCGCGAGAACGGTGTGATTACCTGGCTGCTACAGGATCAGGTGAACTCGACCACGGTGACGGCAGATGCAGATGGCAGCTTCGCCTCCGAGATTAGGTATAGCGCTTACGGCGAGGTGCGTTATAGCAGCGGAACCACAGTAACCGACAAGCTGTACACCGGGCAACAGCAAGAGACAGAGATCGGGTTGAGTTACTACATTGCCCGTTTCTACGATCCGGTGATAGGGCATTTCATTCAGCCCGATTCGCTAATACCCCAGGCGGGTGCTTCTGCTTCATATGATCGATATGCTTATGTGAACGGGAATCCCATCAACCTTAATGATCCAACGGGAAATTATGCTTGCGCAGATTTCGATGAGAATGGTAAGTGCATCCCGGAGACAAAGAGTAAAGTCGCCGTTCCCACTTCTCCCTCTCCAGTTACCTATATCGGTAATGTCCCGGTTATAGATACAAGAGAATCATCGCTGACAATCATATTGAATAATGGAGTAAAGCCACCAGACTTAACGTACTGGTTAATTGCAACGACGCAAAAAAACGCAAAAAGTGATACGGTTGTGACAATTGCAAGTAACCTCAAGACTGCCAATCTTGATAAACAGGTGACTGCCTACCAAGCTTGGGCAAACATGGTGGGATATGGAGCTCCTTGGGATTTCAAAGTTGAACTTGAAAAGTATAGCGTACGCACTATTAAACTCGGTAACAACGTTGTAGATTATCAAGACCTGGCAAATATCCATTATGGATATGTAGGAAAAGCCGCTGGAATTCCTGATTACCTTTTACTTGGAGGAGCCGGAGCAGCAGCAATTTATAATGAATGGGTAAGCAATAAGACCTATACAAATCTCACAGAGTATTGGGCTTATATTGGTGATGAGCCAAAGGATTATGAGGCGATAAATATTGGTATCTACCTGTACAATGCACAAAGGGAAAACAGCGGGGTGCTCACAGTAGAAATACTGAATGATGCTTATCGACAGGTCAGGGGGCAGTGATGAATAAGCGACTTTTACTCGGTTGGTCTATCTGTATGTTAATTGTCACTCTTTGTTCGTGTGCAAAGAAAACGCCTAAGGCCATTGCCATTGACCGCCTTCTGCTGCCTGAATCAGAGATCCCTGCCGGTTGGGAAGTTTATGCCAGAGATACGGAGATGACTGAAAGGTACTACCAACAAGAAGAAGCAAATTTGGAGTTACACCGAACAGTTAATGACCGTACGGAAAATTTTCTTCAAACCGTTTTGTATTATAAGGTTGAGAGGGGCGCAAAAGGCGGATACCGGATGTACCTAGACCGACGTCAGTTTGTACAACTGCTTCCTCTTTCTACCTTTCCAGAATTGGCGAGCCTATCGTTAAAAGCAAATGAGTGGGACATTTATTGTTATCAGTTAGATTATATGAATCTACTTTGTATGTACAATGGTCGATATGGAAATTATGTGATACATGTTGGAGTATACCTGAGTCATGATAATACCACCTATATAACCGCCAGTGAATTTGCTGACATTTTGAAGACAATCGATGAAAATGCCACAAAACTGGTAATGTCGAGTACAGACGAGTAAATTGCCAACTTAAAGCGCGAGTGTCATAGGGGAGCACGGAGGGTTCGTAACCCACCATTTTACAGCCACTTAACAACGGAATTACTTCACCCTGCAATGAGGATTAGTTCGCTATTACTACGACGGGAATGGTCCCGGTCTTTGCACCCCCGAGAGTTTTTTGCAAGAGGAGTATAAACCAGTTTTATTAACTACAAAGTAATATCCGGCTACCAATATGGACAATCTTGACTATCTGCCCTTTTTGTTTGGTTGCGATCTGGATTGCTGTAGCTCCACTTGCTGTTTTGACTTTTCGGATGAACGTCATGCCTTAATTCTATCTCATCCCTAAACCTGGTTAGTGTCCCTAAAAACCTTTTTTTGAGATCAATAATGCTAAAAATTGGGGCAAATGATAAACTCAGGAGAGAACTTGCATGATTAATCCGTGGTTGGTAGCTACAGCGGCTGCCAAGTCATAATTTACATAATGCGGCATCACTAGCAGTTGTGCCTTATCACGGCGCTGGCTGTGTTCGATCACCCGAATAAAGCTGTCATCCAAGACGACCTTTTTATCCGTTCCAACCCGGTCTTGAAAATATCGGTAGTAATCGCACAGGGACCTCCCACGGTGAATGAACACCTCTTCGGTCAGCTGGTTAATCTCTTCCGCGCTGGCACGGCAGCCTGAAATTACCTATTGATTAGTGCGTACTGCCTGAACCATGGGTGATTTTCGGTTGTGTGCAATGATGCGCGCCAATTGTTCTGTCAAGCGGTAACCAATTGCGGGGGGAAGCAACCGGATGATCGAGAGAACGAATTGCAACCCATAAGATTCGCTAAACAGACCGTGAAATTTCATAAATGATGCTTTCTTTAGGAAACAAACTTGGTGGGAAATTTCGCCCTGAAATATCAATGATTATTTATTGTTATTTATAATCTTGCACACATTTTATCTGACCCACCTGGTTTCTTGGAATAATGCTCAGCGGAACCTGTGTGTGAAATCGAACTGGGTGTTACAGCTGAAGCCAGGAAATGGAGATCGCCTTCAAAGTGAAATTCGGCAGGATGGTTTACAAACGATTGCAACCTGGAATGTGGTCACGATGGTTAACAATTAATGAACGAACGTCAAAAAACCACGTCCTTTTCGTTCTATCGTTCATATAGGATATTTTAAGATTACCCATTAATTTTAATGTCCCGTAAGGACAATCGTTGCTAAAAAAATAGACCTGCGTCAATAAGTACAAAATGATCCTTTTATCGCAATTAGTCGAAATACCCCAAAATCTCAAGCGCCTGGCAGAAATAAAAATACGGCTCGGGACCAAAACGTCCGACCTTGTTCAATCGATTGTAGGACCTGTTCTGGATCAATCGAGCATAAGGATCAATGCCGCTGTCATAGCGCCGGATCGCTGGAACTTTTCTTATGCCGGCTGCGGCAAGACATGCTACTTTAGCCGAACAGAGGATTGTTTTTGGAAAGTTGAAAGGGCTTGAATAAACATAAGCCTGGAGTTTTGAAGTTCCGCTTAATATCTCTTCGTACTCTCTCTTGACACCCAGTTTGCCAGAAGTACCGATCATACAAGAAGTTTGAAATGTGTCCTGTAGTACATCGGTAGGTGTTTTTGTCCCGAGTTTTCGGTACCTGAGCTCCTTCACCGCCACGCTGGCATGAGTTTCAAATACCCTGCTTATAGCTCCATCAACCTGTATTACATAATCAAACAGCGTCGCCACATCAAACAGTTGTTTGATGATCTCGAGATCTTTATCTTTGTTGAATTGAACTCCCGTTGTATGTGGAGCAAAGGCGGTTAATTTATCCCCATGCAGGCATTCCAACGTGGGGCAGGTCACTTTAATTGGATCACCAGCAACCTGCAGTAAAGGGGATATGATTGGCTTCTCTACAGTGAGTGGATAAGGGTCATCCTCGAAAAGAACATCAATTAAAATATGCTTCCCTCGGTGGGATTTTTTAAGGTATTGTCTTTGCTGTCTTGGCGATTGTCTTTATAATGGTGGTTATACCGTTGTTTTAACCTTGGGAGTCAAATCATGTCTCGCAAATTACTTCAAATACTTACCTATATTCTTGCCCTGGTTCCCACGATCACAGGCGTTCTTAACATGATGGGTATATATGACCCAATATTTAAGGAATTGAACCTGCCAAACTCCCCTCTGCTCGATAGTGATCTGCGCTTCCTCGGTGGCGTTTGGTTGGGCTTGGGAATCTGCGTGCTTTACATTACCCACTCCTTGGAAAAGCATGTTTTTCTTTACCGCGTCCTATGGAGCATGATCTTTATCGGCGGAATTGGGCGACTGATTTCCATGTTTCAGGTTGGAATGCCGCCTACACCATTCATCGCCTTTACCGCGCTTGAGATCATTGGCGCACCAGCGTTTTTATACTGGCACGCACGGGTCTTTAAAAGCACTTAGATGTTGTGCTGCGCCTCATCCAATCATTTACAAACTATTGACCAAATGATAAACACCCGTTCAACTTGGGCATAATGAGGGTGTTTATAAATTACCAAAAATCGCCCCAATCCCAGCCAAAAGACAAATATTAAAGCTAAATAGTCTGGACGGGCTTGGAATAAGGCCAAAAATAGGGCAAAAACCGATATAACTTCCGGTTTTTTCTCTACAATCGACATTTCTTCCTGGGTTATTCAGCTGCATAAGCTCTTTCTTTGAAATTGATCCCAAATAATAATTTCACCATCCGCTTGAGGTTCAAGATAATTGCCATGAGAAAGGATTGAAAAGAAAAGTGAGCTTTCCCTCTATAACGACAGCGACCAAACCCATGCCCCTGTTTCGCTTCTCCAAATTTGCGTTCGATCTTATACCTTTCCTTCAATCCTTCTTTGTATTGTGGAGTCCTTACCAATTCGAGCCAGACCCATTTATGCGGATCCATTTTCTCTATACGGGTTTTCTTCAAATGAATGCCAGAGTGTAGTTTTTGTGATTCTAAATGATAGTGGTTGTCACCGTTATCATAAGCCTTATCCGCAGCATAGGTAGCTACGGGTAATCCCTGTTCCAGGTCATGATCTACCAGGGAACGGAAATGGTGCCCATCGAAAGCTTCCCCTGAAGTGACCTCCAGACTGGTAATCAACCCGTTCTCGGAGTTCATACTCACATGGGTTTTATATCCATAGAAGTATTCGATTTGTTCCACTTCTTCCCCTTTCTCGTTCTTTACTTTATGTTTGTGCTTGACTCCCCACTGCGCATCTGGATCACGAGGTCCTTTGCCTTTGTGTTGTCGGCTTTGATCTTTGTCTGTATTCACATCTGCCAGAGTATGCACACTATCAATTATTTGAATACTGCCGAACTTGACTCCTCGGAGCATGGCTTCTTGCACGATTTGTCCTAACATTTCTTCGAATATCTTCATTTTCCCATTCTTCAATAACCGTTCCCGAAATGTGCTCAACGTCGAGTGATCCGGTGCTTTTCCATCCACTGCCAAGCCTACAAAATATTTCGCAGGTAAGTTTTCATTCACAAATACTTCTACCTGCCTTTCGGATAATTTGTATAGATAGGCGATCACTTCCACCTTTAGTAACATGGCCGGATCAAACGGGTCCTTAATATTTCCAAAAACCTTAGATAATAATAGAACTAATATGCCGCAATACCTATTGTTATATTACCAAACTAGTTAGTGCAAAGGGTAAATGATTCGAATGGTTTCTTATTGTTTTTGAATCAAATAATGCTGTTTTAGCCTTTTTAAATTCAAAAAATATCGTTTCCCATTCGTTCCTATTTTTAAATAAAAACAAATCGAATGATTAAAGGAGCTCTTTATATTTCGGTTTATCGAGAACCCATTTATTCAAATCTTTCCCTTCAACAAAAGGTTTTGGATGTAACTTATCTTTTGTGGCACTCAACAAATCCTCGAGCTGGAAAGCACCCTTCGCCACTTTTTCATCTGCATGTACAACCATACCAACGCTAACATAGCAAATATTGTCCAAGCGAATACAAGGTTTATAAAATTAAATTTCTTGTTGACTTCTGGAAAAAAGGTACGCTAGGTTAAATTACTTTGTTCCTCACTTGGTAGTAAACGAATATTAGGTGAAATCGACGAAAAAAATAGAACTCGATATAAAAATTCATTAAAGACTTTTGGGTATCAAGTTGATTTTGATCTTATAACTATCTTTTCAGAGATATTCCGTGAAAGCGGAGGATTTGACATTTTGATTGCGAATCCGCCGTATGACGTATATCAAGGAGATAAGGAAGATGAAATAAAAATCATTCGAAAAATGCCAATTTATGAAATATCAGAAAGTCACAAGCTAAATGCTTATAATCCTAAATCGTATTTGCCTGTCAACATTGTTGGAGACCAGCAACCCTACTGGTCTCCAACCCCTACAAGAGGAGAAAGAATGCAATCCTTTTACTTATGAATATCGTATGATAAGGTTTTATTATTATGGATTATCTTAAATGCCACTCGCGTCCAGGATTCTGGTAAAGCAGGTCGGCACTCCCAGTTACCCGTGGTGTTTGAAAAATGCAAACCAGCAAAGCCAAAAACCACCGCCTGCCACATCCCACCTGCTGAAGCACCGTGAATTCCGTCACTTGCGTTACTACGTACATCAAAGAGGTCCGCACTGGCTGCACGCGTAAAATGCTCATAAGCTGCCGAATCGCCCACGCGGCAGGCCATAATTGTTTGAATTGAAGGCCCAAGAGAAGAGCCAAAGGTGTGATCAGTACGGGCGTTGTAATATGCATAATTCGCTCGAATCGTATTCAAATCAAACAGATCAGGAAACATGAACAATAACATCAACACATCCGGTTGTTTGATGACTTGTGTCGAATTTGCGCCATCTATCCCTAATAAAGTTTGGATCGACACAGTTCGAGGTTCCATAAAAGATAAATCCACATCAGTCAATGCAAAATAATTCTGAAATTGTTCAATTAAATGATTCTCTTCATTGAATGGAATATAAATAAGATCAATAATATGCTTCCAAATTTGCATTTCTTTTTCATTGAATTTTATTGATTTGCTTAACTTTTTCCAGGTTTGTGTGTGGTTTTCTTTCATCCACTCCACTAATTCCACAGCAGTTTGTAAATTCCAGCGAGCCATCGCATTCGTGTAAGAGTTATTGTCAACGTGGTCATGATATTCGTCTGGCCCGATAATATCGTTGATCTCAAACCGTTGAAACGCTTCCCTCCACTCGACCCGTGAAGCCCAAAATCGAGCTGTTTCAATAATTACTTCAGCACCACGATTTGTCATGAAATCTGAATCATTGCTTGTCTTCCAATACTGCCAAATTGCAAAAGCAATATCTGCTGAAATGTGGATTTCTATGTCTCCGGTCCAGATTCGGATGAGTTTCGTGTGGTCTTTTGGATCAGGAACCCAGGTCGGCGTTACCTCTTCACCAGTACCAGCACTTTCCCATGGGAATTGAGCACCTTGAAAACCATTTTCAATGGCTTTTTTGCGAGCACCTGCCAGATTATGCCAACGATATGAAAGCAGATTGCGGGCAATTTTTGGGCGGGTAAATGTAAAGAACGGAAGCATAAATATCTCGGTATCCCAGAAAGAATGACCTCGATATCCATATCCACTCAAGGTCTTGGCACCGATATTAACCTGCTCATCCATTCGTGGCCCAGCAATTAGCATTTGTAAAACATTAAAACGGATTGCCGCCTGGGCGTCAGGATCACCTTCAATGATGACATCACAAAGATCCCATTCTTTCTGCCAAGCTTCACTATGAGCTTTCATGGCAGTTTCCCAATCAAGGTTGGCATATTTCTTCAATGCTCTCTGACAATTGGTTAATGGATTTTTACAATCTCTACCTGAAAAAATATGTACCCATTTTCTTACTGAAATGACTTCTCCAGATTTGACTTTAATTCTTGACCTCAAACTTGGATGATTATGAACATCACAAAATTCAGCCCGGGCATTTTTTAAACCAGTCCCAATCGATAAGTTCATACCAATTGCCAATTCAATTTGTGTTGAGCGTGTTCTTGACGATAACCAGGCAATTTTCTTTTCAGCACCTTGGTTAAGCCATTCCCAATGTTTGTAACCCAGATTATCTGAATTTCCGTTTAAACCACTGAAAATTTCAACTATTCCATCATAATTTTCCGGTGTGATTTCAATGCGCATTCCGCATAAATGAATATTATCCAAACTGGCAAATCTTTCAAAAGCCAGGTTGGTAATCAACCCCTTTTTGCTTTCCCACCGGATATTGCGCCGAAGTGAAGCAGTCTTCAAGTCCAACCTTCGTTCAAAGTTTAGTATTCTTCCCTCCCCCATTGAAAATCGCTCATTGTTTAAAAAAATTTCCAACTCCGTCCAATCCGGTAGATTTGCTAATTCAGTAAAAAAAACCGGTACGTCATCAAAAACGCCATGCATAAATGTTGAACGAACTTCAGAAGGATCACTTTCTTCAAAAGTTCCACGAGTACCCAAATAACCGTTACCAATTGTAAAAATCGTTTCGGAGTGATTGATCTTCTCTGGAATATATTCATCCTCAAAGATGGACCAATCATCATACTTAACAGTCATGTTCAATACCTCTCAAAAGAATTTTCGGTTTGCCTAGTGAAAAAAATAAATGGACCAAGTTACTCGTTATTTATTACATAGTCCAACAGCTCATCCAATAAACACGTTGCCAACCCGATTACATGATCCGCTCCACCATAGTAAACATAAACTTTGTCATTCACCACCGGGTTTGCACAAGAAAAGACCACATTTGGAATATCTCCGCGAAGCTCCCAGATTTCACGCGGCCAAAAGATCGGGTTTGCGGGACGACGGATCACTTTTAATGGATTCTCTAAATCAAGGAGCAGTGCCCCGATCCGGTAAATTCGGTCAGAGGTATACCCATGATTAAGAACCAACCAACCTTCCGAAGTTTCAATGGGTACACCGTTGTTTCCAACACTCAGACTATCCCATTGACTGGTTTCGCGCGGTCCGTATATTTGAAACATATCTTTTTCATGCCATTGAAGAAGGTCATCAGAATATGCCAACCAAACATTCGGGTGGCGTCGATGTAAAGCAGCAAACCTGCCATTGATCTTTCTCGGAAAAAGAACGTGGTCTTTGTTATCTTCACCGGTCACAATAGAACCAAGACGGTCCCAGGTAATTAGGTTTTTACTTGAGGCTATCA
Source organism: uncultured Anaerolinea sp. (assembly GCA_964483135.1). GTDB lineage: Bacteria > Chloroflexota > Anaerolineae > Anaerolineales > Anaerolineaceae > UBA6107. Next base: position 11,720 of record CAZAAJ010000051.1, on the reverse strand, counting down.
TCGGCAGGATTCCTCCACCGGAATGGGTAGCTTTGGCATCATCAGCAACACTGCTCCCATACGCAGTATAGGTTAAATAGAAAGTACCTTCTATTTCAACGACGCGTGGATCTTCTACCCCCCGTGAATCCGTCCCATCCTGCGGTTCCATTATCGGTTTGCGCATCCGATTCCAATGAATTCCATCCACACTGACTGCATATCCAAGGCGACTTATCCAGTCCAAACCCTGGGCACGATAGAGCATATGCCACAAGTTATTATGAAAGATAACTGCCGGGTTGAAAACATTATAAGTTTCCCAATCCGAAGTCAGGTCAGGTATCAAAATCGGATTGGTTAAATTACGAAGAAGTTCCATGAGTCTCCAAAATATTTTTAAAGTTTTCCGAGCCGATTCAACACAGCGCGGTTTCCGGCAAACGCCACAAACGCACCTCCAAGTGCGACAGAAAGCATAAAAGCAATCGTCCCAAGAGTGAGGGTAAATAACAATAAGAGTAGAAAAGATATTGAAAACAAAGGGTTCTTTCCAATCATCGATATTCCGTTGCGAAATGACAAAAACACGGAAGGATTAGTTTGTTCAAGTAGAAATGGAAGTGTAAATGTTTGAAGTAGCAACCAAAACATAACCAAAGTAAAGTAGATTCCGCTCATAAAAATGGATATTTGCGATTTACTCTGGTAACTACTTAAGACAGTATCTCCCAACAATATACCCAAAACGATAAGATTAAGGATTCCCCAACGCCACCCGATCCGCCAGAATCGAGGAATAGCCTTGAAAAAATCCGTCACATTGATCGATTCATCACGAACAGTTTGGTTTGCATAATAATAGAGCGCCAAGGTCACAGGGGGTCCCGGGATAATGAGGAATATGGATATAAGCCATACAATGTTGCACACCAGAACTGACCAAAGATCATGCCAGGTATCTTGAAGGGATAGAAGAATGATTTTAAGGGCGGTCTGTTTCACTGAAAATTTAACCCTTAACCCCTGAGTATGCGACTCCTTCAATATAATATTTGCTAAATACAAAGAAGAGGATCATGACCGGCACTGCATTGAAAATCGCGCCTACCAGAGTAAGATTCCATTGTGCTTTATACTGCTGCTGAAATATACTAAGCGCAACGTTCAACACCATTTTATCTGCGGAGTTTAAATACAAAAGTGGTGGAAGAAAACTGTTCCACATACCCTGAAATTGCAAAATCAGAATGGTCAGTAAAGCTGGCCGTGAAAGAGGCAGGATGATATCTTTGTAAATCTGAAAACTACTGGCGCCATCTATATGGGCAGCTTCTTCAAGTTCACGAGGAACTGATTTAAAGAATTGAGTAAGCATGAAAATGCCGCCAGCACTGACCGCCCCAGGAATAATTAAAGAAAAAAACGAATTGATCAGATGCAATTTCGTCATCAATACGTAAGAAGGAATTAGTGTTACAGCACCAGGGATCATCATTGAGGCCAGCATAAAATTGAAAACAAAATTCTTGCCAGGGAATTTCATCCGCGCAAATGCATAAGCGGACATGGAACAAAAAATGACCTCAAGCATGGCAACAGTGATGGCAAGAAATGCAGTATTGAACAACCAGCGCGGAAAAGTGCCCCCCCGGCCGATATCCGTTTTCCACACGGTTGACCAGTTTTCCCACAACCAATGAACGGGAAGGTATTTGGGTGGATAAGCAATAATCTCTGCATCTGTTTTAAAAGTTCCCAGAAATGCCAGGATAAAGGGTGTAAACAAGATCAATCCAATGGCGATTAATAAAAGGTAACGGAAAACCAAACCAATGTAATGAGATATAGGTTTATCTGACTTTATCTTAAAAATTTTAAGGTTGTATTTTTCGACTATCGCTGTCATTTTGTCCTCCTAGTTTTGTTCAGTACCGCTTTCGATAAAGCGGCGCTGCAAGTAGGTAAAACAGAAAATAATAACTGCCAAAATAAAAGCGAGTGCAGCAGCGTATCCCATACGAATTGGTCCAAGCTGACCCAATGCTTCTCTGAAGGTAAGATAAACAGGGGTTAGTGATGTACCCAACGGTCCGCCAGAGGTTGCCAGATAAACTTGATCAAATACCTGAAGTGATCCGATAGTACCCAGGACGACTACCATAAGAATGATCGGCTTTAACATTGGAAGAGTAATTTTCCAAAATTTTTGCCAGTTTGTGGCCCCGTCAATGGACGCGGCTTCATAGAGGATCGGGTTAATGTCTTGCATGGCTGCCAAAAACATAATCATGAATGTCGGAGCTGTTGTAAAGATGTTCTGAAACATAATCGACATCCAGGCGATGCTAGGTCCTCTAAAATACCATTGAGAAGATGGGATGTTTCCACCAAGCGATGTGACAATAAGTTGGATAAGTCCTCTTGGGTCCCCCAACCATAGTACATTTTGCCAATGAACCCCAAAGACTCCTAAAATTTGAGCCATGAAGAAATTAATATACCCGGTCTTAAGAAAGAACCACATAAAAATGAGTGTAATAACAACAGAAGAAGTCACGCTTGGAGCATAAAAAACAGTTCGGAAGAATTGTTTCATCCGAATTGGAGCATTGATTAACACAGCCAAGAAAATGGCCGCCCCTGTTTGTAATGGAACCACAATCAAGGTGTACCAAAAAACATTATATAGAGATTGAAGGAAATCTTTTTTTGAAGGGTCAACAAACCCTTTAAACGCATTAATATAATTTGAAAAACCAACCCATTGAGGTCGAGTAAAAATATCATAACTATTAAAAGAGATATAGAGGGCAAAAAGGATTACACCAACTGTAAAAATTAATGTGATGATCAAATAAGGAGCGAGAAAAGCATATGCAGTGAACATCGTTAAACGGTTCTTTTTATTCGGCCAAACTTGATAAACGGTTTTTGAAATGATTAAGCCAAGAATTATGCCACCAATACCAATGATCCCAATAAATGGTAATGCAGTAGATTTTATTTCCGTCATGTATGTTGAAACGGAGGCCATTACTTTTGCACCACTCATCGTTGGAGCATTCAAGATTGCAATAATCATAATCAGAGAAAATACAATAATAAAAGAAACGATTGCAGCAATGAAACGTCGGATTTGAAAGGACTCTATATTTTTTTTCATGATGGCGTCCTTGATTTCTTACCGGAAAAAGTGATTTCTCATTATTTCCTCCTTCTTTCTGTAATGGAAAGAAGGAGGAAAACGAAAAGAATTGAGGATTATTGACCGTTTAATGCAGTTTGTGCTTCAGCCTGCGCCTGGGCAAAAGCTTCGTCTACAGTCTGATCCCCCAGGAAAACTCTATCCAGGGCTTTACTTACAGCATCATTTACCAACCCGGTATAGGATCCCCAGTTTGCAACACGCGTGGCGGGTAAAAGGCCACCGGCAGAAATGGCTTTATCGTTGGCATCTACAACCAGGTCAGCCTGTGATGGATGAGTACTATAGGCAAAACCAGTTTTTACGATCTCGCCCTGATTTGCTTCGCCGGTTACAAAGAAGAGGAAAGCAGCAGAGGCAAGTGGGTACTTGGTGGCGCTATTGATGCCGAGACCATTGACAAAGATCACGTCGGCGCGGGTCTTGGGTCCACTCGGAATTAAAGTAGCAGTCCATTGCACATCGGCATAATTCTGTCTCATAAAGTTAACCATCCAACCACCTTCAGTGGTCATGCCAACCAATTTTTTGCCAATGGCTTCACCACACCATCCAGCACCAACATCTGAAGCGCGGACAAGTGATTTTTCTTTGAACATATCAGCAACAAATTGAGCTTCGGTCTTAACTTCTGGTGTATCGAGGGTTGCGGTTTTATTGTCAGCGCTGGCATATGCGCCACCATTTGAAAACGCGAAGGGAGCAAAACGAGCCCAGTCGGCATTCATACAAAAACCACCGTACTTGCCGGTTGCAGCAATTTTCTGGGCAGCAGTTCGCATATCTTCCCATGTCCAGGCGTCGGTGGGTTCAGCAATTCCGGCTTCTTTGAAAGCTTCGGGTAAATAGACCAATCCCAGGGTTCCCCAGTCTTTGGGCAAAGCGTAAGTTTTGGCGTTAAGCATGTAGGGTTGGAGCAAGGCAGGAATAAAATCGGCTGATTTAATTCCAGCTTGAGCCATCAAATCATCCAAAGCTAAGATTTGACCTGAGGGTGCGAAAGCGGTCATTAATTGATCGTCCACATAAAACACGTCTGGTGCTGTTCCGCCAGCCATCATGGCTTTAAGTTTGTCCTGGAATTTGTCAGGAATCGGTTGGTAATCTACAGTGACTTCAGGGCAGATCGCTTTAAACCGTTCAATCGAATCTGTATAGATTTTTTGTTCGGTGGTATCACCCCATCCAGAAAAAACGATGGTGGCACCAGCCTCTACCTTGAGAGGGCAGGTTGAAGCGACAGCTTCGGTGGCGGCGACAACCGGTGCTTCTGTCGGAGCTGCCGTAGGAGCAGCAGTAGTCGCAGGAGTTTCTTTTGCACAAGAAGCAAGAAACATGGACATTACAACGATTAGACTTACTACAACAAAAAACTTGGTCTTCATTATTCTCTCCTTTTTTTTAGCCGATCCAAGAGTGTCCTGGCGTTAAAGGTGTTATGTTATACTTAAAAATATGAGGTTAATTACCTCAGACCCGGGAGCCGCCAATGTTTACCAGGACTCAGGCGGCTCCTTTTTTATTTTGGTGCTCAATTCGTTTCTTTTTTTTATACACCTCCTCATCGATTATTTCGTTATGTGTCTTAATTCTGAATATTCAGGTCAATCTCTCAATGTTGAACCACGGATGACCAATTCCGGATTTACTAGCATGGTTTGAGCTTCAGCCTGGTCTTCAGAATTAATTAAAGTCACCAAGATATCAATGATTTTTTGACCAATTTCAGTAATGGGTTGCCGTAAGGTGGTTAATGGAGGATCAAGATATTGAACCAACGGAAAATCATCAAACCCACCCACAGCAAATTCCTTACCAATAACAAGACCTCTACTCTTTGCGGCCTGCATTGCACCAACTGCAGTGAGGTCGTTCATGGTGATTACAGCAGTTGGTCGAATCTCCTCAGGAAGGTCTAGAAGTTCAAGCATTGACTGAAAGCCGACATCATAAGTTCCTTCACCGTGTTTAATCCAAGCTGGGTTTATCGGAACCCCCGCCCTTTCCATTACCGAAAAATACCCAGATATTCTGTTATTCCCAACCCGTGAACACTCTGGCCAAGCTAGTACGGCAATCTTGCGATGACCTTGTTCAAAGATATGTTTTGTCTCTTGCTGAATACCCTCGCCACCATCCACATCAACCCATGAAAAGGTCAATTCGGGATTTGATCTTCCAAATGCTACAAAGGGAAATTTGCGCTCTAGAAGCAGTAATACTTGCGGATCGTTATATTCAATACTTGAGAGTACAAATCCATCCACACGACCGGTATCGATCAATGAGTTATAAGTCGCAAGATTATTTTGGCTATTTTCATGATATGGAAAAGTTAATAAATAGTACCCATGAGCTTCAGCAGCCAAAAACATGCTATGCAAAAAATTATCAAGAATGGGACTGAACTGGTTAGGGGGTGGTGGAGGCCAAGAATAACCAATTGTAAAGGAGCGTTGTGCTCTTAAACTGCGTGCGTTATAACTCGGCTTATAACCCAAGGCATTTACAGCATCCCATATTCTTTTTTTAGTCTCATCAGTTACTTGAATTTGGTGATTAATTACCTTCGAAACAGTTTGATAACTGACACCCGCAGCAATAGCGACTTCTTTGACCGTTACATGAGATTTTGCCATATGACTCTAGTATAATGAATGCGAACGTTCGTGCGAACGTTCGTGCGAACGTTCGCTTTCATTATAGCTATATAATTAATAATTACAATACCCTAAATTTTCCAAAAAACGTATATTGAAGGAGATGATTTTTCATGAAGGCAATCATTTTTGATCTTGATGGCGTGCTCATATCGACCGATGAGCAGCATTATCTTGCTTGGAAGGAAATCTCAGACAAGCTTGGAATTCCCTTCGATAGAGAGGTTAACAACAGATTTCGCGGGGTGAGCCGCGCAGCTTGCATGGATCTTCTGGAGGAACTTTCAGGCAGACATTACTCTGCTGAAGAGAAAGAGAAATACGCCACCGAAAAGAATAAACGCTATCGAGATCTCCTGGCCGAGTTGAGCCCTGAGAATCTGAACTCGGAGATACGCCAAACTCTAGATAAGCTCCGAGCACTCAACTTAAAACTCGCCGTGGGGTCATCCAGCAGGAATGCGAAATTTATTCTTGGCAAGATAGGATTGGGAAATTACTTTGATGCTATTTCTGATGGAAACAACATCACTCAATCCAAGCCTGATCCGGAGGTGTTTCGAAAAGCGGCCGAATTCCTGTCGGTTGACCTGGATTCGTGTATTGTAGTAGAGGATGCTGTTTCTGGGGTACAAGCCGGGAAGGCGGCCGGGATGCTTACAATCGCAATAGGTGATGCTGCCAGCAAGGGATTGGGAGACTACAATATTGCTTCTTTCTCAGAAATATTTGACATCGTATCTGCGCTTTTGTAGTAACCATCATAAGGCAGACTTAAGTGTCATAAGAAAGACTGCTTTCCACAAGCCTGACTTCATGGGGTTCAAGCATCAAAGACAAATCAATTTTCCCGTCTTTAACCAAAATTAACTTCTTCTGAAGAAGGGGTATTGACATGGACCTTGTCAAGGTTGCCTTATGTCATGTTGTCTATTAAATTATGAAGAAACTCAAATCTCTTTACAAACTCCAAAATACCTGGGAATCCTTTTCCCGCCATCACTTTCAATACCTAAAGATGCGGACCTTGCCTGTCCTGATGAATAAACAATAACATGCTTTTCATTACTCAATCCCCATTCTTTAGCTTTTTGGGTAACAATAATATCAATTTGTCCTTTCCTCGCTCTTGGCAATAAAACTTTATGAACATATTCTTTCATCATTCTGGTCGATTCCAGTCCGCGAAAGACTGGGCTGCTTATCGAATGATAAGGAATATATTCGATCACAGCTATAAGGTTGCTTATCTCACGTAACGCGTCGTAATAACTCAAACTTTTTTTCTCAATAAGTTGTACAATAATTGGCAAAAATCTAGGTTCCCAATATTTAAATCCCCCATGCCATGCGTATTGCGGGTTCAAACAAAAAAATGGAAAATCATCAAAACATTCCTGCTTGAGATTATTCATCAATATTTTGCGATATGAATCGTCTTCGTCATCAGTCTTGTAATCAGTTGCTCCTAATCCAGGGTTTGCTGACAAAATGATCACTTTGGCCTTTTCAATATTCCCAATATAAGGGATTGGTAATAAATTCAAATGCACCTTCTGAGGCGCTCTCTTCACTTCACCAAGACGCTTAACCAAATCCTCATAGGAAAATATATCCTCGTAATGATCACTTTGATTCATCTGTTTCATATCTTCATTTAAGGCAATATGGTTCTCGGGACAAATCAGTGTTCCATCATACCTCAATTACATTCTTGTCATACATTAATAACTCCTAGAACACCGAACACTAATACATACCCAAATAGCCATCAAGCAACATTTTTCTTTACTTGCATTCAATCCCCCAAGTTTGCCTAAATCTCTTTAAGCCTCTTGTCAGTCGCACACATCGATAAAATCGTCGGGTTGGTGATCAGGGCTTCCAACCCCTTGATGCCGTTGATTCCATTCTCCAGCAGTGTTTTCATCTCGGCGGTGGGCTTAACAGTTGGCACAAATTGCTTGTTGGCCAGCCAGTGCTCTCTCAACCAGGTAAAATCCGATACATTGCGCGCATAACTGAGCACCTCCACTTCAAGTGACTTATTTTCAATGGTGTCCTGAAAGAAAGTAATAGACCCCTTATTAAAATCAGAGAAACTAAGGTTATACAGGCCATCCCCAAACACCGCAATGGTCGTTCCTTTCAACCGCGGCAGGCGCCGCCCATAGTCATCAAACTCAAAATAAAACTCGCCATGCCGGGGCAGCAGAATCTCTGCCAGTTGTTCCAAATCCAGCAGACCTAGGGTTTCAATACCGGTCAGGCTGCCGCTCACCACCGGCGTATCCACGCACACAAAACACGAGTTCGCGGGCTTTACGGCTTCCTTGGCCGGGAGATAACCGTCCGTTACCAAATTCTCATGGTAAACGCCAAACAATCCCCGCAGCGACACCGTAGTTTCATTGAGCACCCAGCAGTCCTTCGTCTGTAGCAAGCACAAAAAATCCTGTGCTTCTTTGAATGGAAAATCATGCTTCACCCGCAACTCCACCTGAATCGACCAGCCGAAGGCATTCAGCCACATAAAAGAGTCGATTTTTTCAACCTTATTCGCATAAGAGGTCTTTTCCTTTAAGCGCAGATCATGGTGCCTCAACCTCACAAAAAATGGCACCTGCATCCCCCAATAATCAGGTTGACTGCCATAAGTCGTTTGCAGATACGACCGCCACGCCATGGATTTATCCAGCTTGGTGGGTTGAAAACCCTGGATTA
>CAZAAJ010000051.1:0-3139 GCA_964483135.1 uncultured Anaerolinea sp. | reverse complement strand
CGTTTTATACCCTTGCTCCTCAATTTGAAAGCGTTGATATTCAGCCGGATTGACGATAAAAGCAAATGGAGAGCTCAGAAGTGCCTGTTTATGCTTGCCAAGCGTGTGCGGAGTTGAATTCACATCCATCACCTGAATCAGGAAATCTTTAATTAAATAGGGTTTTGGCATGCTTCACTCCTTGAACATTCTTTGCTTCACAAACACCGCTTTGGTTCTTTTGCCAATTAGTTTGCCAATTAGTTACTTCAAGATTTCCATTTAAAACAAGTGATTGCAAAAAACCCGTTCTTTGGGCGTTTTTGGTTTAAACATGCGTTAATTCCTTGAGCTATTCAATTGAGAAGAGAGACTATTGATTGACTAATCAATGACTCTCTTCTGTAGATAGATCAAGGTTAACATTCCAGTGATTTCAAGGCAATATTGGCAGGTTTTAATCTGAGAACCTATCCATATTTCAGGTTTGTATCTATAGACAACAAATTATTTTTGGATTTTATGAGTCGTGAATGGAAACCTACTGAGTAGTAATCACTCAGATTCGACCACATAGTGCTTTGAGTTACAAACCAACTGCACCTAAAGCCAATTAGGCAATCGCTGGACGACCCTATTTTTAGGCTTATTGCCAGTTGGACTACCGTAGCAGATGGTATAACAACTAGGGGTAGACCATTTATGTTCAGTCAATTAATACGCGGGAGGGGGTTCTTCTTTGGAAAGGCGAATGATCTGAAATATCGTAGACAGCAAGTAAGCAGGGAAAAAGACGACAATTAACAAGATCAGTAATGCTTCAAAAAAAGTGAAATCCCCGAATGACAGGTGAATGAATTTAGAGTTATTAAAATACACCCAGATGTTGGCAATGATAGCCAGAATGCGGAGCTCGGTAGGACCGATAAATGCAAAAGAGATCTGGAATTCGCGGGAAGTAAAATTGGTGAAGGATGTATACAGGGTCAACAGCAAGTAAACAATATTTACTGCCCAGGCTAGTTCCAGACGAGCATAACCAGAAAAAGCCAGCCCGGTCAGGACGATGGTGAAGCTGATCACGTCTATACTGTGATCCAGGAAATAACCATAACGCGGTCGCTCGATCCTACGGTAACGTGCCAGTGTGCCATCCAGGCTGTCGCCAAACCAGTTAAGAATGAGCCCAAGGCTGGCAACCCACAAAAAAATGGGGTTGTTCTTTGAAAGCACATAACTTACCCCGATCAAAATAGCTGCAAGAAAACCTAAGAGAGATAGCATATCCGGGTTGATGTTATGTGGGATCCTCGCTGCGAGCCATAACAGTATCCGTTTTTCCATCGGACCTGTAAAACTTTGGCTGATCCTTTTGTGGTTTACTTTCTCCTTCTCTTTTTTATGTTTGACCTTTGCCAATTTCATCTCCTTATCATGGTGCAGATTGCATCGCATCTGGCCTAACCGGGTAGAACATAGCCCAGTGGACGGGGTTACTCTTGATCTGGTTTTCGATGATTGTTAAAACCCGGCTTATGTTAATTAGTTGTTCGCGAATTGGGTCTTGATCACGAGTAAACCGGTGGCTTTTTTCTGCCTATCCCCGTTGCTACGCGGTATTCTTCTTCGCTAATAAAATTTTTGATTTCTTGTCCAAGATTCCTTCATATTATTCCTTCTGTAATTCTCGGTTTTTCTGCTATTGCACTCGCGACCAAGTGCGAAGCATTCGGTTTGGCCATACGTTTGCAGTTGTCCGAAATTCTTTTAAGCTCTATGGGATTATTGAGCCACTTTCTCAATATTTCTAATATATGATTAGGTTCTGGAGCCCAAATTCCCGCTCCTCCGTCAACCACGTATGAGATGTTACCGTCTTCTTGCCCAGGCATGTTGCTATAAAGGATCATTGGAAGACCCGCGATAAAAGCTTCGCTGATCGTACCCGGTCCGGCTTTGGTCAATAAAATATCCGCACAACGCATAAACCTCTGGCATTTCTTTAACAAAGCCATAGATAAACGTTGTCATTGACCATTCTTGAGCATCAAGCTGTGCCTTTAACCTGTGGTTTCGTCCGGTTACGATCACCAGGATTGCGTCAAAGCCAGAGTCTGAAATTGCCGTGAAATTATTAGTCGGGGTGATTTCCTCATTACCAAAGCAATTTGACAATTGAATAAGCGATAAAAAATCCGCCTTCCCCCCTTGTGTGCTAAACTTGTAAAATCGGGTTTAGGAGTTGAAGTTATGGCGGCGTGTACAATCCAGCAGATCGATCTAGCCAACAAGAAACAGGTAAAAATCTTTTTACGCCTTCCTGAAACGATATATAAGGCTAATCAACTCTGGGTTCCGCCGCTGCAGAGTGATGCAGCCCGGGTGCTTAACCTTCACAAGAACCCGTATTTTCAACACTCAACCGCCGCCTTCTTTTTAGCTTTTGATGGCAACGGTCGCCCGGTTGCGCGGCTCGCCTGCCTGAATCATCGACCATATAACACATACAATCAGGAAAAAACCGCTTTCTTTTTTTTGTTCGAAGCTGTAAATCTTCCGGTGGTTTCCATTCCACTATTTGAAGCCGCAGCTGAATATGCACGCCAGCAGGGTCTGAACAAGATCATTGGTCCCAGGGGTTTTTCTGCCCTGGACAGCCTTGGTTTATTGAGTGATGGGTTTGAATTTCGCCCGGCATTTGGTATCCCGTACAATCCCCCTTATTACACCTCGCTGGTTGAGGAAGCTGGTTTTCAAATGACGGAAGAGATTGTCTCTGGCTTCATGAAACAAGATTTTTATCGGGATCCAAAGATCGAACTCATCGCTCAACGTGTACAGGAGCGTCGTGGATTAACGATCGCCCGGTTCCGGACCCGCAGGGATTTACGTAAACTCCTGCCGCAGTTACATGATCTTTACAACAATGCCATTAAAGGCACGACTGGTAATTTCCCCATTACTTTAGAAGAAGCAAAAACCATGGCGGATCAGTTACTCTGGTTTGCCGATCCATCACTGATCAAAATCGTAATGAAGGGGTCAAGACCTGTGGGATTTCTTTTTGCTTACCCGGATATCTCCATTGCGCTGCAGCGGACAAAAGGCCGTTTATTCCCATTTGGCTGGCTGACTATTCTTCAGGAGCTACACAATTCTC
>CAZAAJ010000050.1:0-21076 GCA_964483135.1 uncultured Anaerolinea sp. | reverse complement strand
CAACCTCCATATGGGACTTTCACCCACTAGTCACCGCCCATGCTGGGCGCACATAAAAAAATCGGCTGTTCAACCAGCCGATTTTTTCTTTGTTTTAGTAAGGTTTTTTAAGAGATTTACCTCTTGTGGGGTTAATTCTCTAAACAATCCTGATTTCAATGATCCCAACTCAAGGGTCCCGATACGAACACGAACCAATCTCACAACGTAAACCCCAATCGTCTTGGCAATCTCTCTTATTTGGCGTTTATGCCCTTCTTTCATCACCACGCGAAGCCAGGCTCCTTTTCCGGAAGTTGAGTCAATCGATACCCTGGCAGGTTGCGTTCGGTGACCATCTTCAAGTATGATTCCTCTCCGCCATGTTTCCAATTGTTTTTGATCTGGTCTTGAAGCTACAAGAACCCGGTATTCTTTTTCATGCTGGTATCGAGGATGGGTCAATGAATTCGTTAATTCACCATCATTTGTTAAAAGAAGTAAACCTTCACTTTCAAAATCCAATCTTCCAACAATGGCAAGATCATTTGAATCTGGAATCAGGTCATACACTGTTCTTCGGGTGTCGCCTTCAACCTTATCACATAGGACAAATCGCGGCTTATTGTATGCAAGGTATCGAGTAGCTTGTGGAGCAGGTAATTTTGTGCCATCAAGAAGAATCATATCGATCGCAGGGTCAGCTTTTTGTCCTAATTCAGCTGTCTTACCATTAACAACTACTCTTCCTGAAATAATATATTCCTCGCAAGATCTCCGCGACCCGTATCCTGCTCTGGCTAGAATTTTTTGAAGTCGTTCTTCTGGCATGGTTAATCCTTTAATATCGTGCTTTTGGCTTGCCCATTTTCTTCTTCTGGTAGTTCGAATGGAGGCAGTTGTTCGATTGAATTTAAACCAAAGTGTTGTAAAAATTCCCCGGTTGTAGAAAATAAAATTGGACGCCCAGGCCCGTCAGTTCTTCCTACTTCCTGGATCAATCCTTTTGACAACAGACTTTTTATTACGCCATCGCTGCTTACACCTCGAATTGCTTCAATCCCGGGTCGGGTTATCGGCTGCCGGTAAGCGATAATTGCGAGGGTTTCAATGGCAGGTTTTGTAAGTTTTGAGCTTAACTCCAGGCCAAGGAAATTTTCTACGTCAGTGGAAAAATCTGGATTAGTCGTTAATTGGCATCTTCCACCGTGCCACTGAATAGCCAATCCTCTGCCATTGGCATAATTCTGAGCTAACTGTTTGATTAATGCGTCAGTCTCAGCGGTGCTTATCTTCATTACTTCAGCAATCTGCGAAATGGGAAGAGGAACTGTTGAAATAAACAACAGCGCCTCAAGTCTGCCAAGATTATTTTGATTAATGAGCGCTTCGGACATGCTATAATTACCTGGTTAAATCAAGTAGTGACTGATTATATCAAACATTCATTAATGACGCTTACGATGCTAAAAAAATACCTCCTTGTTTTAATCCTATTTATTTTCATGTCAGCCTGTAACACGTTAAGTTCATTTCAAAAAGTTGACATAACGATTAACGATGCCGGGAAAAATTCTTCTCTAAAAGTCAACAAAGATATCTCTGTCGAAAACGCTTTATCAATAGCCGGCATAAAGCTTAATGCTCTCGATAAAATTGAACCCACTCAAAATACTATCATTACTTCTCCGATAACAATAAGCATAACAAGGGTGACCGAAGAATACTCGGTTGAAGAATCCGTTCTCCCTTTTGAACAGCAAACAATAAAAAACGAATCCTTGCAGCAGGGTCAAAAAGTGTTGATCCAGCCAGGAGTAAATGGTAAAACCCAAACGATTTACCGTGTTGTCTTTGAGAACGGCATTAAGGTCTCAAGTACCTTCGTCAGTTCTGAAACAACAGTTCCTTCTCAACCTGAGATTGTAATGATCGGGGTTCAATCACCTTATTCGGTCCAACAAATAAATGGAACAATCGCATACATTTCAAGCGGCAACGCCTGGGTAATGGAAGCAACCACAGGAAATCGAAGGGCAGTAACCACATCCGGCAACCTTGATGGCCGCATTTTCAGTTTATCTCAGGATAGAGCCTGGCTTTTGTATTCGACCTCAAATAACATCGAATCAGACAATGAAATCAACAGGTTATGGATCGTCTCCCTCGCCTCTTCTGACCCGAAACCGGTCGATACCGGGATCTTAAATGTGGTCAATTACGCAGAATGGATGCCTGGCAAAGAAAGAACGATCAGTTATTCATCAGTTGAAACAAGTTCTTCTCCACCGTTTTGGAATGCAAATAACAATCTACTAATCATAAAGGTTGATGCTGAGGGAAAACCAATTGAAAAGAAAACGATCGTAGATACCAATTCCGGCGGTTTATACGGCTGGTGGGGTACAACTTATAAATGGTCTCCCGATGGTATAAAAATCGCATATTCAAGACCAGATTCTGTTGGTTTTATAGATCTTAATAACGGAGAGATAATACCGACTTTTCAAATCACTCCCTACCAAACAGATAGCGTATGGGCTTGGGTACCAGATATTTCCTGGTCATCTGATAGTAATTTCCTTTTTGCCGTTCTACCTGATGATTCCTCCAGTGATCCTCTTCGGGCAACAAATCTTACTGCGATAAACTTTGAATCAAAACAACTTTTTCCATTAATAAAAAATTGTGGCTTGTTCTGCTCGTTTACGGCGTATTCCAATCCCTCAGACAATGAGGAATTAATTGCTTTTCTCAGCGCTATTTTGCCCGAACAAAGTGATATTAGTCGTTACAATCTTTTCGTGATGGATAAAGATGGCTCTAACCAAAAGAAGCTCTATCCAACCGAAGGGATTCAGGGGCTGAAATCTCAAACCCTGGTTTGGGAACCAGTATCAGTTGGAATCACACGACCCCGCATTGCATGTGTATCCCAGGGGAATTTGTTGCTCGTCGATACCGGAACTGGCACCATACAACAGATCACTGGTGATGGATCGATAGAAAAAATTGATTGGAAGTAGAAAGAGAGATTGGATGAGAATATTATTAACAGGTGCGGCAGGTTTTTTAGGTTCGCATTTATGTGATTATCTGATTGGAAAAGGTCATTCCGTTGTTGGAATGGATAATTTCATTACCGGAAATCCTGAAAATATTGCTCATCTTACAGGAAATCGGAATTTTGAGTTTATCAAACACGATGTCTCAAATTACATAATTGTTCCAGGTAAAATCGACGCTGTTTTGCATTTTGCCTCACCTGCCAGCCCTAACCCGTCTTCGCCTTTTGGTTATCCCAGTTTACCTATCCAGACCATGAAGGCAGGCGCACTTGGAACACATAACTCGCTTGGAGTTGCAAAAGCAAATAATGCCAGGTTTCTGCTTGCTTCAACAAGTGAGATTTACGGAGACCCTGAGGAGCACCCGCAAAAAGAATCTTACTGGGGACACGCAGATCCAATAGGCTTTCGTTCCGTTTATGATGAAGCCAAACGATTCGCAGAAGCCCTAACAATGGCTTACCACCGTTTTCACAATTTAAATACTCGCATTGTCAGGATTTTTAATACTTATGGACCACGAATGCGGATTGACGATGGACGGGTGGTCCCAAATTTTATTAACCAGGCATTAAACAGTAAACCCCTCACGGTTTATGGTGATGGCAGCCAAACGCGTAGCTTTTGTTATGTATCGGATCTTATTGAAGGGATCTACCGTTTATTAATGTCGGAAGAACATTTTCCAGTAAATATTGGTAATCCTGCCGAGATTTCCATCCTGAGATTTGCCGAAGAGATCAATCACCTTACTGGAAATAATGCTGGAATTGAGTATAAAGCTGATAAACGACTTGGGGATGATCCTCAACGCCGGCAACCCGATATCACCAGGGCAAAAAAGATTTTAAATTGGGAACCAACAGTTGATTTAATTAAGGGGTTGGAAAACACTATTGATTATTTTAAGTCACGCCCAGGGATTCATGAATAGGTCAATCAACAAACAAGAGGTTAAAAGGTTTGTTCGATTTGGAATCGTTGGGATTATCGGTTCAGTAATCGATTTCGGTTTTCTTAACCTTTTTACGCTCGTATTTAAAATTCCGTATATCCTAAGCAGTGTCTTTTCTTTTTCATTGGCGGTGATCAACAATTTCGTGTTGAACCGGATCTGGACCTTCCCTGCTGCGAGAAAAGAACCCATCGTAAATCAATTAATCCAATTTGGATTGGTAAGCGTGGTTGGATTATTCATTCGTACACCACTTCTAGCCTGGCTCGAAAAGGTATTAATTCCTCTCGCTGAAAAGTGGACCCCTAATTTGCTCACTCCTACCTTTGTTGGGCACAATGTGGGGTTGGCAATCGGAATTGGTGTGGTAATGCTCTGGAATTATTTCGCTAATCGATTCTGGACTTTCAAAAATACTCCGGCTTAAAATATGAATAATAGACAAAGACTTACCAAATGCCTTTCCGGAAACGACATTGACCGCCCTCCCGTTGCATTATGGAGGCATTTCCCGGTTGAGGATCAAGATCCCTTTTTGTTAGCCAAAGCGATTGTGACCTTCCAGCAAACCTATGATTTTGACCTGGTCAAGATAACACCAGCTTCTTCGTTTTGCCTGTTGGATTGGGGAGTGCGCGATGAATGGAAGGGCAATCCTGAAGGAACACGGGAAATAATAGATTTTCCTATTAAGAAACCTGAGGATTGGTTAAAACTCAAACCACTCCAATCTAAAAATAATCATTTATCCGCTCAACTGGATTGTATAAAGCAAATTCGAAGCGCATTACCCAAAACAACTCCGATTATTCAGACCATTTTTAATCCTCTCTCGCAGGCAAAGAATCTCGTTGGCAGGAATAACCTTCCAGTTCACATCCGGTTGTACCCTGATGAAGTGAAATATGGATTACAAGTGATTACAGAAACCACTATTGACTTCGTTAAAAGTTTCTCTACCCTCGATTTGGATGGTGTATTCTATGCTGTGCAACATGCCCAGGCAGGGTTAATTAGCAGGACAGAATTCAGTGAATTCTCAAGACCTTATGATTATGCAATTCTGGAATATAGCAAAAACTACTGGCTAAATTTACTCCACATTCATGGAGAAAATATATACTTTAACGATTTGTCAGATTATCCCTGCCAGGTTTTCAATTGGCATGACCAACAGACATCACCCAGCCTTGAAGATGCGAAAAATATTATTCCAGGTGTTGTGTGTGGTGGGTTGCGTCAATGGGAAACACTGGTGAATGGCTCTCCGGAGAATGTTTTTTCAGAAGCGAATGCTGCTTTTAAATCCACAAATGCCAAACGTTTTATTCTTGGTACTGGCTGTGTTTTACCGATAACAGCACCCCATTCCAATATAATGGCTACGAGAGAATCTGTAATGAAAGTTACTAGATAATGGCTCAGCCCAGAATTATTGCCGGAACTGCCAGGGGAATTCGCATTGACTCAGTACCTGGTGATACGACCAGGCCAATCACAGATCGGGTCAAAGAATCTCTTTTTAATATTATTGGATCTGATATCGTAGATTCTACTTTTCTCGATCTCTTTGGAGGAACCGGCAGTGTTGGCATTGAAGCCCTTAGCCGTGGTGCAAAACATTGTTTATTTTTGGACCTGGCTCCGCAAGCTATAAAAACGATTAAAAAGAATCTTGACGCAACAAAGCTTTCAGACAAAGCTGCTTTACGCCAAATGGATTCATTCCAATTCTTAAGAAATCCTCCTTCATCTGAGTTTGATTACATCTATATCGCCCCTCCACAATATAAAGAGATGTGGTTAAAAGCATTGGAACTAGTAAATTCAAATCCTAAGATGATTTCTGTCGATGGATGGGTGATCGTTCAAATCGATCCTGTAGAATTGGTGGAAGTAAGTTACGAGAACCTCATTGAGTTTGACCGGAGAAAGTATGGCTCCACCCTGCTTCTCTTTTATTCAAAACCTTAGGTTATCAATTAGCCGTTGTAATTCTATTCCCAAAAGAGTCATATGAATATAATAAGTGAAATTGTTTACCGGTTTTCATCGTGTTTAGAACCCGGTCAATTAAGAATTTAACATCATCTACAATAGCATCCATCGGAATTCGATCAATTGGAAACCAACATAAGTACCCTTCGGGTGAATTGATAAATGTATTATCGTTAGTATCGCAGCTAAAAACAAATAGCAGTATCCCTTCATCCTCATTTACATTGATCATGATTGTTCCGCATAAGATGGGATGACTGCAAACGATCCCTGCTTCTTCTGCCAACTCTCTTCTGGCAGCTGAAACTATATCTTCTCCTTTTTCGATATGACCACCAATACCATTCCATAATCCAGCATTGATCTTCTTGTTATTAGCCCCTTTTTGAAGCAGAACCTCGCCGTTGTGAAATACGAAAAAGATAGTCCTGGGGACTACATGATACCTGTTTGGAACAATGATTTGCGGAGTTGAAGGCATATGAAATATCCCCATGGGTTTTTTACTCATGGGGATTGATTGTTTAACTCAGGAACATGGGAACGCCCATGAAATCTCTAACTTTTGGTCGGTAATTTTCGATATCATAAAAACTTGGAACATCCACCCTTTTTTGACCTGCAAGCACCATGTTGATAGGTACTGTCGTGTATTTTCCACCATGCAGCGCAACAAGTTTACCAGTCTCGTTGCGCCGGATCAATTGGACAGCCAGGCTTCCATACGACATGGCAACCATGCGATCGAGAGAATCTGGTGCTCCTGAACGCATTAGATAGCCAAGTTGCTGGTACATGATATCCTGCCCGGTCAGCCTTTTTATTTCTTCCGAGGCCATTTCACCAACACCACCCAATTTCCGGTGGCCGAAGGCATCTGCTTCACCTGTTTCAACCACAAGACCGCCTTCCATGATTGCACCTTCACTAATTGTCATCATGCAGTAATTGGAAGGATTGTTCCTTTTATCTTCCATTAGGAATTCAGCCAAACGTTTTACGTCGAAAGGAACTTCTGAAATGATCGCACGGTCTACATAACTCAGGTAAGCAGAAATTAAGCTGGTTTCTCCAGAGTTTCTACCAAATAGCTCGACGATTCCTATTCTCTCGTGAGAGCCAACTGATGTACGCATATTTGTGATGAAATCGACTGACCTTGTAACTGCAGTTGAAAAACCGATGCAGTAATCCGTTCCAAAAACGTCATTATCCATGGTTTTTGGAATCCCTACAACTGGAAAATTTTCTTTATTTAATCGAACTGAGAAACTCAGGGTATCATCCCCACCGATTGTGACAAGAGTATCAATTCCTAGGTGTTCCAACACCTTTAATACATAATCCGTGTAATCCATGGTGCCATCATCACTTATCTTTTTCCCATATTTCGAATTTTTTAGAAAATCAGGAATTGAAGATGGCTTTACTTTTTGCGGGTTGGTCCTCGATGTATGCAAGAACGTTCCACCGGTTCGATCAATTTTCCTTACATCTTCGGGCAACAAGTTATGCACATAATAATCATGGGTCGAGGGTTCATCTAAATTGTACTGAAGCAATCCTCCCCACCCCCGTCGAATACCAACCATTTTGTAACCGAGTTCAAAAGCGTTCATAGCAACCGCTTTCATGGCGGGATTCAAGCCGGGTACATCACCTCCACCCGTTAATATTCCAATTGTTTTAGACATCTGGTTCTCCTTCAATAAAGATAAACTCGCAAATGCTAGCGAGATTGTTTTTCAATAACAGGGATTACCAGGACGATCTCAGATCCTTGATTCTCAGAGGAATCTACCCTCATGGAACCGCCAAGTAGTGTTGCTCTCTCTTGAATAAGCTTCAGACCTAATCCGGCAGTTTCTTTTAATACCACAGGGTCAAAACCTTTTCCATTATCCCGTATCGTAATTTTGGCAATATCGCTTTCTACAGTAAAGTTGATATCTATTTTTAATTTACTTGCGCTATCAATATTGTGCTTTAAAGCATTTGAAAGTAATTCCTGGATGGCTCTAAATAAAAATACCTCTATGTGCGATTCAAATCTTCTATCCGTACTTGGTAAAACGGCATTAATCTCAACTCCTGTTTGGTCTTTTATGCCACCAATGTACTTATTTAGTGTCATGATCAAACCTAGGTCATCTAACATCATAGGTCGTAATTCTGCTATAAATGCTCGAATCTTTTGAAAGGTATTCATTGCAGAAAGTTTTAATTTATCCAGTTCATCTTTTGCTTTTGATGGGTCAATCTCATACATTCGGGTTGCGATTTCAGCTTGAACAATAAAATTTGATAAAGCCTGGGCAGGTCCGTCGTGCATCTGTCTCGAAAGCCGTTGTCTCTCAGCCTCTTGCGCTTCGAGGAGCATAACTAAGGTATTAACCCCATTTTGAGAATCATTTGACTCTGTCAATAATTTTGGCTGGTTTTTTGTAAAGGCAATTACTCTTTCCAAAAGGTTCTGATAATTTGATATGGAGTTTTTTTGCTCAGCGAGTTTATCAAGTTGACCGCGCATCACCAATAAGCGCTGTTGTGCATCAAGGGCTGAATTATATGTAGCCCGAATGGTTTCTTTGGACATTTTTTCGATATCCGTTTGAAATTGCTGTAATTGAGCCGTAACGGATGCTTTTTTCTGTGTTAATCGATTCAACTCGCCATGACTTTGATCCAACTTTGCTGTGATTTCGGCAAGGATCTGTTTTGTCGATTCATATTCGGAATTGATCTGATAAATAAAATCTTCAGAGTCTGGTTCAGCATGAAGAGAAAGAGTATCCATGAAGCACTCCCTGGATTTACATCCTAGATTAACTGTTTAAGTATAGCATGGTTTCAAATCGTTACGAATTCAATTCAAATTCACTTTTCCGATTAACCCACCATTTTCCCCAATACAACGATGAGAACGCGATGATCGGGAAAATTATATAAAAAATAACTGGTTCCTGGTAGGCAGGGCTTCGGGTTCGGGTGGCAAAGAAAACCGCCCATAAGGTTATAAAAAGGGAAATGCAAAATGAAAAAATAATTAACTCACCTTTTTTATCCCAACGTTCTCCAATAATTTTCAAACTATAAATAAAACCAGGTATCAGGAATATAAAATTATCAGTTACTGATGGTAATCCACTCCATTGCAAAGCCACAATCATCAAAAAAATCAGCCAAAAAAAGTACCACAGACCTTTCTTGTTTGAACCCACTATCTCTAAAAAGATTAGAATGCAAAAAACAATTGCACTGGTCACTCCAATCCTCATTCCCACCTCTCCCCAAATTGCTTTAAGGGCTCCAATAAAACTTGCAGGTGGATAACCAGTGATTGATAACCACAATTGTTGGCTATATTTTAATATCCAATCTGGCTGGAATAAGAGAGAAAATCCAAACAAAAGTATTGTTGAGCCTAAGAAATAATTTATTATTCGATATCGTTTGTATCTAAATCCAAAGCCTAAAATAATAATTATTAAAATAAATGTATATTGGAATTCAAAAAATAGACCTGTTAATAAAATACCACCTAATTGGTCATTATGATTGCGTAAAGCGATTAATAATCCAAGAAAAACTACTGTTTCAATTATCATCAAATTGCCATCTACAACTGCGCGAAGTGTATGGTAGAAGGTTGCGGTGAAAAAAAATAATAACCACTTGATACGTGAATTGGGGGTCCAGTTTGCCAGATTTAAACTTAGCAGAAAAATCAGCACAACCATAATTTCCAGTAATAACATCCAGGCAGCTCGGGCAATTGAATAATCTGTAATTAACCCAAATGGTAAAAAGAGAAACAGAGTGAAATATGGATAATTAAATCTGAATTCATATTCGTCAGCCATTGCTGGACGTCCATATGCGTTTTGTTGAATTTTATAAAGAACTGTATCCGAATAAGGATCTTCACCCGAGGATATAATCGCACGGCTTACGGTCCACTGTGTAAGAAAATATTTTCCTCCGGCATAATTACGTGTATATAGGATATTTGCAAAAAATATCCCTCCACAGGTGATAAATATCAATATCCCGGTGAATATGGACTTGTATTTTAAGAGCGTTTTTATCAAAATTTCTCCATTGAATTTGATTCTCATTATAATTGAACTGATGAAAAAGTTAGCGCTTGCTCAAATCAACGTCGATTATGATAAATTTGAAAATAATCTTTCAAAATCACTTAAGTTAATTGAAAAAGCCATCGATGACCATTGCAATATGATCATTTTCCCTGAACTGTGGCCTTCCGGATTCAGGTTAGAAAAATGTTCAGAATTTGCAGACCAAAATGATACTCTTCTTAAAAAGCTTCACAATATTTCAACCATCAATGAAATTGAGATCGTCGGCACCTATATTATCCGGAAAGATAATCGATTTTACAATCAATTTATCGATTTTCAGTCAAAAAAAGATCCCTTATATTATGAAAAGATCAACCTCTTCCCCGCTCTGCAAGAACCGAATTTCTTGACTGCAGGAATTGAGACTACAGTATTTGATTCATCGATTGGACGTTGTGGCGCATCGATATGCTTTGATCTTCGTTTCAGCTGGATTTACGAAGCCGAAGCGAAAAATGGAGCAAGCGTGTTTATTATCCCAGCTCACTGGCCAAAAGAAAGAATCCACCATTGGGATGTTCTTCTCCAATCTCGTGCTATTGAGCACCAAGCATTTGTAATTGGCGTCAATTCAGTTGGAAAAAGCGGAAATAACACCTTTGGCGGACATAGCTCTGTTATTTCTCCTGATGGAGAGATTATCTTTCAAGCAGACAATTCAAGTGAGGGTTTTTATAGTGTCGAGATTGACCCGGATCAAGCTCGCCTGGTAAGAGAAAAATATCATTTTTTACGTAAATAAAAAGTCCTCTTTCTTCCTAGAGTTTACGTCTAAATACCCTGTGGTTTTTATAGGGTTGCCCGCCAACGCTCATCAAATCTTTACGCATTTGAACTGCAGTTTCAGCCACCTGGGTCAATTCTCCATGGATAAAACCGAAATCCTTCATAGTCTTTTCCATCTCGTAATATAACAGCGCATTTCCACCTCTTCCGTGATATTCAGGGAGGACTCCTGCGCCATTAAGCGAAAACCATTTTGTTTTTTTCATTTCCAACAAAATATCGATGATCGCAAAAGGTGTAATTCTGCCATTATGCCTTTGTAACGCTTCAGTGATGTCTGGAAAAGCCAACAGGAAACCAACAATATCTTCTTTATGGGTAATGATTTTAATCAAGCGATGATCAAGTACCTGGATCAGGTTTTTTATTAATAAGTCAACCTCTTTTTCTGAAAGCGGGTAATACTCCCAATTATTGACAAACGTCTTATTATAAGCAACACCAAGTTTAGACGCCCAGTTCTTGATCATTTCTCGCTTATTTGTGAAACTATGAACTTCGAAAGTTCCCCTTTCCAATACACGCCTGGCCACTTCGCGAACCCGTTCCGG
This sequence comes from uncultured Anaerolinea sp., assembly GCA_964483135.1. Classification (GTDB taxonomy): domain Bacteria; phylum Chloroflexota; class Anaerolineae; order Anaerolineales; family Anaerolineaceae; genus UBA6107. Next base: position 9,594 of record CAZAAJ010000050.1, on the reverse strand, counting down.
AATTTCAAATTTATCAGAGTGTAGGTAACAGGAAACAAAATCGACTTCCTTTTCAAACCCAATACTCTCTAGAAGTTTGGAATAGTATGGGAAGTTGTAATTCATCATCGTCATCATTTGCCGATGCTCAAAACCTTCGACAAGCACCCCATATCCATCGAATGCAGATAAGCCTTTAGGTCCAACAATTTCGGTGAGTCCACGGACCTTACACCATGCAAATGCTTTATCAAAAAGGAGCGAAGCGACTTCCAGGTCATCGACGCAATCAAATAAATAAAATTGACCTTTTTTTACATGGTGGTATTCATTGAAGGGGTTATTTACAAATGCACCCACACGCCCAACTACCTTGTCATTTTTCGTTGCTAACCAAAAAGCACCATCCGAATGTTCATAGAAAGGATGTTTTTCCTTAGAAAGCATTAACTTTATATCTTCATAAAAGGGAGGACAAAAATTCTTTTGACCTTTATAAAGGTCGTATTGAAATTGAACAAACTCTCTTACTTGTGATTTCGATGTTACGTCAACTTCTTGGATTGAAATCATTTTTCCTCAATCATTATAATTTTTGGTGTAAAAGGGAGTATACACTAAATCCGCTAATCACTTCGAGGTTTCGTCACATAGTCTTGTTATAATTAATCGTATCAAAAAGCAATTTTATGTAGGAGAGGATCATGGAAAAGTTCATTATTGAAGGTGGAATTCCATTACATGGAGAAATTACACCTGGTGGAAATAAGAACGCAGCTCTCCCGCTCATGGCTGCCTGCTTGTTAACCACAGAGCCGGTAATTTTACATAATGTTCCTGATATCCAGGATGTTCATACAATGCGGAAACTCTTTATGAGCCTGGGTGTGGAATTCACAGAATTAAATACGCACGACTGGCAGATTCAAGCCAAAGATCTCCGACCTGCAGATCTTGATCCCGACCTCTGCAGAAAGATTCGTGCGTCTATCCTTCTAGCTGGACCAATGCTCGCCAGAATTGGAAAAGTTGAGTTACCTCCTCCGGGCGGCGACGTTATAGGCAGACGTCGCGTCGATACGCATATGCTGGCATTGGAAAAACTGGGTGCAAAAATCAGATATGACCGGATGTTTTCCTTGGAATGTAAAAAAATAAAAGGTGCAGACATACTCCTTGACGAAGCCAGTGTTACAGCCACAGAAAATGCTCTTATGGCGTGTGTATTGGCAGAAGGGACAACGATCCTTCGAAATGCCGCCTCCGAACCTCATATTCAGGAACTTTGCTATATGTTGAATTCGATGGGCGCAAAAATTTCAAACATCGGATCAAATACATTGGTTATTGATGGAGTTGACCACCTCCATGGAACCGAATTTATAATAGGTCCAGATTACCTGGAAGTTGTCAGTTTTATTGGTGCTGCAGCTGTAACCCACGGTGAAATCACTATTAAAAATGCCGGAAACAAATACTTGAATATGATCAAACTTGTTTTTGGTCGGCTCGGAATAACCTGGCACGAGCAGGGAGAGGATCTTTACGTTCCCCCCATTCAGAGATTAAGTATTGAATCAGATTTAGGCGGAGCCATCCCCATAATTAATGTTATGCCCTGGCCAGCGTTTCCAACTGACCTGATGAGTATCGCAATAGTAGTAGCCACACAAAGTAAAGGTACAGCAATGTTCCATGATTGGATGTATCCATCTCGTATGTTTTTTACCGATAAATTAGTCGGTATGGGTGCCCAGATTGTGCTATGCGACCCTCATCGCTGCATCGTTCAAGGTCCGACGGAATTGTCAGGTGAAAAGATGGAAAGTCCTGATATTAGAGCTGGAATGGCACTGGTTCTGGCTGCATTATCCTGTAAAGGAAAATCCACTATACGCAATATTGCTCAAATTGATCGTGGGTATGAAAAAGTTGAAGAAAAACTTCAAAAGTTGGGAGCAAATATTATCAGGATGAAAGAAGAGTAATCCAATCGAAAAAAAAGAGACCTCAAGGGTCTCTTTTTTATTACTTCACGTTAGTTACTGTTTCCAAAAATTGATCTACAACCATACGGATACTAGGCTCAGGTAAAGCACCAACCTGTTTATGAATGATCTTCCCATTGCTTACGAACAGCATTGTGGGAATTCCCTGAACATCATATTTAATGGCGTTTTGGGAATCTTCATCTGTATTCACCTTAGCAACAATCAATTTTCCCGCGTAATCTTTGGCAATTTTATCCAGGATAGGTCCTACCATTTTACATGGGCCGCACCAGGGTGCCCAAAAATCCACAATGACTGGTAATGGGGATTGCAGAATTGATTTATCAAAAAGGGCATCAGTAACATGAATTGGCTCTGTGTACATCATCATCTCCGTTATATTTTTAATAATCTTAATTTATAAATGTAAACATTTTATTATAACTATATTAACTTTTTATTCACGTTTATAATCCACAAACCGATAACCAACACCTCTTTCCGTCAAAATATATATGGGATTGGCGGGGTCTTTTTCTAATTTCTGCCGCAAGTAGTTCACATATAAACGCACATAATGTGGTTCATCTCGATATTCATACCCCCAAACCTTTGAAAGTATTTGATCATATGTCATCACCCAACCAGCATTTGTAACAAGATGATACAACAATCGATACTCTGTCGGTCGAAGTTTTATCAACTCCCCATCCAGTCGAATCTCTCTCCTGCCAAAGTCGATCTTTAAGTGGTCATCAACATTAATTATTCCCTCACCAGTAGTTGAAGACTGGTCAGCGCGTCGTAACACTGCCCTAACCCTGCTGACCAACTCTCTGGGACTGAATGGTTTGGTCACATAATCGTCGGCACCTAATTCCAACCCTTTTACACGGTCCTCTTCTTCGCCTTTGGCGGTTAACATGATCACCGGTACTGAACTTACTTCCCGGATCAATTGCAGAACTTCAAATCCGTCAATATCTGGAAGCATCACATCAAGTAACACAACATCCGGCATTTTGTCCCGCAGTAATCCGACTGCCTGCATTCCTTTAAAACATTCTATAACCTGGAAACCATCATGCTCCAGATTCAACCGGATGAACCTGACCATCCGTTCTTCGTCATCCACTACCAAGATTTTTTTATTTCGAAAAGTTGAATCGCTCATTTCCACTATTCCCTGACGAAGCTTATGATCTCTTCTTCTGAACCTGGCAGTACCTCAATAAATGAAATCCGGCTGGTTGGCCAAATCACTGTAGTAATATTTGGTTCTAAATAGGGAAGATCTTTTCCATCGCGTCTTCTTGGACTGCGAATTAACATAAGCGTGTCATTTTTTTCAGGAAGTTCATCAACTTCCCCCAGAACAGGATCCTCGTTTAACATGTGCACCACTATTGTTGGCATGCCATGACTCCATCTATTTTATAATCAGAACTTGAATTTTTAATTTTCCAAGTGCTATAACATCTCCATGGTTAATTGGGTAATCAACATGTGGCACTATCTTTTGTCCATTTACGCGGGTCCCATTCGAAGATCCAAGATCGGCAACCACTACCTCACCGTTAATGATCCTCAATGCAGCGTGCAATCTCGACACACCAAGTGTGAATGCATCAAAAGGTGACAGATCAACATCTGGGAGTATCGGTTGTCCTTCTATTGCTCTGCCTAATGTGAATTCATTTCTCTCAGCAAGATGGAGCACCTGGGCGCTATCCACCATATGGAGAGAAATTGTTGGTATTGCACTCCGAGCTGGAGTTTTCCTCGTTCCGACTTCTGGAATTTCAGCCGTATAAGATAAAGTATCGGTTGAGGTACGCTGGATTGTTCTTGTATTAAGGATATCAAGCGAAACCAATTGGGTTCCGCATTCGCTGCAAAATAATGCCCCAGGCAATTCTTTATGCTGGCAATTTGGACAAAGTATCATGTCATCCTCTTTTCAGGTGCAGGTAATTGAAGAAGTGCTCTTGTACCATATTTTAGTCTCTTTATACCATCTGCGCTATAGGTTTGCTCATTTTTAATGTTTTCAGCTTCGTTAAGTACTTCTTTTGCAAATGGGATATTTCCCTGTCCGATTAAATTCGTTGCGATAAATGTCAAACGCCTCACTGCATCATTAACATTCCCATTTTGAACATCCGATTGAGATTTTTCCTGCATCTGGTACAGTGTTATTCTTGATAAAGCCTGAACAATTTCCTGTGGGATTACCTTTTTCTCCGGCTTATCCAGAACCGGAAGTTTTAGAACGACATCTTCTATAAACACATTATCTTTGTTATCTCCAATAAGATAACGAATTTTTCCAGTCAGTAGATTAAATTCAGATATTGATGATTCTAGAATCGGCAATTCAAAAGCGAAAATATATATGGAATTCTTTTCTTTAAGGAGACTTCCTAATTGTATAGTATTTTCGATTGGTAGTTGCACTGTTTCAGGCTCAAGTTTAAAACAAAATTTGATGTCTGACTTTCCATATGGATTAATTTCCAAGTTCATACTATGGGCGATCGTTGTTTTCATCGTGTCGAATGTTGATAATAGTAATTTTTTCAAGTCAAAAAGATTTCGTACGTAGTAAGCGCATCCCCCTGTAATTCCGGTTACTTTATCCAAAAAACTATCATTCCAATCGTTTCCAAAACCTAAGGCGCTGATCCGGATATTTTTTTCAACTGCTAAATGTGCCAATTCTATGCACCGATCTTCATCTCCGTACGTGTGACCATCGGTTAATAATAATAAAGTTAATGAATAGGAATTATTTCCACCCTGCCAAAGAATATCCATGCCTGCCTTCAACCCTCGAAACATTTCTGTTCCACCAGCAGCCTGAATTTGGTCAATCTTTTGCATAAGCGAGTTACGATCACTTGTTGAAGTTGGTGCTATAACGATTTCCGCCTTGTCATTGAAAGTAACAACTGAAATAAGGTCAACATTCCTTATTTCGGATATCAATTGGCGTAAATTTTGCCTGACATTATCCAGTCTTTCGCCTTTCATCGATGTGGAACGGTCAAGTACAATACAGAGATGGCTGGGGGGGGATTTAAAATCCTTAGCATTTCCAGTGAACCGGATATCCAGTCGTCCGTAAATAATTTGGGCTTCTTTAATTCGTGGAATTTCCGCCCTGCTCAAGATCCAGGTAGATTTGATCGGTTGCGAGGAATCAATCTGCAATTTTGAAGAAGCATCATATTCTTTGCGTGCTTTGGGATCTGAAAGAACCTCATATGCATGTTGAATTTGGATAAAAAAATCAGCATTGGGTTTACCAGAATTTGCATCTGGGTGATACCTTCTTGCCAATTCGATATAAGCTTTTCTGATTTGCTCAGTATCAGCAGTATTACTCACTCCCAAAATTGAATAATAGTTTTCCCCCATTCCTTTATCCTACATCCCGCGACTTGTACAAAGGATCACACTTATATTATCAGGACCACCATTGCTGTTTGCCATTTTTATCAATTCATGGCAGGCCATTGATAGATCAGAATTGGTAGTAACGATTCGATAAATTTCATCATCCGATACCTGCCCCCACAAGCCATCAGAACACAAAAACAGGTAACCACCTTTTGGGAACTGAAATGTTTGTATATCCGGTTTGACCGGGTCGTTTTGACCTAATGCGCGTAATAGAACATTCTTTTGAGGATGAACTTGGGCTTCTTTTTCAGTGATTTCTCCAATTTCCACCATTCTTTGAACCAGAGAGTGATCTTTTGTTATTTTTTGGATCCGGCCATCAGAATAAATAAAATAAGCTCTGCTATCACCAATATGTGCAACGGTTATTTGTTCACCCAGGATAAGAGCACAGGTGAAAGTTGTCCCCCCTCCGGGTGCATACCTCAAAACAGAACGTTGAGCTTCGGCGATTCCATTTTGAAGTGTTTCCTGTAGACTTTCATCCATCGGTTCATGATGGAGTTCTAGAAACCGAGTATAAATACGGTTTATGAGATATTTAGCGACAACACGTACCGCAACTCCAGATGCAACTTCTCCATTTTTGTGCCCACCCATGCCATCTGCCACAATGCATAAAGCAAATGGAAGATCATTTGTACCCTCACCTAAAACGCTGCTTAGAGCAAAAAGTGTGTCTTCGTTATGATCTCTCTGAACACCAATTGACTGCCCACTTCCAACAAAAAATTGAGGAGGATTTAGCTCAATTGACGTCTTTGAAACGCTTTCTAGTTGATCATCTGATAAGGGTGTAGTATGAATTGGAGATTCAGCCACTGTTTTTACAATTTTGCGGGGAAATAGCTTTCTAATAAACCTTTGCACTAAAGCCTCATCTCTCTATGCGGTGAATGCATATAATTTCATATCGGTTGAGCCAATGTATATCAAATCATTTAATGCCACGGGGGTGCCAGTTATAGCCCCTCCTGTCGAGAACTTCCATCGTTGTCTTCCGGTTTTATAATCTAGTGAATAAAATGATCCATCAGCAGACCCAAAATAGAGACCGTCTTTATAAAATAAAGGCGAGCCGCTCACTTGATGATCACTTTTAAATCGCCATACTTCGCGTGCACTTGATTTTTCAATACAATACAAGAATCCATCTGCTGATCCAATCACAATATTCCCATCAATATTTAAGGGATTTGTAACAGATCCCTTTCCCATCCTGAACCTCCAAATAACCCAACCATTTCTGGCATCCAAAGCGTATAGATTTGAATCCACTGATGCAAAATAGACGATTCCATCAGAAACAATGGGAGAGGATGTGATTGGTCTTTTTGCCCAAAAACGCCATTTGACCTGTCCTCTATAATCAGCGCAGATGAATTCGTTGGATTCGGTTCCAAAATAGACTAAATCTGACGCCAGGCAAGGGGTAGATCTTACTGCCCCTTCAGTATGAATTGCCCAACTTTTTTGATAAGTTGACATATTGATGGCATAAAAATTGAAATCATCAGATCCAATAAAGATATGCCCTTCTGCAGATTTTGGAGAACACCTGATCGGGCCGTTAGTTGGAAAATCCCAAACTTCCTTTCCATTGGAAGATTGAATTGCATACAATTTTCCATCTTCACTTCCAAAGTAGAGAATTCCATTTACAAACAATGGTTTTGAGATCACACCGCCATCTACCGCATGCTTCCACTTAAATTGACCTTTGGCTGCATCAATAGCATAAAAATTATTATCGTATGCTCCTACAAAAACTGTGCTGCCTTCAACCGTTGCCGATCCACGAATTTCATCTTCGCATTTAAATGTCCAGACGGGTTTGATTGCTTGTTCCTGGACAACAAGTTTCCCGGACGCAACCTTTGAAAGCGCTCCGGTTTTCTGCGCTAATGAAATTAGTGCCATTTTCATTTCTGTGACAAACTGGAATCTATCCTCAGGTTTATAATTTAGCGCTTTAGTCACAATTGCGTCTAATTCAATCGAAACAGTCGGGTTTAAAACTCGAATTGGCCGGTCAGGGAAAGAGAATGGTGCTTCCAACCGTGGGTCTCTCCTGGTGAGCAAATGATGCATTGTCGCTCCGAGAGCATAAATGTCGGTCTGAAATGACGCTTCACCTCGATATTGCTCCGGGGGGGAATATCCTTCCGTGCCGATCATCGTTCCCTTTTGTCCCGATTTAAAGATCTTGGCAATCCCAAAATCAACAATTACGATGTGATTTTGTTGATTGATCATCAGATTTTGTGGTTTAATATCCCGGAAAATGATTGGTTCAGGTCGATGGGTGTGCAGGTATTCCAGGACATCACATACCTCAATCGCCCAAAGAATCACCTGATCTTCTCGTATCGGATCGACCGTACTTTTTAATATTGCCTCCAGATCCTTACCGAAAATCAATTCCATTACAAGATATGATCGTTCTTCGTGAGTGAAAAAATCAAAGATCCTGGGAATAGCCGGGTGGTTCAAAGTAACCAGGATATTTGCTTCCCGTTCAAAATTCTTAACAATGGTTTCTCTGATCAGCGAATCGGGACTTTGGTTGATCATCTCCTTAACTGCTACAAGCTTTACCACATTTGGGAAATGGAGATCGCGCGCACGATACACAGAGCCCATACCACCAATTCCGATGACATCTTGAATTTGATATCGGTTTGATAATATCGTTCCTGAGGATAAATGTAGGTACCCTCCGGATTCACTATCTAAAGGTTGAGTAATGGATTTTGTATCCAGGTTTTCCTCCACCGCATTTGAAAAAATATCGTTATCATAAAATTATATACATCTTTATCGTTTTATCAATCTTAATAAATCGATCTATTCTTATTGTTTGATTGCGGATAAAAAATCACCCGCTGCCCATCCCTGCCGAAGACTGTCATAAGGTGCAGTTAACTGCCACCAGGTATAATCCCCTGCTTGAACTGGACCGCCTATTACTTTAAATACTTCAGACTCAGCAGCAATGAACTTCACTTGTGCTTCCGTTCCCGGATTTTCACGCAGTCGAAGACCATTCCCTCCAGTGCCGGTTATCTGTACATAACTATCAAGGGGATACTCTCCTTCAAATCCCTGGTTGGGTTTGGGTGTACTGGTTGGTAATAATATGAGAAAAGAATTGTCAATGGTTGGAATATACTCGGGTGGTAGAATTGTGATTATTGCCTGGGGGATCGTGTTCAATGTATTCTGGTATGAAATCCCTAAAAGATACAAAGATAAATAACCTACTCCCAGTAAAAAAATGGCACATCCAATAATAATTACCAGTAAATCTGGCTTGTTATATTTCATGATCATCCAGGAAAAATAAAGAAGGCAAGACCAAGAATTACATACACCGCGAATAAGGCGGCACCTTCAAGCCAATTCGTTTCACCATCTGCTGAAACGAAATAACTGATCAATACAGCTGCTCCAAGCGCAGAAAGCTCAAAAGGATTAAATACCAATGTTAGTGGATTCCCCATCAGTAGGCTGATAAAAACTAGAACTGGAGCTACAAATAAAGCAATCTGTAAGGATGATGAAACTGCAATTTCCATGCTGAGTTCCATTTTGTTTTTATATGCTACTGTTACCGACACCATATGCTCTGCAACATTTCCAATGATCGGCACCAGGATGATTCCAAGGAAAAATTCTGAAACCCCGGTTGCTGCCACTACCTCTTCAACACTACCTACCAATAATTCACTCATAACCACGATTCCCAGGGTTGCCAATGAGAGGACTAATACTGACCGCGAGACTGACCATTGTTTTTCAATGCTCTTTTCGGTCAGCGGTTCTGCTTCAAGTGGTGAAATAAATTTTGATTTTAGAGCAAAAATAATTCCCAGAACATATAAGGTGATCATTACTCCAGCTACCAATAAACTGAGTACTTCCACGCGTTGATCAATACCACTGGCAGTAGAGTGACTAAATAGTGAAGGTACTACTAAACCAACTATAGCAATCGTTAATAGAATTGTGTTATTTACTGTGTGTATCTTGTCAAATCGCTGGATCCCATTCTTTAATCCTCCGACCAGGATCGATAATCCGAGCACAAATAATAAATTCCCAAATGAATCCTCCCCGCAGCAAGCTGCGGGGTATCGACTTTAGATTTTTTCCTTGC
>CAZAAJ010000049.1:0-21934 GCA_964483135.1 uncultured Anaerolinea sp. | reverse complement strand
TCTGTTCGCAGTAATTAGAACATGAACTGAGAGTAATTGATGATCATAGATAAGCTGATGAAAGCTATTCAACCAGGGAAGATATTGACCATCCAGGTGGGAATGTCGCGGACCGTAGTAGTGGCGGAAACGACTGCAGGTATTTGCTGTGGTTTAGCGGCTACTTTTTCCAATCCTGAGTGCAACCACCGAGTTCATCCCTCAGTTGCAAACGCGGGAAGGTTGCTGGAAATGTCATCCGAAGATCTGGCTGGACTGGTGGAATCCTCCAGCCTGACAGAGGCAACCATCGGACTGGCTGTGATCAATGCCCTGCTGCCCGGCGGGCTTGGCCACACTCGCCAGGTCAACGGACACGATTACCTCTTCAAGCATGGAAAAGGCAGAAATATGGCAATGATTGGGCATTTTCCTTTTGTTGACATGTTGCGACCGGTCGCCAGAAACCTGTGGACTTTAGAATTGAACCCCAAACCGGGGGATATACCAGCAGACCAGGCACCCGAGTACCTGCCACGGGCAGACATCGTTGCAATCACCGCGACTACGATCATCAATAAGACATTTGATGAACTGATCACTTTTTGCCGCCCTGACGCGATGGTGGTCATGCTCGGACCGAGCACGCCACTCTCGCCGATTCTCTTTCAATTGGGGGTGACCGTCATTTCTGGGACGCGGGTTTTGGATGTGCAGGGGACCGTGACCGGAATTGCCCAGGCGAGTTCGATCCATCAACTCAAGGAACGCGGCATGGTAGAGTTCATAACCGCTGAAGCTGACCGCTGATCGAATTTACCCTTTTAAGATAAGGGGCGCTATTTTGTCTGCAAGATTCTCTCGGGTCTCGGGGGTAACGACTACGACCTGGCTGGATGACCAGCGATCGATGGCTTTTTCCAGGAGCGAAGGACGAATGACTACCAGGGCGCACTGATATTCTCCGGAATCAACAGCGGTGAATCCATTCATAAACCCAAGTTCCCGCTCGAATTCAAGGGGGCCCAGCTCATCAATCATCAGCACATCACATGGGACGGAGTTTGCCAGCTTCTCATTTCCCCAGCGTATTGCGTCTTCATTAAAATACCACTTGTGTATACGTAAACCATTCGTACCGGGTATCGTTAATTGAGCCAAAACCCGTTTTTCTCCACTGCGCAGGTCAAGCAAAGCAATACCAGTCTTTGTCGTGCCATCAAATTCAGGAGGGCAAACTACGCCGGCAATTAACAAAGGTTTACCTCTCAGCATTTCGATTACTTTGAGGCAGACAGTAGTCTTGCCAGAACCACTTACACCACTGAGGAGGATTATTCTTCCGGATCGGGGCATGCCAATCTTTCCATGGATTTAACGATCCAAAGACCATCCATTCTTATCACATTGACGGGGGTTCCATAGGTTTTGGTAAGTTTTTCACTGGTGAACGAGTGTTCCATCAATCCGGTATCCAACACCTCGCCGGCGCGCATTAAAACCAGGTGATCTGCAACCAGGGCAGCAGCTTCCGGGTCATGGGTGGTGAATATGATTGTGGTGTTTTTGGCGCGGAGTTGATCCAAAATTCGCAGTGTGGAATTCCGGTTGCTAAGGTCCAGGTGAGAGGTAGGCTCGTCGAGTAAAAGGATCTTGGGCTGTTGAGTTAAAGCCCTCGCCAGCGTAACCAGTTGTTGTTCTCCCCCGCTGAGGGTGAGCACAGACCGTTCTTCAAGTGAGCGGATACCCACCGTCTCAAGCGATTGTCGGGCTATGTCCACATCGCCTTCACCGGGTTGCTCCAATGGACCAAGATAGGGGGCTCGTCCCAGGAGCAGGTACTCGAGTACAGTGAATTCAAATTGCAGGGTTTCCGATTGGGGTACCAGCCCGATCCATTGGCTTAATATCCTTCGGGAATATCCTTTGAGCGGTTTTTCTGTTAGCAGGATCTCCCCGCCTAAGGGGGTCATTAAACCAAGTAAGAGATGAAGCAGGGTAGTTTTGCCCGCACCGTTAGGACCCAAAATGGCAGTGATGGTATTGGGGAGGATATCAAAATTCACGCTTTCAACCGCATTTGGACGGTCGGGAGAATATGCAAAAGAAAGGTCGTGTATACGCAGGATTGGAGTTTTCATTTTGCAAACTTAATGGCGCGTCTTGTCATCAACAGGATAAATACTCCCGCACCGATGAGCGAGGTGATAATGCCCAGCGGGATCTCACCAATGATCGCAACACGGGCAATGTCGTCGCAGAGGATGGCGAATACTGCCCCCAGGGACATGCTCACCGGAATGAACTCTGCTGCGTTGGAACTTGTGATGCGGCGGGCGATGTGGGGAATGATGAGTCCGATCCATCCCACGATACCTGCAACCGAGATCACCACTGCGGTCACCGCCACAGAAGCGGCAAGCAGCAGTGTCCGCTCTCTTCCAACGGAAACCCCAAGAGAAAAAGCGGTCTCATCGCTGAGAGACAGAAGGTTTAGGCGCCAGCGCATCAAAAAGATGATTGTCAACCCGATCAGGACAACCGGGAGTATATACAAAAGGTCGGGCCATGTGACCGAAAACAACCCGCCCATTAACCAGAAGACAATCTCCGGGAGTTTTGAGGTTGGGTCGGCAAGGTATTTAAGGATTCCCAGTCCGGAAGAAAAAAGGGCTGATACTGCGATGCCTGAAAGCACAAGCCGCAGCAGCCATCCGCCAAAGCGGATGCGCCGCGCGATGAAATAAGAAAGAACAAGACCCAGCACCGCAAACAATGTGGCGTTTAATTCGATCCATAAAGGGGATGTGCCCAAAAAGAGGATGCTCAACGCTGCCCCAAAACCGGCTCCCTGGCTGACTCCCAGGAACCCTGGTTCGACCAGCGGATTGCGGAAGAGCATCTGCATTACCCCGCCGGCAGCCGAGAGTGACATGCCAAGCAGCGCAGCTGTTATCAACCTCGGCAGACGTAAATTAAAGACCAGTAGTTGTGCCAGGTCATCATGAAGGAGTACCGATAAAGGCATGAACAATGGCTTGGGATACCTGCCCATGAAGAGTGAAATGGCAAGCGTAGCGATTGGCAGAATGATCAGCAGGGCAGCGAGTATTTTTTTATTCACATTGGATCCCAATATAAAAAAGCGGGACGGTTGATGTCAATCGTCCCGCCATCATACCTTTAGAAGTCGCCTTTTACAAGAGGCAGGATTTTTCCGTTGATCACACTGTCCTCCAGACCGTAGAAATTCTTGTAAAAACGGACGATTTCCTGGTTGAAATCGATGGTTCCGAACAGGTCGGGGTGAAGCTTCATCGCCACCCATGTTAGACCGAGCGGCCAGCGGGTATCTGGTTGGTCCCAGCTCTGGAAATCAAGCGGGAATGCAAAGATCTTCTCATTTTTTACTGCATCCAACAGAGACCACTTGGCATCGGATTTAAGATTCTTAACAATGTCCACCGCATTTCCCTTGTAATCGATGAGGAAAATCACCTCGGGGTTCCAGGCAGCGATCTGTTCAAGGGTGATCATTGTCCAGCCATCCGTTGGCACGTCCTTCCAGACCGGAGTTCCGCCGGCTAGGGTTACCAGACTCGTTTGCAGCCAATCCATCGGAGGAACCTTGAAGGAGATCTCTCCGCCTTTATCGGAGTACTGAAGCATTACCACGGTTGGTTTTTGAGCATCGGTAAGGGTCGAAGTCACATCGGTGATCTTTTTCACAGAGCCTTCGATTAGGGAGACCACTTCATCAGCTTTCGCGGAGTTACCAAAGAGCAAACCGAGATTCCTGATGTCTTTTACAATGGCGTCAGCCGATTCAAGGTCAATGTATACCACCTTGATTCCCAATTGTTCGATGGGATCGCCGAGCGATTTTTGAAGGTAAGATTTCATCAACACCACATCCGGATTAAGTGGGGCAATTTGTTCTGCCGACGCTGAAGTTTCTACTGCAGTTACATCGGTTGCCAATGGGAAAATTGTGCTGATGAAGTCATTGGGGGTTTGTCCACCCTTCACATAAGCTACTACGCGCTGTGAGGCTTCCGGGAACAGGAAAGCTGCATTCGAAAGCATGAAGCCTGCTTTTCCTGCAATGACCACGCGCTGAGGAAGTGTGGCAAACTCAACCATCCTGCCCAGTGCGTCGGTGATGACCACCGGTGCGGCAGTAGGAACCGCTGTGGGTTCAGTGGTAGGGGCTTGTGTAGCCACAGGAGCCTGGGTTGGAGCGGCTGTGGGGGTTGCCTCGGCACAACCAGCCAGTACTCCCGCGATCAATAACAGTGATACAAATGAGACCAGTAGTTTTTTGTTCATAGTTCTCCTTTATGAATTTTTGATGCTTGGTGGATGGGCAATGAGCCATTGAATCCAATCCACCATTGATCTGATCTGACTGACACGGAATTCTGTGACTGCATTTGAAAATGAATTCTTCTCAAGCATCTTTTGTTTCTCTTGAGTGTTTTCCAACCATTGCTGGCATTCTACGAGTTGACGTTGACATATTTCATCAATAGAAGCAGGAGATATCAGCGCTACGAAGTAATAGCGCAGCATGAATTCCTGGCGAAGATCGCGCGGGTGCCTTACAAGTCGGGAAAGCCATTCTGTGAATTCCTGCCTGCCTGAATCAGTGAGGTGAAATTCGGTACGGGCGGGGCGGTCTTCACCGGGATGAATTTCCCCTTTGATCAAACCGTTTTTTTCCAGTTTTGATAATTGCGCATAAAGGTTAGAGATCTTAACTCTCCAGATCATCCTAAGTGGAGAGGCACTCGAGAGCTGCTTGTGAAGTTCGTACCCATGCGCCGGACCTTGAAACAGCAGTCCGAGAAGGGCGTATTCAAAAGAAGGGAAGGGATTGGTTTTTCCGCGCATATATACTCAATTATTGAATAATCAAAGTGTAACATCAATAAGGGTTTCAGTCAAATATTTTAAGGTTGGTAATTCATCTCAATACAACTGGTAGTGCTAAAATTAAATAGATAAATAAAAAGGAAACGAGGGATAAATGGCTACGACATCTTCAATCGATCTTGCTAAATTATTTGGTACTGTTGCAAAAACTATGGTTCAAAATCAATCATCACTCAATGCCGCAGATGATTACAACCATGATCATGGCGATAATATGGTGGAGGTCTTTGATGTCATCACCAAAGCCATGAAAGAGAAGAGCACAGCGACCCCGGCGCAGCAACTGGCGTATGCCAGCCAGCTATTGGAGCAAAAGACCAAAAGCGGTTCCGGCAAACTATATGCCGAAAACCTGAGAGATGCCTCAGCTCAATTGGGCACAGCAAAGAAAGTTACCCCAGACAATGCAATGACGATGCTCCAGAGCCTGCTTGGTGCCAGCGGCACCATTCCCACCCAAAGCCAGTCGCAAGGCGGAAACCTTGGTGGTGATTTACTGGGATCACTCCTGGGTGGCGCGACCGGTTCAACCTCGGGCTCAACAGGTAATGCTGGTGGCGATCTTTTAGGATCATTGTTAGGTGGATTAACTGGGGCTGGCGCGGGTTCGCAAACCGGGCAGCAGCAGGGGATTGACATCGGTCAGCTATTAAACGCCGGCATGACATTTGCCCAGGCCAAGAAATCTGGAAAAAGCAACCTGGATGCCGTTCTGAACGCCGTGGTGTCTTCAAGCAAAATGAACACCTCAACCGCACGGACGCAATCTGGAACGCTGGTGGCGAACACACTATTGCAAGCCCTCTCAAAAATGACATCTGCAAAGTAAACCGTTTTGAGTGTCAAGCCTCTGGAAAATCCAGGGGCTTTTTTATCCCAATTCCCTTATAATTGGCAAATGCTCGCTGGTGAATTTTTCTGGGAAGAGAATTTCCCTTATAATTTAGTGAAAGTATATGACACTTAATAAACACACTCCCGTCGAAGCCTCTCTAAGCCACCAGGATCATCTCTGGCGGCAAATTTCAAGCCTGCCCTATTTCCGGGGTTTCCTGCGTGCGGTTGAAGCCCGTTTTTATGAGAACATTGACCTGCCAGCCCCGACTCTCGACCTGGGATGCGGCGACGGGCATTTCGCGTCATTAACTTTCCCGCGTAAACTGGAGGTTGGCATTGATCCTTGGGAAGGTCCATTACGCCAGGCGGAAAGATCGGGGGCTTATATCACTCTGGTAAATGGTAGTGGAGATAAGATCCCATATGCAGATGGTTATTTTTCGAGTGCCATCAGCAACTCTGTCCTTGAACATATTCCCGACCTCGATCCGGTCATCCATGAAGTCTCAAGGGTGCTTAAAAGTGGGGCACCATTCATTTTTTGTGTTCCTAACCATCAATTCCTTGCGAATCTATCCATTGCCTCTTTCTTCCAAAGGTTGGGGATGAAGGGGCTGGCAAATGGATATCGAAATTTCTTCAACAGGATCTCTCGCCATCACCATTGTGATGACCCAGTCGCCTGGGAGAAACGTCTTGTCGAGAATGGATTGGAACTGGTGGATTGGTGGCATTACTTTTCACCGCGGGCTTTTCATGTGCTTGAGTGGGGGCATTACTTTGGGTTGCCATCCCTGGTCACTAAAAAGCTGTTTGGTCGGTGGATCATAGCTCCCTACAAGTGGAACCTTTTCCTTGTTGAAAAACTTACCCGCCCGTTGTATAAAGAGCAATCCATTCAATCATCAGGTTCTTATACCTTTTATATCGCCAGGAAAAAATAAATAGCGAGTGCCCTATGGACGAGCCCAGCATCCTTGACCTGTTAAAAGAGAAGTTGAAACCGCGCAACATTTTGCGCGGAATTAAGACACCGCAGCCTTCAGAGGTTTCGCAGGAACAAGTATCAAAACCAGATGACTCTCAGAAAAAACCCAGGCTGCCATTTACCATGCCCTGGAAATCACTCCTCGCGGTTTTACTGGCGATTGCCGGGCAGGCGGCGCTTAATCCCTCGCAAAACAAGTCGATAGTGGGGGTAATTCTCTTCGCGGCAGCGACAGGTGTGTTGATCCTGTCAATCCTCAAGGGAGAGTGGTCCTTGCATACCAGGGACGCCGTGGATGAACCAGAGACGTTAATTCCTCTCACGGTCAGGCGAAACCCTTTCCTTTTATTTATCATTTCGCTTCTGATGGCGTTTGTAACTTTGGGTGGCAACAAATTTACAATAATAAATCTCACATTCTGGTTTATG
Source organism: uncultured Anaerolinea sp. (assembly GCA_964483135.1). Lineage (GTDB taxonomy): Bacteria > Chloroflexota > Anaerolineae > Anaerolineales > Anaerolineaceae > UBA6107. The sequence goes on along the minus strand of CAZAAJ010000049.1, from coordinate 14,766 downwards.
GCAATCATTTCAGGGATCATCGCTTTTTGGATTCCCCGCAAACAGATCGATTTCTCCGAAATTAAAGAAAAGATCATCCGGTTTGTCAGCAACCCTGTGGCAACCATCCACTTTGACCCATGGAAATTGTTGGTCCTGGGCGCATTTTGTATCGCTGCTTACTTCCATTTGCATAATTTGGCCGTGATCCCTTTGGAGATGACGAGCGATCATGCGGAAAAACTGCTCGACATCAACCATGTTCTCAATGGTGACATGATGATCTTTTTTGCCAACAATGGAGGACGAGAACCCATCCAGTTTTACCTGGCTGCCTTTCTTGTAAAGGTGTTCGGCGCCGGCATGAATTTCTTAACCCTCAAGCTGACCATGGCCTTGGCTTTTCTCTGGTCATTGATCTACGTGTACAAACTGGGGAAGGAACTTGGCACACGCTGGACGGGTTTATTCTTCCTTCTGTTGACAGGCTTTGCTGCCTGGCCGAACATCATCGCTCATGCGGGGATGCGCCTGGTGTTGACGCCGGTTTTTGCAGCTCCCACCCTCTTTTATTTTTTCCGCGGGCTAAGGCGTTTGGATCGTAATGACTTCATCCTCACTGGTATTTTCCTGGGTCTGGGTTTATTGGGGTACACCGCCAGCCGTATTGTTCCGCTGGTATTGGTGGTGGGGATGTTGATCTATTTGGGTTACCATAAATTCAACAAATCCTCCCGAAGCGCAGGATGGGCATTTTTGATCACTGCATTATTCGCGTTTGTGATTTTCCTGCCGCTTCTCAGGTACGCCCTGGAATACCCGACGTATTTCGCGGAACGGTCTCTTTCGCGGATGATATCCACTGAAACCCCGGTGCCTGAAACCCTTCTGCTGGTCTTTTTACAGAATACCTGGAACGCCCTCATAATGCCATTTTGGAAGAGCGGGACTGCCTGGATAATTTCTGTATCCGGGCGGTCTTCCCTGGATACCATCTCTGCTGCTTTCTACCTGCTGGGTCTGGTGCTTACGGTTGTTCGCTGGCTTAAAACCCGTTCATGGCAGGACCTTTTCCTGCTGGTTTCCATCCCCCTGCTGATGTTGCCATCTATTCTTGCGCTGGCTTTCCCGATCGAAAATCCATCACAAAGCCGTGCGGGAGGGGCGATCATCCCTATCTTCCTCATCACAGCTATCGGTTTTGAAACCCTGCTGCGGACCTTATGGAAAAAGGCTGTCACAATCGGGAGCAAAGTGTTAGTGGTAGCCGGGGCAGTTGTTTTAATCCTTATTTCTGCAAGAACTAATTACCAGGTCGCGATGGTCGAATATCCGCAGGAATATCTTGTCTCCACCTGGAATACTAAAGAAATGGGGAAGGTGGTAAAGGATTTCACCAGTTCCTTCGGTTCAGTGGACAATGTATGGGTGGTTGCGAAAGCCTACTGGGTGGATACCCGCCTGGTGGCAATGACAGCTGGCTACGTGGATCGCGATTTCCAGGTTTGGCCGGATGCGATCGTGAACACATTTGACATTCCAGGGGCTAAATTATTCATTGTAAAGGCAGACGATATCGAGGGAATGACCAGGCTGCGTGAAGTGTATCCGGATGGATATTCCACTTATCACGAAAGCCCGGTACAGGACCGGGATTTTATAGTTTACATGGTCCCGCCCAAAGGCGCGCTGCAATAAAAGCCAATTAACGGGATAAACGAACGTAATAACGATACCTGTCCCCGCGGTACAGGATTTTAACGTATTCTACCGGGGTGCGGGTTTGAGAGAATAGCACGCGCTCATTCAGAAGGAGTGGGGAGCCGGGCTCAATCGTCAGCAAAGAGGCTTCCTCAGGGGTGGCAAGAGCGACCTCCAGGGTTTCATCTGCCTCTGAAGGAATGATGCCGAATTTTTCTGCCAGGAGGCGGTACAACGAACCGGAGGATTCCAGCTCTTCCCGTGTAATCTCCTTTGACCTGTCCAATGCCAGGAAGGAGGTTTGCAAGCCGATCGGGGTCTGGTCTCCGAGGCGGATACGCTTGATGCATAACACTTCTGTTCCCGCTGGCAATTCCAGTTTTTGCAGAATCTTTGGCGATGGCACAATCCACTCTAGACCCAAAATGATTTGTCCGGGCATGATGCCGCGCTTAACCAGGTCTTCAGAAAAACTGGTAAGTTCCATCAGCCCTTTTTGCAGTTTTTGCGGTGAAACAAAGGTTCCGCGCCCATGTTCGCGGTAGAGATAGCCCTGGCGTACCAGGTGGTCGATTGCTTCACGCGTGGTGGTACGGCTAACGTTGTAGAGAATCTCCAGCTGGCGCTCAGATGGAATGGGAGAACGTGGTTCCCATTCGCCATCTTCAATCTTTTGACGTAAAATTGAAGCAAGCTGGTAGTATTTCGGTAAAACGTTGTATGGATCGATTGTTCTTGACATTTGTTTTTAAAGTGGTATCATATTCTTGTGACTGGTAATGTGGTCACTACCAGTTAGATTATCCAACATTTTTAGCGTTTCGTCAAGTAGGAAGAGCAGTCCGGATGCAGATCCTTTCAGACGATGAACTCCACAGAATTGTTGCGCGTACTGTCCAGAAGGTGTTGGGCAGTGCCAGGCCTTCCCGATCCCAGGGAGAACAAATCCCCCCGCAAGCAGCTGTTGTGCCTGTTGCCTCCGTTTCCGAAAAGAGTGGAAAAAAAATTGTCGCGATTGGCACGGACCATGGCGGCGTTGATCTGAAAGAATTGCTTAAAACGGATCTGGTTGAATTGGGCTACGAAGTGGTCGATTGTGGCACCAACACAAAAGATGCCGTTGATTACCCGGATATCGCTCTGGCAGTCTCCAAACTTGTTGCAGAAGGAAAAGCGTGGCGCGGGGTGATCATCGATGGCGCCGGGATCGGTTCCTGCATGAGTGCAAACAAGGTCCCTGGTATACGCGCAGCCATGTGTTATGACTATTCCACAGCCGTCAACAGCCGTGAACATAACGATGCCAATGTGTTAACCCTTGGCGCGGGGTTGATCGGCGTGACTCTTGCCAAACAAATCCTCAAGACCTGGCTGGCAACCGAATTTGGGGGCGGCCGCCACGCCAAGCGTGTGGACAAGATCATTGGAATTGAGAAAATGTATATGAAGGAGGCAAAAAACTGATGCCCCTGGATGCCAAAAAAATTGAAACCCTGGTTGAGATCATCACCCGCGAGGTATTGCTGGCGATGATGGAGCAGGAGGCGACAGAAGAAGCTCCTGCAGGTGCAACCTGTGTGGTGGAAGTGGCCAATGGTGTAAAAGTGAAGACCTGCTTTGACAACGCGGGTCACGTGGTCAGCGCAGGTGCTGAGCGCTTGACCTCAACCGTCGGGGTCATCCCTGAAGATGTCTCATTAGCGAGCATGATCGACCATACCCTGCTTAAACCGGATGCCACCTCCGACAAGATAGCCCAACTATGCTTCGAAGCACGCAAGTACCATTTTGCTACGGTGTGTGTCAATCCTACCCATGTCAAGTTGTGCGCTGATCTTCTGCGTGATTCGGATGTCAAAGTCTGTACGGTCATTGGTTTTCCCTTAGGAGCTACATCAACGGAAGTCAAGGTTTTTGAGACCCGTAACGCGCTCGATAATGGTGCCACCGAGATCGATATGGTGATCAATATAGGTGCGTTGAAAGCCGGTGAATCCGAGCTGGTTGCGCGGGATATCCGCGGGGTGGTTGAAACCGGTCATGCTGCCGGCGCTCTCGTAAAAGTGATCATCGAAACCGCCCTGCTCACGGATGAAGAAAAGGTGATCGCCTGCCTGTTGGCCAAGGAAGCTGGCGCGGATTATGTAAAAACTTCGACCGGGTTCTCCGGCGGCGGTGCAACGGTACATGACATCGAATTAATGCGAAAAACTGTTGGTCCAAATATTGGCGTCAAAGCCTCTGGCGGCATTCACACCCATGAGGATGCGGAAGCGCTTGTCGCAGCTGGAGCCACGCGTATCGGTGCTAGTGCCGGGGTGAAAATCATCCAGGCCGGGGCAGCGGAACAAAAAACACCAACCGCGAGTACACCCGCCAAGGGATATTGAACGAGGAGTTAATTATGCTTATCGCCCGTGTGGTCGGTACAACCGTTTCAACCATCAAAGATGAAAAACTTGTCGGACGTAAACTCCTTATAGTTCGCCAGGCAGATGAGAGTGGCAATGCCTTTGGAAAACCCTATGTGGCAATCGATACGGTCGATGCCGGGGTTGGCGACCTGGTGCTCACTGCCAGCGGTTCCAGCGCACGCCAGACGAACCTCACCAAGGATACCCCGGTTGACGCGGTGATCATGGCGATGATCGATTCGCTTGAAGTTGATGGTAAAGTGGTTTTTAGAAAAGGGTAAAAGGATTAAATGTCCGAATTAGACCAGGATCTACTCTCCATCCAGGAAGCCAGGACACTGGCTGTTCAGGCATTTGAAGCCTGTAAGATCTGGTCGAAGGCTTCCCAGGAGCAGGTGGACCAGGTGTGCGCTGCCATGTCGCAAGCCGCCTTTGACGCAGCAGAACGGCTGGGTCGGATGGCGCATGAAGAGACCGGTTATGGTTCCACGGCGCATAAAAAGCTCAAGAACGAATTTGCGGCCAGGAACGTCTGGGAAAGCATCCGGGAAATCAAGACTGTTGGTGTGATCAATGTTGATGAAAGAAAACGAGTCTTCGACATCGCCTGGCCAATGGGAGTGATTGCCGCGCTCACCCCCAGCACCAACCCGACTTCCACGGTGATCTACAAAATCCTCATTGCCGTGAAGGCTCGTGATGCCATTATTATCGCTCCCCATCCTTCAGCGGCAAAATGCAGTTACGAGGCTGCCGCGCTTATGGCTCGGGTTGCTGAAGAGAATGGCGCTCCCAAAGGCTTGGTTGCCTGCATGCGCCACATTTCTTTGCAGGGTTCCCAGGAATTGATGAGCCACAAATACACCGCGCTCATCCTGGCTACGGGGGGTACCCCCATGGTGCGGGCGGCACACTCCACCGGAAAACCCGCATATGGCGTCGGTCCAGGCAATGTCCCTGTTTATGTTGACCGTTCCGCGGATCTTGAAAAAGCTGCCCGGTATATTGTTGCCAGCAAGGCTTTTGATTGTTCGACCATTTGCGCCTCAGAACAGGCAGTGGTGGCAGATGCACAAATCGCTGCCAGGCTGATGGATTTGATGAAACGTGAGGGGGCTTACTTCACTTCAAAAGAAGAGTCACAGCAACTGCGTACTCTGCTCTTTCACCCGGATGGCGCGATGAACACTGCCACCGTTGGAAAACCAGCGACCTATCTGGCTGCGCTTTCCGGCATCCAGGTGCCAAAAGATACCCGCGTGCTGGTTTGCCCGCTGGAACGGGTTGGTAAAGAAGAACCATTATCGAGAGAGAAATTGACCACTGTGTTGGGCTGGTATATTGCGGCAGATTGGGAAGCTGGTTGTGAACGCTGCATTGAACTCATCCAGTTTGGCGGCCGCGGGCACAGTCTCATCATTCATGCCACTGATCAGAAGGTGATCATGGCTTTCGGTCTTGAAAAACCTGTCTTCCGTATTGCTGTCAACACCATGGGTACGCTGGGAGCAATTGGGCTAACGACCGGTGTAATGCCTTCCCTCACCCTGGGGGCGGGCGGCGTGGGAGGGTCAATCACTGGCGATAATATCACCACCTATCATTTATTTAATGTAAAACGTCTGGCTTATGAGTTATCCGCTCCGCCTGATGCCGCGCTGCATCCGGGAGTTGCTGAAACAGCGGTCTCTCCTTTGGATGTAGAGGCTGTAGTGCGGAGCGTTGTTAACGAAATCCTCAATTCAAAATAATCATTTTATCAAGAGAAAGGAACTGAAAAATGGCTTTAGACACTGCTTTGATCGCTTTAGGAATGGTAGAAACAAAAGGTTTGGTGGGGGCTGTCGAAGCCGCTGATGCAATGGTAAAAGCGGCCAACGTTGTCCTCATCGGGTCTGAATACGTGGGCGGCGGGTTTGTGACCGTAATGGTTCGCGGTGACGTGGGGGCTGTAAAAGCAGCCACCGATGCCGGCGCTGCGGCTGCCAAACGTGTGGGTGAACTGGTGAGCGTGCATGTCATTCCAAGACCGCACCAGGACATTGAAATGATCCTCCCCCAGGCAAGCAAGGGAAGCATCGGTGGGCGCACCACTGAATCCAAAAAATAATCTGCGCCAGTTGTGTTGAACCGCAGCGTTGCAGACCCGGGAATTACCCCAGAGGTCTATCTTGCCCATACTGGAGCTGTAATTGCTTAACGGCATGTAAATGGAACTAAGCTGGACCGAATTTTCCTGATTGGCGTTTACCCGCTGGGAACTGCCTGGCAGGATACACTTGAATTGGAGGACTGATGGCAGAAACCTTTTCACTGAGATGTTATTGTTTTATTGACCGGATGCAGGCGCAATATGCCGCATTCGTTGGCACAGTGACCCAGGGTGATCTCCCGGTTGAGGGGATGGCCGCGTTGTATGTGGAAATGGCTCCCGGAAACGAAGTGTTTCGTGTAGTCGATATAGCTGTAAAGGCTACGGAAGCTAAACCCGGAGCGCAAATCGTCGAACGTGAATTTGGGATGTTCGAAGTTCACAGCCTCAACCAGGCGGCAGTATTGGAAGCCGGGCAGGTGGTACTCGACCGTCTTGGTCTAAGAAAAGAAGACCGTATTAAACCGCAGGTGGTTTCCACCCAGGTGATCACCCGCATCGATCCGTATCAATCCCAGCTTCTCAACCGCTTCCGCCGTGGCAGCATGCTCGTTCCGGGTGAAACCCTGTTGGTGCTGGAATGTGCCCCTGCTGCGTATATCAATTATGCGTGCAACGAAGCAGAGAAGAAAGCCAATATCAAGATCGTCCATGTTTCTTCAGTTGGGCGGTTTGGCAGGATGTGGCTCTCGGGCAGTGAAGCAGAGATTGTCACAGCCAGGAATGCAGCAATCGCTGCGCTGGAAAGCCTGGACGGGATCCCTGGATAACAACTCATTTGGTCAAATTTAGACCAGGAGGTGTACATGGCAAAGAAATTTTACACAGAACGCGATATCGAAGACCTGGTTGCGCAGGGTATTCTTTCATTAAATATTGATTCAAACACCGTCCTAACCGAGCTGGCTTTTGAAAAGGCAGGAAAACTTGGTCTAACATTGGTCCAACCCGACCAGCTTCCTCCTGCTGCACCCATCCGTCCTTATCTTTCTGTTGAAAAAACAGCTGCTGTTTGTAAGTGTGATGCTGTTAGCGAGCCGTCTGACGATCAGTTGCGTCAGCGTATCCGCGATGCAGTAAATGCCAGGCTGGGAACTCAGATCGATCCAACACTGCTTGAAACCATCATCACCCGTGTGTTAAACAACGTGGGGATCAAGTAAGCCATGCTGTTGGGAATAGTAAAAGGAACCGCGGTCAGTACTGTCAAATATCCTGGGTTGGAAGGGTTAAAGCTTCTCGTCGTCCAACCGGTTAACCGCAGACTGGAACCAGTTGGCGGGATGCAGGTTGCTGTGGATGTTGTACAGGCTGGCCCCGGGGATGTGTGCGTAATGGTTCGCTCACGTGAGGCAGCGTTGGCGATGCCTGAGATAAAATTTGTCCCGGTCGACCTCGCCCTGGTGGGAGTGGTCGACCAATTGGATGTCAAGCCGGACTCTGACATCAAAGTGGTTCTGAGAAAAGGTACAACGGGGTACTCATGATCCTGGGTAAAGTGACTGGAACAGTGGTTACCACGGTGAGCCACTCGCATTATAAGCAGCAAAAATTGCTCCTGGTGCGTCCGCTTGTGATGCCTGGAGATACGGTCGACGAAGATTTCATCGCCATTGATCATGCCTATGCGGGTATCGGAGATACAGTACTTGTGAATCGTGAGGGAGGGGGGGCTAGACAGGTGCTCAACAATCCAGATGCCTGTATCATCTCGGTCATCGTCGGGATTGTAGATTCAATTTCGATTGAATCTTAAGCCACCGCTTCGGTGCTGGAATTGCCGTATATCTTTGGCAGCATGCCCGGCAAAACACCCCTTTGGAAACCATTATTGGATTACGTTTTTTCACCTTTTCCGCTATTTTCTCCCGCAGGTGGCACAACTTGTGTTACGGTTTACCAGGTAGCTCGGGCGATTTGCGGTGCAGTCGAAAAGGGGTTGGAACGTCATTATTATCCTATTGGCAGCGAGAACGTGACTTGGGTGCAATTATTTGAGAAATAATGTCCAACTGGACGGTAAACTCAGAAAAGTTATCACCCTGCCTGACTGGTTGGTCGGGATCGGGGCTGGTTTACTGGCAGGTATAAACACGCTCAAGGGATTGGAAAGTGGTCTTGAACCGGTGGCGTTCATCACCCTTCAAACTCGCAAAACATTTATTAACAGCCTACAGCTTCGATCAGAATTTGGGTACGAGGATGAAGACCTGACGCAAGCGTTAAGAGAAACAATTAAGGCTTGCAATTATTAAAATTATGTACTAATTACTGCTTGCCAAAAATAGTATTTTGTATGATTATTAATCTGTTCTGCCAGGGGAAAAAGGATTGATTTTGGAAACAATAAACGTTTTACTGGTCGAAGATGATGACAACGTTGCCTTAACCGTTGAACGCTGCCTGCGGCGTGAAAATTATAAAGTGACCCTGGCATCGTCTGGAACCCAGGCACTCGAGATAGCGTACCGGCGCGCACCGGATTTGATCCTTTTGGATGTTACCATGCCTGGTATGGATGGTTATGCAGTGTGCCGTGAGATTCGAAACGACGCTGCCCTTGAAAGGGTTCCGATCATCTTTTTAACAGCGCGCACCCGCGACGAAGACCGCATCAGTGGTTTTCAAGCTGGTGCTGACGATTACATTAATAAACCTTTCAATCTTGAAGAACTCCTGCTCAGGGTAAGAGCCGTGTTGCGCAGGACGCAGGATCAAATTAAAACCAACGGAAAAAACGCAAAAGGGGACGAGGATGAATTTTCCCGGTATCAGAAACTGGCCGGGTTTAATCCTGAAAAGTATTGCCTGGAGCTCAAGGGTTATTCACTTGACCTAAAAACCTACGAGATCACTTTACCCAGTAAAAGAAAGGTTCTTCTAACACCTATTCAATTTAACCTGCTTTTCCACATGATGAGCCATCCGGGTGAGATCTTTTCACCGTTGAGGCTTTTGAATGAGATTTGGGATTATCCATCAGATGCGGGTAGCCCTGATCTTGTCCGTGTACATATTAAGAACCTGCGGTCGCGAATTGAGGTAGACCCCCTTTCACCGGTGTTTATTGAAACAATTCCCGGATACGGATACACGATCCGCCTGGAAAATAAAAAAGTTCAAAATGACAAAAACTGAGAAGATCTCTGGCAGTCCTCCTGAATTGGATGAAATCCTGCGCTTGATCGCTTATGCTCAAAACCAGGGGCTAAATACAGTCAACCCGGACCACGTATACCTGAAATTGATCAAAGAGAGTCTTCAGGCTGAAGCGATTACCATGATTCTGATAGATCCTGAGCAATCCGGTATCTATACTAAAAAAGAATCCATTAATGGCACTGAATGGAAGATCACAAGCAATCTGTCTTCTTTTCACAGCCTGCTGGTGAACGCCTTAAAAAGCAGTTCAATCAAAAGTTGGGAAGGTGACCCTGATGGCAGCGCTTATGATGCGCTGGTCGATGGCGTTGCTGGAATAACCCCACGAAATATCACCAGCGCACCTCTCCGCAGTCATTCGGTGATCTATGGTGCTGTCAATGTAATCAATAGTGATCTTTTTCCACTGGATAACGCAGCCATCACACGCCTGGCTTTGATACTCAACACCATGGGTGATGCCTTATATTATGGAGAAGTTCTCCGTGAAGCAACTGTTTCTGTGGAGGAAGCCAGTTTTACCAAAGCACAGCTGCTGCAATCCAGGAATGTACTTCGCTCCATTTTCGATAGTATCCCCCAGTCATATTACATAATTGACAAAGAATATGTGATTACCGGCATCAATCACGCACGGGCAGAGCGGGCTTCTCAGACCCCGCGTGATCTTTTTGGCAGGGTGTGCTACCAGGTTCTTTATGGCTTGAAGATGCCTTGCCCGGGTTGCCAGGTGATGGCTACATTCCAGACCGGTAAATCCACCCGCAGGACGCTGGTTGAGAATATCAAAAAAGGAAAAAGCACAGATTGGCAAATTACCACTTACCCGGTATTTGATGTCAGCAATGAGGTTGACCGGGTCGTTTTATTGGAAGAGGATATTACTGAAAACCGGAAAATGGAAGTAGAAGTACTGCAGAGCGAAAAGTTGGTTGCAGTGGGGCAGTTAGCTGCCGGTATTGCTCACGAGATTAATAACCCGCTCACTTCCATTCTGGTGAATACACAGATTTTATTGCAGGACTTGCCTGAGGATCAAAAAGAAAACATCGAATCGCTCAAGTTGATCGAAATGGCAGCTATTCGTTCATCGCAGGTGATCAAGAACCTGCTGGGTCTGGTCCGCAAAGAAACCTATGAATTTGAGGAGATGGACCTCAATGAAACCATCCAAAGTGCGTTGATGATGGTCTCGCATGAATTTTTGACCAGGCAGATAAAAATAACGTTTAACCGCGCTGAGCAATTGCCACCTTACCAGGGTTCGGCTAGTCACCTCCAGGGAGTCTGGATCAACCTGTTGATTAACGCCATCGAAGCCATCGGCGAGAAGAAAGGTGAGATCAAGATCACTACATATTACGATTCCGGAACTTTCTATGTTGAATTCCGTGATACCGGTGTGGGGATCAGTGAGGAGAACCTGGGCCGCATCTTTGAACCGTATTTTACGACCAAACGTTCAGGTCATGGCACCGGGCTTGGATTATCACTGGTGAAGCGTACCATCCAGGTCCATGGGGGACAGATTATGGTGGATAGCAGCCCGGACGAAGGGGCGCGCTTTACCATAATCCTCCCCGAAAACAGGTAAAAAAACAGCGAAGGATTTTTCCTTCGCTGTTTTTAGTCTGACCATTTTTAGTCATCAATAATTGGCTTTTGGATTTTAAAGCAAAAAGCAAAAACAATCACACCAAGTGCCACTGGGATATACCAGTATTGAGCATATTGTTTAACGAATGCCGGGTCATTAACCAGGTTGATTCCAAAAATCGCCATGTTGTTGTAGACTACAATCCCTGCGAGCATAAGTATTAAAGCGAGCGCCACCAGCCACCAGCTGCTAACGCTAAAAGGCGGGCTTCCAGGTGCTGCAGTGGGCAAAGCAGCTCCCTTTGAGCGGCCATGAATCTTTCGGCGTTTCAATGCAAACTCTCTTGCATAACGTTTTTTCTGTCCCCGCAGCATGGCAATGCGAAGGTAAAAAATCACAATTGCAACGATGACGACTATTAATCCAGTTGAAAATTTCATTTCTTCCACCATTTTTTCTGATTTGAGATTTTAGACTTCACCAGCCGTTTGAAATCCTGTTTTACGGGATTCAAGGCGATACCTCTTGGGCGGAAAATACCATGAGGGGTAACGTAACCAAAACTTGTTTTGTGTAATTCATTAACTCCATCGTCACGAATCAAGGCAAAACCCAGCGTTGTTGGCAGCCGCACCCAAAGGAGCCGTTTCTCGGGTTTCGCAACGAATCCTAAAAAGTAAGGATCGCGGTCTTCTTTTGGGGTCGGAAGAGTGATGATCACAAGTTTTGTCTTATCATCGATCTTTTCGACCTCAAAAGATAACCCGGCGGAGGACACACGCTTTTCTTCTGGCAGTTGATCACCCACATGGTTCCACCAGAAATTGAGGAATTTCACCCCATCTTTTTCAAGGTATTTCATGAACTGGTTGGTCTGGCTGTGAAAAAGAATTGGCAATGCTTCCAGCCCAAAATTATACTGACAACTTTTTCTTTTATCCATTGATCACCAATTATCTCCAGATTTTATTGTATTTTGTAAAAATTGTTGAAAACTTGTGGGTTTATGCCCCAGCAAAATCTCAAGCGCATGGGGATTTCCTATCAGACCATATTGATCATAATACTCAAACATTTTAAGAAGCGTTTGGATCGCATATCCGTCCATACTACTATTTCCAGCAGACTGACGCCAAATCTCCCGCGGTTGTTCGATGGCTTCGACCGAAATTCTTAATGCAACTGACAATTCGCGGGCAACTTCCTGCTGTGATAAGGCTTGTGGTCCTGCCAATTCATAGATGGCATTTTCATGCCCCCGTTGTGTCAACACCTTTGCTGCAACAGCAGCAACATCCTCTAAATCTACAATGCTCAAACGCGATGATGTACGATAAGGGACGATGTATTTGCCCTCTTTGATCTTGTCCCACCCTCCCAGGATATTCTGCATATAGGCGCAGGGTTGAAGGATTGTGAAATTAATATCACTTTTAAACAACGATTCTTCCATGCGCATTTTTTGCCAGTGATGAGGCATATCCTCAATTTGAGGATGAAGCACCGAGTGATAACAAAAATGATTTATCTTATATTTTTGTGCAAGTTTTATAAGTTGATGACCAATTGCAGCTTCGTCGAGTGTGACATTTGGACAGATGTAATAGATCGAATCAATTCCTTCAAGTTCTGAAGAAAAACTATCCGGTTCTCGCAAATCTCCAAGCACAAATTCACAATTCTTAAAAGCCGCTAAATTGTCCGCATCTTTATGTGAGCGAACCAGGGCTTTTACCGGGACTGCTTGTTTGGCAAGAGCATTTAGAATTGCTCTTCCTGTTTTACCTGCTGCGCCTGTGATGAAGATCATCTCTGTCTTTCTTTAGGAATTCTGTTGGATGATTATAACGCATGCCTTAAAAAATTGCTCCCCAATTTCGAATAGAGATTGGGGAGCAAGGTCTTCAAATCGAACTTTGTTTCAATTACTGTAAGACGTCTGCAGCGCGAACCTTGGGTGGTTTGATGAAGACAAAGATAAGGTTCACAAGGATGCCAAAGACAGCAGCAGTGGCGATCGCAGGCCATCCGAATGGGAATACTTTTTCCAGCAGAGGAATAGGCAGGTTACCACCATATCCAATGTTGCCGCCGATTCCAACTACCAGGATCATGGCAACGATGGCAAGTTTACCGGGGTCATACAGGTCAACTTTTTCAGCCATCATCAACGCAATACCCTGAACGCCGATAACACCATACAGGTAGATTGCCAGACCGCCGGTAACAGATGTCGGGATACTGTAGATGAGTTGGCGAAGTGGTCCAATGAAGCCGAGAATGATGGCGATGGCGCCAGCGGTGATCAGGGCAGGACCGGAGTAGTTGCGGGTGATAACCATGAGGGAGTTGTTCTCGCCATAGTTTGTGCCGGCGGTGGAGCCGAACAACCCGTTGATGAGGTCATCCAAACCATCAAGCATCAGGTTCAAGCCGATGTATTGGGACAGGCCGGGTCGTTCTTTCCCTAACTCATCAGCTAAATGGTCAACATACAGGCTGATCTGATAGAGGTGAGCGGTGGATTCCGGAATGGTAGCAATAGCCATTACACCAACACCTATAAGAACGGTCATGGTTAATGGGTTATTGAACACCGGGAAGCTGATAGTCGGGACGTTGAACCAACCCACTGCCATAATCTGGGAGAAATCCACCAGTTTTAGCGGGATTGCAACAATATAGCCCAGAATCATAGCCAACAAGATGGGGAGCATTCCAATGAAGCCCTTACCCTGCAGGTATGTCGAGAAAATGACTGCTGCCAGGAAGGTGATCAAGGCTGCCAACCACCATGTTAGAGTCAGACCGGGAGTAGCTTTTGGATCTACACCGCAGCAGGTGCCGGATGCCATGGTCAGGGCGGTATAGGCAAGACCGATACCGATGATGATAGCAACGGAGCCGGTGATTTCAGCGGGCAGGATTTTGTCCAATCCCTCTTTACCACCAGTTGCGCGGATGATCAAACCAACGATGATATTGATCAAACCGGTGCAGATAAAGCCAGCCACCACAACAGAAATCGTTGATGATGCGGCGGGAACACCAAATGTGGATGCAAGTTCCGGCTGCAAAGCAAAGATTACTGATTGGACTGCGGCAATATAGCTGAAGCTTGAGCCGTAGTACAACGGGATATAGGTGTTGATCGAGAGTTTTGACCCGATTAAGGCGACGATTGTGCCAAGTCCGGTGATTGTCAGAACTGTTGAAACATCAAAGTGCATAAGCAGGGCGCACAACACGGTAGCAGGGAACATGGTCAGCACGTGCTGAAAACCGAGCAAGAGCATTTTACCGAATGGTGGTCTATCTGATGGTAGATAACCAACCACTTTTGCAGTAGTTGCCATAGGTTTTTTTCCTTCTTTCCTGTTTGTATTATTTGGTTACAATGATGAACTTATTCTTACTTTGGTGCAACTTCCAGACAATTGCTCATGAGGTTATAACCTTCCTCATCCGAAAAGTCACTTTCCCCGATAAACACCTCCTTGTTATTGGACTCCCATCTTGATATGTTAATATGATACATCATTTGTCAAGATGGACGATGGGGAGCCAAGACCGCTCCCCATCATTTGAAACCAGTTAATTTGTTTTCAGCAGCAGCGCAATAACCAACATAATTAACGCTACTGGAATCACATACAGCAGCATACGAACTTCCGCTACCTGTAATAACCCCTTACCCTTGGGTTTGGATTCGGTTTCTGTTGCTTTTTTTTCTACTTCTGTTGACATCTTTCCTCCAAAGT
>CAZAAJ010000048.1:0-21974 GCA_964483135.1 uncultured Anaerolinea sp. | reverse complement strand
TGAAACTAACCAATACTGAGAATATAGTTCAAAATAAAAAAATTATTGCGGTTTCACCGATTATAGGAAACCAAGCGGTAAAAGGTCCTGCGGCAAAGCTATTTCATGATTTTGGACTTGAACCCTCTGCTCTAGGAATTGCTAGATTATACAAAGATCTTATTCAAACGCTTGTTTTAGATATGAAAAATAAGGATGAAATTTCTGATATCAATGACTTGGGAATTAAAACTTATGCAACAGATATAATAATGATAGATAGAAGTTCCAAAATTCGATTAGCCAGCGAAGTGATTAATCTTATAAGGAATGATTCACTATGACACTCTGGACAATCGTCCCTGTAAAGCCTTTACGAAGAGGAAAATCCCGTCTTTCTGGAATTTTGTCAGAAGACGAAAGAACTGCATTAAACCAGACCATGCTGATTAATACTTTAAAAACGTTAATCCAGGTAAAAGGGATTGAAACAATTCTGGTAGTGAGCCGTGATCCATTAGCATTATCGATAGCAAGGGATTATTCAGCCCGAACTGTATTGGAAGACGGTTCTCCTGAACTAAATACTGCATTGCGTAGAGCGGCCTCGGTTGCCAAAGCGTATTTAGCAACCATGATTTTTATTCTTCCAGCTGATCTACCATTGATCAAACCTGTAGATATTGATAATTTTCTAAAAAAGGCAGGGCATCCTCCTGAAATTATCATTTCGCCAGACCGTCGAAAAGATGGAACAAATGCATTGTTGATTAATCCTGCCAACCTTATCGAATTCAAATATGGACCCGGTTCATTCAATTCACATCTCCAGCTTGCGAAAGAAAAAAACGCCAGAATCGAAGTTTTTGAATCAGAGGTTTTCGGTCTGGACTTGGATTTGCCAGAAGATATAGAATTATTAAAGAAACACAATGATTTATCATTGATCATGAACAAACAATAACGGAGGATTATATGCAAAAAGTCGCATTGTATCTGCAGGATTCACATGATTTACGAGATGGATTGAATTACGCCAGGTATGCAGAAAAAATGGGATTTGAGGCTATTTGGCAGGCTGAAAGCAGGCTAGTTCGAGATGCAATTGTTCCAATGGCAGCTTATGCAGCGGTGACAGAAAAAATCCGCATTGGTTCGGGTGTAATTAACAATTGGACACGGAATATTGGTTTATTAGCCTCCACTTTTTTGACTCTTGATGACCTTGCGCCAAATAGAATTATTTGCGGCATAGGAGCCTGGTGGGATCCTTTGGCAAAAAATGTTGGGATTGACCGGAAAAAACCTCTCACTGCGATGAGAGAAACTATAGAAGTCTTACGAAGACTCCTTAATATGGAAAGAGTCACTTTTTCTGGTGAGTTTATTAATGTCACGGGAATTGAATTGGATATCGTTCATGGGAGGAAAGAACCCCGGTTTGTCCCAATTTATATCGGAGCAACTGGCGATAATATGATGGAAATGACAGGAGAGATCGCGGACGGTGTTGTGTTGAATTATTGCGTTCCACCTGAATATAATCATAAAGCACTTGAGTTATTATCAATAGGTGCCAAAAAAGCAGGAAAGACTATTGACGACATCGATCGACCGCAATTAATTGTATGTTCGGTAGATAAAGATCATTCTAAGGCTATCGACACTACGCGCCAACTCTTAACACAATACCTTGCTCAACAACCTCATATTGCTAAAGCTTCCGGCGTTTCAATGGATGTTGTACAAAAAATCCAGTCAATTCTTGGATGGCCAGCCACTTATGAGCAAATTGAAAAGGCAAAACATCTTGTGCCGGAAGAATTGATTGAGCGAATTACTGCATCAGGAACACCCGAAGAAGCAAAAACAAAGGTGCACGAGTATATAAAGAATGGTTGCACCTGTCCGATTTTATATCCCGTTGGTGGAGATGTAAAACTTTTGATCGATACATTCACAAATTTCATATAAGCAGGGAATTATGATAATGGAATATTTTCGACCAAAAACTATTGAAGAAGCCATAACATTAAAAAAACAGTATTCCAACTCCAAGTTTGTAGGAGGGGGATCCACCTTCCAAAAAATGGAAGAAAATTATATTTTGATTGACTTACAAAAGATCCCAAAAATACTCAAAAAAAAGCATAATTTTTTGGAAATTGGTTCCACTAACACACTAGAAGAAATTTTGCAGGAATTCAAAGATTTTAAAGATGTTGTTACTGCATTAAAGATAGAGGCAGCCAAAAATCTTAGAAATCAGATTACTATCGGTGGATTAATCAAAAAAGCAAATGGAAGATCACCTTTTTTATGTTGCTTAACAGCCTTTGAAAGTTGGCTATATCTGGAACCGGACAGTAAAAAAGTAAAACTTAATGAATTTATTTTATATCGGGAAAAGAACCAGGAGCTAATTACAAAAGTTGATATTAAAATACCGGAGAGTCTACAATTCGAATCAATTGGACGATCTCCAGTAGATAAACCTATCGTTTGCTGTGCTTGTGCAATATATCCAGACGAAAAAAATATAAGCATTGGAGGATTTGGAGATTTCCCATTATTAGTGAATTCCGAAATTGCTCATAAAGACAGCGAATTGTTGGAATATTTGCAAGATACAATCAAAGACGATCAATGGGCTACCTCTGAATATCGCATTTCTATTGCAATGACCTTAATTAAAAGAATGTTGGCAGATAAATAGGTTAACTATATGAAAATTTCATTGATCATAAACGGTAAAAAGATTACCAGGGAGATTCTTGGAAATGAATCTTTACTGGATTTTCTGAGAAAAGAACAGCTTTTCGGGATAAAATTTGGCGGCTGTAAACACGGAGAATGTGGTGCATGTACAGTACTGCTGGATGAAGAACCAATAAATTCCTGTACCCTTTTAGCCCTTCAAGCAGATGGACATAAGATTCAAACGATCGAGTGCATTGGAGAGAACCCTGAAAAAGGATGGAAAAAAACAAAAGGACTTAGTGGAATTCAAAATGCTTTTGTCGAATCCGGGGCTATCCAATGTGGATATTGCACCCCGGCAATGGTTCTTGCTTCAACATCGTTATTGAAAAAAATTAACAAACCCTCAGAAGAACAGATTCGTGACGCAATATCGGGAATATTATGCCGGTGCACGGGATACGATAAACCCGTAAAAGCAATTAGATCAGTTTTTAATGGAAACGAAGAAGATACTTTTTCGCCGTTAATTGAGAGTGATGTAAAAGAACAGTTTCAATCGATAGGAAAGAAAACAAAAAAAGTTGATGCAATTAAACTCGTTCAGGGGAAACCTGCATTCACAGACGACGTGAGTATTAATGGCATGCTAATAGCCAAAGTTTTGCACTCCAGTGTCGCCCATGCTGAAATTGTGGATATCGATACTTCTGAAGCTAAATCTTTGCCTGGGGTTCAAGCTGTTTTGACTTGGAAAGACCTGCCAAGAGTTGTCTATTCAACCGCAGGACAATCTGATCCAATTCCCGGTCCGTTGGATATGTTCAGCCTGGATAAAAAGGTACGCTTTGTTGGTGACCGGGTTGCATTTGTCGCAGCAGAAACAGCTGAGATTGCACAAAGAGCAATCGATTTAATTAAAGTAACGTATAAAGAACTTCCGACATTATTTGATTCATCGATGTCGATGAACAAGGATGCTCCTTTACTTCATGATGAACCGGAATTTGTTAATTTTGCTGACTCGGATCCAAAAAAGAATCTTGCAGCCAGAATTCGAATTGACATCGGAGATGTTAAAGAAGGATTTAAAGAAGCTGATTATGTTTTTGAAAACACTTATGAAGTTCCTAAAGTACAACAAGTTCATATTGAGCCGCATGTTGTAATATCCTACTGGGATGAAGATGATCGCATGGTAATTAGGACCAGTACCCAGGTGCCTTTTCATGCGCGCAGAATATTATCTCCCATACTCAACATACCGATAAAAAAAATACGGGTAATTAAACCACGCATAGGAGGGGGTTTTGGCGGAAAACAAGAGGTGCTGATTGAAGATGTTGCTGCACATTTGACAATTGCTACGGGACGGCCAGTGAAATATGAATATTCCCGTGAGGAAGAATTCACTTCTGCAAGATCCCGACATCCTATGAAAATCCATCTCAAGACTGGAGTAAAAAAAGATGGAACAATTACTGCCAATGAGATGTATGCACTTACTGACACAGGCGCTTATGGATGCCACGCGCTGACAGTAACAGGGAATACCGGGCATAAATCTATGGCGCTTTATGTGGGAGATGGCAAATATCGAAAATCACCAAACATTCGTTTTTATGCTGATATCGTTTACACAAATCATCCCCCGGCTGGGGCTTATCGTGGGTATGGCGTCCCACAGGGTTACTGGGCAGTTGAACGGCAAATGGAACTGATAGCCAGGAAATTAAGAATGGATCCAATCGAATTTAGATTGAAGAATGCTATTCGCTCTGGTGAGTTGCATCCCTTTAGCACCGCGTGGAGCGAGGGGAGGGAACCAAAGCCGGAAACGATCCATACGGTTAATCTTGAAAAATGTGCAAGGCTTGGCATGACAGAAATGGACTGGAAAGAGAAGAAAGGTAATATATCGTGGCAGAATAAAGCTTCAAAACCTTATCTAAAAAAAGGGATTGGTGTGGCTTTTGCCATGCAGGGAACTGCAATCCCTTATCTTGATATGGGAGCAGCAATTATCAAGATGAATGACGACGGATCTTTTAATTTACTTATAGGTGCTACCGACCTCGGAACAGGTTCTGACACAGTTCTTGCCCAAATGGCAGCTGAAACCCTGGGTGTTTCTACCGATGACATCATTGTTTATTCTTCAGATACGGACTTTACCCCATTTGACAAAGGTGCCTATGCATCAAGCACCACGTATATATCGGGAGGAGCAGTATCAAAAGCCGCTCAAATCGTTGCGCAGAAAATAAAACAAAGGGCTATTCTCTTGAGTAAAAATGAAACAAATCTTACAGAAAAAGATATCGTACTGAAAAAAGGATTTGCTGAGACGCCAAAAGGCCAAAAGATAGCCTTTAAAGATATCGCACTTTCTGCAACGCATCACTTTGAGCAGGAACAAATAATGGGAACTGCTTCATTCTGGTCCCCAGTTGCACCCCCTCCTTTTGCGGCTCAATTTGCCGAAGTAACGGTAGATATCCAAACTGGTAAAGTTATTGTGGATAAGCTAGTGATGGCTGTTGATGCAGGTATGATCGTAAACCCACTGACTGCATCAGGGCAAATTGAGGGCGGTATGAGCCAGGCATTGGGATATGCGGTTTGCGAGGAAATGAAATACGACGGCAAAGGAAATGCCCGTGAAAAAGACTTGGAAGATTATCATATTTTTAGAGCTGATGAAATGCCAGAATTACGGACAATCTTTGTAGAATCTTTTGAGCCAACTCATCCATTCGGAGTAAAGGCAGTTGCAGAAATACCATTGGATGGGGTTGCCCCGGCAGTAGGTAATGCCATACAAGATGCTTGTGGAGCGAGTCTATTTGAAATTCCAACTACCCCTGAAAGGATTTGGCGGGCAATAAACGCCAGAGAATAATTTATGTCCATTACTTATGTAACGGGGCATGTGAATCCGGATACAGATTCGATCGCTGCAGCCATTGGATATGCTTGGTTGATAAAAGAACGTGATGGTATCGATACCAGGGCAGCCAGGGCAGGCGCTATTAATCCCCAAACGAACTGGGTATTAAAAATATTAAACATTGAACCTCCTTATTTGTTAACCGACGCAAGCCCCAGGTTCGATTCAGTAGTAAGAAGATTGGACACCACAAAGCCAGAAAGCCCTCTTATTGAAGCGTGGGCAATAGCATCTCGAACTGGAGGAATTGCTCCCGTTCTTGATGTTGATGAAAAACCATTTGGATTAATAACTGGAAGCAGCTTATTTAAATACTTTGTAAAAACTGTAGGAACACAATCCCGAAGCCAGGAAGTCTCTGTCAGGAGTCTATTAGAAAGCCCATGTAAAGATGCGGCTAACACGAATATTATGAAGTTTACCGCTTCGACAAAAATTAAAGATGTACTCCATAGAATTTTACGTGAAGAAGGAGACGAATTTTGGGTTGTGGATGAAAAAGGGACTTATGTCGGAATTGTTCGGCAGAGAGACCTTCTAAATCCTCCGCGATTAAAGTTAATCCTGGTAGACCATAATGAACCTCAGCAGTCTGTTCCTTCGCTTGAAGAAGCAGAACTTTTAGAAATATTGGACCACCATCGTTTAGGAAATCCTTCTACTCATGTACCAATAAAAATGTCTGTCGACATCGTTGGCAGTACCAGCACGCTGGTTTCGGAAAGGATGGAAGAGTCCGGTTACAGCGCTCCAGCAAATATCGCAGGGATCATGTTAGCAGGTTTACTATCGGATACCTTGAATCTTACTTCACCGACCACAACCGCAAGAGATCGGGAAGCGTCAAAAAGATTGTCAAGGTGGGCATTTGTTAAAGGATCGCCATTGGAAAACGAAACCATTTTTTCCTTCGGGAATAATGTTTTGAATGCTAGTGCGGGATTAAGTAATAGAAATCCAAAAGATGTAGTTACGGGTGATTTAAAATTTTATACAGGTGGGAAATACTCATTTGCAATTGCCCAGGCTGAGGTTACAGATCTGAACGAAGTACAGGAGCATGTAGATTCTCTTTTAATAGCGCTAAATGATCTCAGAGAAGGTAAAAACGCTGATTTTGCTATGTTAATGATTACCGATGTAGTTAGAGGATCAAGCCGAATTCTATTATCGAATCCGCCATCAATACTGGATGAATTACCATATCCCCCTATGGTTGATGGCACAAGAATGGCTGAAGGAGTTGTTTCAAGGAAAAAGCAATTATTGCCAGTAGTTCTTGGTTTATTGGAGAATTAATGTCTTTAATTGAGAAATTATATGATGCGGAATCAAAGGGAATTAGTTGTGCCATTTGTACAATAATCAAAACTTCAGGTACTACTCCAAGAGCAGTTGGATCGAAAATGATCGTATATGATAATGGCGAATTATTCGGAAGTATTGGGGGAGGCACAGTTGAGCAGGAAGTTAAAGATGAAGCATTAATAGCAATAAAGTCCCAAAATTATGTAAGGAGAGTTTTTAAGATCGAAAGCAAATCAATAAAAAGAGATGACAATATCGAAATATTTATAGAACCGGTTCTTCCACGAGTTAATTGTTTTATTTTCGGGGCTGGACATATCGGTAAACAAGTTGCATGTTTCAGTAAACAAATGAGTTGGCATACTGTAATAATTGATGATCGACCTGAATTGTGTAACACCACGAATATTCCATATGGAGACGAATTTATTATCGGATTTTCAGAAAAAAATTTGGATTTTCTCGATAAACAAGATGATTATTTCATATTAACCACACGGAATTCAGAACTTGATGTCATAATTCTTAAGAGTATTTTGAAGAAAAATGCCAGGTTTATAGGGGTTCTGGGTTCAATTAAGAGATGGGAAAATACGAAAAATGAACTTTTGAAAAGCGGGTTTTTAGAAACTGAATTAACCAAAATATTTGCGCCAATTGGAATTGAAATTAATGCTGAAACACCTGAAGAAATTGCAATTAGTATAATTAGTCAAATTATAATGATTAGGAATAAATATAACTAAGGATTTTCGTTATGGTAGAGATGAATTATCATCAGGTTTCAAGTATTGAAGAAGCATTGGTTTTATTGAATAAATTTCCGGAAAATTCGAAAATCGTTGCCGGAGCAACTGATCTATGGCTTGAATATAAAAACGGAAGTCATGTAAACGTTGAGAATCTTATTGATATCTCAAGAATAAAGAAACTTGATGAGATATCTGAAAAAGAATACGATAATTCTATCCATTTAGGTCCACTCGTAACCCATGCTCATTGTATCCGTTCAGAAATTATTCAAAACAATGTAACTTGTCTGTATGAAGCCTGCCTTAGTGTAGGATCACCACAAATCAGAAACAGGGGAACAGTTGTTGGCAATATAGTGACAGGTTCACCGGCCAATGATACGATCTCCGCATTAATGACATTAAATGCCAATATCGTTGCTCAAAGTATCGATGGCGTTCGTATAATTCCAATTGTTGAATTTTATAAAGGTGTTAGAAAAACCATACTCAAGAAAAATGAATTAGTAACAGACATATGGTTCATTAATCCTGGAGACAACTCTTTTTCATTTTTTAAGAAACAAGGACTACGAAAAGCTCAAGCAATTTCACTTTTAAATGTTTCCTTGGTTTGCCAATACGACACATCTTATGATATCTATGATATGCGAATAGCCTTTGGGTCTCTAGCTCCAACGGTTGTTAGGGCTGTTAAAGCCGAAGAATATGCAAGAGGCATGAATGTAAGAAATATTGATCTAGATTTATTAATCGATAAAGCGATTGCTAGCATTTCACCAATAAATGATCTACGATCAACGGCGGCTTATCGAAAGCATATGGCTAGCGTGCTATTAAAACGAGGTTTGGAACAACAACTAACAACTTTGGAAAATCCACAAGTAAAAAAATCCCGTAATGTTACCTTATGGGGAAAGACCCTTTCTTCGTATAAACCTCTAGATAGATTGACGACGACGGGAAAAAGTTCAAAAATTATATATGTACTTAATGGAGAAACAACAGAAGTTGATTACATTGCGGGACAGACCGTACTTGATATCATTCGGAATACGGGAATTTTCACAGGATCAAAAGAAGGATGCGGAGAAGGTGAATGTGGTGCCTGCACAGTATTTATGGATGGGATTGCAGTTCTTGCATGCCTTATTCCAGCGCCAAGGGCTCAAGGGACAACTATTGAAACAATTGAATTCTTATCCAAAGATGGACTAAATAAGATACAGAAGGCATTTATTGAAGAAGGTGCCGTGCAGTGCGGATATTGCACTCCAGGTTTTGTTATGTCTGCCACAAAATTGCTAGAAGAGTTACTCAAACCAACTGAAGAAGAAATCAAGCAAGGAATTTCTGGTAATCTTTGCCGTTGTACAGGGTATTACAAGATTGTGACTGCTATTCAAAAAGCAGCGGAAACGAGTTAACTAATGCCCAAGCATAATATTTTCTCAAGAAGAGTCACCAAGCCTCCAACGCCACAAATTCATCCAATGTGGAGAGGGATTGGATGTATTTTTATGGCAATTATTCCTGCGCTTTCATTTTTCGCATCCAATATCTTGATAAATAATTCAAATACAATAAGCTGGATTGTAATTCCACCTGAAATGTTATTACCAAATTATTCGGATCCATTAATATTAATTAGAATTTTATATACTGCGGTCGTTTCCTTAGTTTTGTTTTTTATTATCTCTTTAACAACATTTATTCTAAATTCAATAATAAATCCTAAGCGTAAGGGACCATACGATGTTTAAACTCGATGTTTTTGGAGTGAATAATGAAAGCTGGAGATAGTGACGAAAAAAATATTCGGATCGATGCATATGACAAAGTAACGGGTAAGGCTAAATATCCTGGCGATTTTTTCTTTAATGATCAACTGATTTTAAAAGTACTATTTTCTGAAAGAAGTCATGCAGTCGTTAAAAAAATTGATATTTCCGAAGCTGAAAATATTCCTGGCGTCATTGCAATCCTTACTTCCAAAGATGTTCCAAATAACGAGTTTGGGTTAATAAAGCCTGATCAACCTGTACTTTGTGGACCAGGATCAAAAAAGCTGCATGCAGACCATGTCAGGTGTTATGCTGATAAAGTAGCATTGATAATTGCAGAATCCGAAGAAATTGCGTCGGCTGCACGAAGTAAGATCAAGGTCGATTACGAGGACCTCGAAATAATCGATGATGCAGTCGAGGCTTTTAATTCAAATCGGATTCTCGTACATCCTGAAAAAGACTCCAATATTTTTTGTCATAATAAAATTCGCCATGGAAACGTTCAGAACATTTTTGAGGGTGCTGATGTAATTATTGAAAGTGAATATAACACCCCGGTTCAGGAACACGCTTATCTGCAACCTGAAGCGGGTCTAGCATATTATGACGAATCGGGTAAGTTAACTGTAATAGTCGGTGGGCAATGGGCCCACGAAGACCAGGAGCAAATTGCACATTCGTTGCAACTTGCTCCTAATGAGATTAGAGTCATTTATCCTGCCATTGGAGGAGCTTTTGGTGGACGCGAGGATATGTCAGTTCAAATTATCCTTGGTTTGGCAGTAATGAGATTGAAAGAAAAGGGAATTCTTAGGCCAGTAAAAATCGTATGGACTAGAGAAGAATCCATTATTGGGCATCATAAACGGCATGCTTACAAAATATATGCCAAATGGGGAGCAACAAAAAAAGGAAAACTGGTTGGGGCGGAAATCAGGATCCTGGCCGATGGAGGAGCTTACGTTAATACATCGACAAAGGTTTTAGGTAATGCAACTTTACTTTGTACTGGCCCATACTTTATTCCGAATGTAAAAGTAGATGCGTACGCTGTTTTTACAAACAATACACCAGCTGGAGCCTTCCGTGGATTTGGTGGCCCTCAGGCTGCATTTGAAGCTGAAAGCCAGATGAATAAACTCGCAAATTCACTGGGTATAGACCCCGTTGAATTTCGGCTGATGAATACTGTCAAAGAAGGAGAATACACGTCAGTAGGATCTCCGCTATCTAAAGGAATTACGATTGACGAAGTGATTAGAGTCTGTGCTGAAAAATCAGGATGGAAAATAGACGACAAAGGGCATTATTATTTTCAAAACATTAAAGGACCAAATTCAAACTTAAAAAGGGGAATTGGTTTTGCATGTGGATACAAGAATATAGGATTTTCGTTTGGAACCCCTGAAAATTGTTGGGCTACTATTGAACTTCATGGAAAGACCGAAATTGATTTTGCAATACTCAGGCATGCTGGAGCTGAAGTAGGCCAAGGATCACACACTGCCTTTATCATTTTGGCAGCCAGAGCGCTGAACCTTCCGATAGAAAAAATTAAACTAATAGCTTCAGATACTGAAAGCTCGAAAAACAGCGGAAGTGTCAGCGCTTCACGAATGACCTTTATGGCAGGAAATGCCATCATCGGGGCTTCTAAAGAGGCTTTAGAAAATTGGAAAAAAGAAGAACGCCCGGCAATTGGAGAATATGAATATAATCCACCACCAACCACTCCTTTAGATCCTGAAACAGGAAAATGTGTTCCGAATTTTGCATATGGATATGTCGCAGAATCAGTTACATCTCTTATTGATGTTGAGACAGGAGAAATTGAGATTGAAGATGTATGTGTTGTAGACGATGTTGGTATGGCAGTAAATCGATCAGCAATTGAAGGACAGGTCGAAGGAGCAATTTCACAAGCGCTAGGTTATGCTCTAACAGAGAATTTCATACAGAAAAAAGGAAAAGTCATTACTAATAAATTTTCAACCTATCTGATTCCAACTGTATTGGATATGCCTAGAGAAGTGCGATCAGTCATTCTGGAAAACCCAGACCCAATTGGACCTTATGGCGTAAGAGGGATGGGGGAAATGCCCTACCTGCCTTTTGTGCCAGCATTAACTCAATCGCTATTTAAGAGCACAGGAAAATGGTTTGATTTCTTCCCACTAACTCCTGACAAAGTAATTGAAAAAATTAATGAAAAATAATGTTGCTGGAATTATTCTTGCTGCAGGAGAATCAAAAAGATTCGGGAATCCCAAGCAATTATTAAAGTTGAATAATGAGTTTCTAATTAACCGGGTAATTCGAGTGGCCCTAGCCAGTAACTTAGACCCAATCATAGTAGTCCTGGGTGCTAATTATGAGAAGATTTTTAGAATCATAGTTCCTTCAGAACGATTAATAATTGTCAAAAATGAAAATTGGAAGAGAGGACTAAGCACCTCACTTATTGAAGGACTTATTCACGTATCAGATAATAAGTCAGGAGTGATGTACCTTTTAGGCGACCAACCTTTCATAACATCCGAAGCCATAAATAAATTAATATCACTTTACGATACTTCAAAAAACAGAGTTGTTATGTTGGAAACAAATGGTAAAAAAACTCCGCCCATTATATTTCCTTCGAATTATTATGATCAAATCCGTTTATTAGAAGGGGACAGGGGAGCTAGAGATATAATAAACGATTTTAATACACTCTTTTTAGAGAATACCGATGAATTGCTGATTACAGACATTGATACTGAAATGGAATTTGATTCTATAAAAATGCGCATAGTCAAATTATAAAATAAAATTATTAATTTTTTTCTTCTAAATTACCGACCTCCATTTCATGTATAATTTTTTTAGCATCCTCAAGGTCTTTTTCTGCAACCATGATTTCTGCTTCTGATAGGGGACCAGTCGTTAAACCATAACTCAATCCAGCTGATTCTTCATTAATAGATGCATCAATTCCAAAAGAATTAAGTAATATTTTTATTGTTTCAGCTTCCAATTTCCCATTAGCTATATAGACAACTTCTTTTCTAATCTTTTTCTTAAACATGATCGATTCTCCTTGAAAGTCTACCTATTCGCTTATTGATATTATTGTATATTCTGATCTTCTCAAGCCGGGGCAGAGGGCTATGGTCCAGGTACTCTAGAGCTTTATAAGTCCAATTAAGCGCCTCACTAACTTGATTTACTTTATGCTCATAATATTTTGCAATTTCAATACATGCATCAAAACTCTTTAGTTCAGCACTGACATACCAGTGTTTAAGCGCTTTTTCATATTGTCCAGATTTCTTATGAATATCAGCCAGAGTCTTGTGAATTTCACATTGTATTTCGGTCGAAAAATCTTCAAAAAAGATACATTTTTCGAAAAGAGCGATTGACCTGTCAAATTCACCTACTTGGAAATACATTTTTGCTATTGAGAACAAATCCAGATGATCTAAGTCTTCGATTTCATGTGATCGAAGTAACAAGGCCTCAATTCTTTGGTAAAGAACTGCCATCGATACAATGTCAATTTCATTATGATAAGCGACATTTTTAATTTGCGAGCCTTCGCCAGATTGTAAGAAATCAAAATAGATTTGGGGGATTAGCCAACCAGGAACATCCTCCTGGGATCTTGAAAATTTAATTATCCTCGTTTCTAATTCTTTCAAACTTCGGTCTGTTAATCTTTTTTTCCATATTTTTCTCGATATATGGAGCAGGTCGATATGTGAAAAAGATTCCATAGGATTTGGTAGTCGATTCAAGAGAAATCTTGTTTTAATCAATGGAAGGTCAAATGATTTCCCGTTAAAGGTCACTGTTGTTCCAAAATTCTGTAATGCTCTAGAAAATTCTAGCAGCTGAGCCATTTCATTAATTGGATTTTCAAGAAAAAGCTGTTTTGTTGTAAATCCCTCCAGATCAAAATAACCAAAACCAATTAAAAATGGTATCGTGCCAGTTCCACCACTAAGTCCAGTCGTCTCTGTGTCGATGAAAATCTGTTTGGATGAAAAAATAGATGACCTGTCATTTGATGAGAACTTGTATATTTCTCTTTTTTCGACTGGGGGTTGAATAAAGGAGTCTCCATATTGAGATCCATAGGAATAAGTACGTTCAATTAGAATGATTTCCCCCTGGTTATTGGAAATTCTTTTGCCATCAACAAGGTCTTCAATTAGCCTTACCTTCATCTTTGGAGAAGGAGGAAGCGATGAAGCAGGCAGAAACCCTAATTTTCCAAGCCGATCCTTTAAATCAACCATTTTTACCTGTTATCAATGTAAGGAGGTAGAGTGTCTCAGATTTTCCACCTTCGCCATTCTCTGAAGCCGGCCCAACACATGAGGGGCATCCGTTTTCACAAGGGCAAGTAGCTACAAGTTCGTAACATTTCTGTATAAGCAAGTTGAATCGCTCATATAGAGATTCACTTAGGCCAATACCGCCAGGTACCGTATCATGAATAAGTATTACTGGAGAAAAATCTTCAAAAGGGGCGTTAGGATCTGAGATAGAGTTTAAGTCCTTGGGGTCACAAAGTACTAATAAAGGAGCCATATTGGAAATTGCATACCGTAACCCAGATATACAACTACGAATTTTCACATTTAATTCAGTTACTTTATGGCATTCTGGACAAAGGGTGACCAAATTCTCCAATGAATTTGCAATTTCCAATGAGGAAAATAATTTAAATGGGATTTTATGATGAACATGAAGGGGATTTGTCTGACCACTCTTTCCGCAGGATTGGCATTTATTTTCATCCCGACTCAGTACTCGCTCACGAATCATCTTCCAATTCGGACCATAATCATTGATCTCTCCGTACCATTTGCTGTTTTCTTTAATCGATTTTATGCAATTCTGGTTCAATTTCAACCAAAAACCCCTGGTGTTTAGATTCGTTGGGGGCAACATTAGAGTTTCAGTTCCCAAGATTTCCCGGGTAAGATTATCTGTCTTTTTATATCCTGTCACCTGGGAGATAATATTTACGACTCCAAATTTTAAATCTAGATATTCCATCTCCTTTGACTTGTCTACTTCTTCAATTGCCACCTGTTCTGATTTTATTGGATCAGTGTGATATGTGCCACTAAAAATTGACAGTGTCGCGATATTTTGTTCGAGGTCAAGTGAATCAACATGGTATTCATTCCCATCATGGATATAAACAGCACCTTGGTGACACATCCAAAAACCTGAGTCATAATCAACTTCACCGATTGTTCTTTTAATTCCATTTTCTTCTAGTTGAAGAATAATATTTGTTGATGCTGTTCCTCGAATTGAATAACTTCCCGCAGGAAATACTGAGGAAAGATAGAAGTATTTATCTAGTTTTTTCTGAAGGACATTATTTTCAACAAGAAAATCCAAATATTCGATTAAGGTCTGTTGTCCGAGATTTCCAAATTTATCGACTACTGTAAATGGATATTCGAAAGCAGAAGATTGGATGTGTGGTAACAAGATCAAAGGATTATTGGGATCGATCAGAGCCTTCTCGATTGGCATAGAGAAAAGGTATTGTGGGAATCGGGCGAAAAATTGGTCCAAAGGATTCATTGAAGCCACAAAGATAGAAATTGAAGGTTTATTCGTCCTGCCTGCTCTTCCGGACATTTGTTTTAAGGAGCTGACAGACCCCGGATATCCAGCGATGACCACGGCATCAACTCCCCCAATATCAACGCCTAATTCCAAGGCGTTGGTAGCTGCAACTAATCGGATTTTTCCATCTTTCAAATCTCTTTCTATTTCCCTTCTCTCATTTTTCAGGTATCCACTCCTGTAACCTCGAATCTGGGAATTTAAAAGAGGAAATTTTTCTCGCATTTGTCTGACGACGAGTTCAGTTAATCTTCTGGATTGGCAAAAAACAATTGATTGAACATTTTTTTCTAATAAATATGAGCTAATTTTTATTGTTGAATTCAATAAACCTTCTCGAATGCCTAATTCGGGAATAACTAACGGCGGATTGTATAAGAAAGTATTTTTTTCTCCCTTGGGAGACTGATCATTGTCAATGAGATAGATTGGTTTTTCGATAACCTTTTCGGCCAGTTCTTGTGGATTTCCTATGGTTGCTGAAGTAAGTATGAATTGTGGATTTGCTTTATAAAAATTGAGGATTCGATTTAGTCGCCTTAAAATATTACAGAAATGAGAACCAAAAATCCCCCGATATTGATGAAGTTCATCAATGACTATGTATCTCAGATTTTGGAAGAAAGGTGCCCAATTAGTATGGTAGGGAAGAAGAGCAATATTTAACATATCCGGGTTGGTTAATAAGATTTTTGAATTATTCCTAATTTGTTGTCTTCTTACTGGGGGAGTATCTCCATCGTATACCGCTGAAATAGGTTTTCCTGGAAAAACCAGATTTTCCAATCGATTTATTGCGTATAGTTGATCATAAGTTAATGCCTTAGTCGGAAAAAGCAGCAGTGCAGTAGAGGATCCTGTCTCTAAAAAAGTTTGAAGAATTGGAATTTGATAACATAAACTTTTGCCGCTTGCTGTACCAGTAACTAATATTACATTTTTTCCCTGTAGAATATTTGTTATTGCTTCAGTTTGATGGGTATACAGGCTGTCTAATCCCAATTCGTTCAGTGATCTGGCAATTTTTGGATGGACACCTGTAATTGGGACTGATTTACCTTGAGATTCTAATGAATGGTCCCAATACTCGAGGCATGCTGAAAATTTCTCGTCTACTTTAAAACTCTCAATGATTTGATCGATATTATTAATTGGCTTTATCATATTTGCTTAATCAATAGTGCAGCGATATACTTTCAATCATAACTCAAAAATCGTTATTAGAACATATTTTTCACAATTAAGGAATAAACATGATCTTCATAGCAGCAATTATTGGAGCTTTTTGCGGTGTAGTAATCAATTACCTGGCTGATGTCCTCCCAATTTATCGAAAACCCGGTCCTCCTATCTGCCCAAATTGTGCAAAAAGGTTTACTCTTTATAATTACCTGATCTCATTCCACTGTAAAAACTGTGGGCAAGGGGTTTCTCTACGAACAATACTTGTACATATTTTCTCGATCACAACTTCCGTCTTGGTATGGTTATTTCCTTATCAATCATTGAACTATTGGTGGTCTATCCCCATCATCATTTTTCTAGGAGTTATTCTTGTAATTGATATTGAATACAGGGTTGTTTTGATTCAAACAAGCGTATTAGGATTGGTACTTTTCTTTTTACTCGGACTGATAAATCAGGGATTTTCAATAGATGGCTTAATTGTCACTGCAATAGGTGGGGCAACTGGTTTTCTAATCATGATAGTTTTATATTATTTTGGTATATTCTTTAACAAGGTATTATCCAAAGCCAGAAATCAGGAAATCGATGAAGTCGCTTTAGGATTTGGAG
Organism: uncultured Anaerolinea sp.; assembly: GCA_964483135.1. Lineage (GTDB taxonomy): Bacteria > Chloroflexota > Anaerolineae > Anaerolineales > Anaerolineaceae > UBA6107. The sequence continues at coordinate 5,064 of CAZAAJ010000048.1, read as the reverse complement.
ATGTTTATGTCAGTACTTTCCTGGGATTTCTAATTGGATGGCCAAATATCCTAAGCGGAATTATTGTTGCCGTTTTATTGAGCGGGGTATTTTCTTTACTCTATGTAGTTGTTACACTTGTGATCAAGAGATACAAAGCTTTTTCTGCAATTCCCTATACACCATTTTTAATTCTGGGGGCGATAATTATCCCATATCTCTTGAAATAAATGGGACTAAAATCTTTCAAGTGCAACTGCAAATTGTTTTTGTAACTTTTTAGCAGTGGATTGATACATATCCAAACTTTTCCACATATTTCTCTGATCTAAAATCCTTCCTGGAACTCCCGCAACATACTTCGGAATGAACAAACCGAATTCGGAAATTTCAATCGTGTCGTTGACATTAATTTGGTTATTTAGTGCCGAAGATATCATAGCACGGGTATACGGAAGCTTTATTCGTTTTCCGGTGTTGTAATCTCCGCCAATCCAACCTGTATTTATTAACCACACTTGTGACTTAGTTTCTTCAATTTTCTTCAACAGCATTTTGGCATAAGTTATAGGAGATAAGGGTAAAAATGGCGCTCCAAAACATGATGAAAAAGTGGCTATCGGTTCGGCACCAAGACCTCTTTCCGTGCCTGCCAATTTAGCGGTGTAACCTGCCAGAAAATAATTAAGGATCTGGTGTCCCCTCAGAATCGAGATCGGTGGCAAAACTCCGAATGCATCAGCGCTCAGGAAAAAGATGTTATTTGGATGATTCCCTTTTCCTGAGGGTACATAATTCTTGATTTTAGATAGATCATATGCTCCTCTTGTATTTTCGGTAATCGATCCATCCGTAAAATCAATCACCCTGGTTGAAGGGTTATAAACCACATTTTCCAATATTGAACCAAAGGAATGAACTGCATCCCAAATTAACGGTTCATATTTTTGTTGAAGATTGATCGTTTTCGCATAACATCCGCCTTCAAAATTGAATACTCCCTCATTGCTCCAACCATGTTCATCGTCCCCAATAAGAGCTCTATGAGGATCAGAAGACAAAGTCGTTTTTCCAGTACCTGACAACCCAAAGAATAATGATGTATCGCCTTTTGTTCCAATATTTGCCGAACAATGCATTGGGAGGACATCTTCGGATGGCAATAAGCGATTCATGACAGTAAAAATTGATTTCTTAATTTCTCCAGCATATTGTGTGTTACCAATTAGAACAATCCTTTTTTCAAAATCGATAACAATAAAAGTTGATGACCTCAAGAAATCAAAGCTCGGATCTGCCTTAAAACCTGGAGCTTGTATTACCAGAAAATCAGGTTCAATACTTTGATCGATCGGATTTTCAATAAAGAGGTTCTTACAGAATAATGCAGACCAAGCAAATTCAGAAATAATACGTATTTTTCGCTGATGCCTCGTATCTGAGCCAACCTGTACATCCTGAACATAGATTTTATTTGTCTTAATGTAACTAATGGTTTCTAATAATAATTTGTTGAAATTCTCAGGATTAATTCGTTGATTAGTTTTTCCCCAGTCAATTTCCTGATCGTATTCTTTTCCGTAATCTACTATGTATTTATCGTCCGGAGATCGACCAGTAAACTCACCTGTTCGAACAAGTACAGCCCCGGCAGTAGATAATATCCCCTCTGAATTCTTGATGATACTCTCCACCAATTCTGGTCTCGAAAGATTTACGAAAACTCGATTCGAATTCTCCTCAATAACCGAGGTGCATATTTGGCTTATATCGGTCTTATTAAGTGACAAATTATCTCCTTTGGTAAAATCCTAGGATAAGTTCAGAATAAAGTGGAACCAAAACCATAAAACATCGTTGGCGGGTTTTCCATAAGGTGAAGGGCTGGGATCATAGAGAAGTAAGAAGGGATAATAATTCCTTGAGATCATTCCTGTAATCCATGGTTTCGAAAAAGCAGAAACAGATAATGCGTTGTATAGTGAAGCCTGTAAACCAGTATCAGTGAGAAGAAATAACTCTTCAGAGTAAGAACAGGATCCATTATTATCCATGCAACCAGTTATAGCATTTTCATTTGACGCAAAACTGGCTCCAATGATGATCGGTTTCGAGAATTTCTCACTAAGTGGGAATACAAGAGAATCGAGTTGATCGGACATTTCATGAATTACATCACCAGGATCATTTATTGTTGGTGAAAAGAGGACATAAATTAAATCTGTATCATTCAACCATTCTGGCGAAGTATCTGTGTTTGGAACTGAATAGGCTCCAATTATGACTCCTGAAAATCTTGCTCTTACCCCTTTAATAATTTGAGACCATTCCTCCTGGGTTTGATCATTACCATTCATTGACATTGAAACTGCAGGATCACCTAAAATGATCGCTTTAGCTCCCATTATTTGCGCAAGATCCGCATAATTGTAGATATATCTTTCATATTGGGTATAAAACAGTGTCCACCAATTCCCATTTTCTGAAGAACTGCTCCAAAAAGACACAGGATCGTTAATCAATAACTGCGGGAAAAGGACCGGTTCCATTCCCGAAGATTTTATATAGTTGATAAATTGTTGCTCATCTGCCCAGGAAAGTCCTGTGGGTATTTCTTCAATTGTTGGAGGATAATTATTTGTTACCGACCATATCGGAGAAAAAATGAGCCACTTGGCTGCTAACTTTTTTATCTCAGCAAGTCCATTTTGAATTGTATATTCCCAAGTTGATGGAAGTTGCTTTGTTAGTTCTACCCCAGTAATAAATTGTGGATTTGGCGAAATTGAGAGACCTCCGTTATTTATTTCCGGAGACGCTGTTTGTGGATGAAAACTCGTCCATCCATCAATTGTGTCATTAATAAGATTGTCTTTTTCAGATGGCTTGAATGAAAACTGCGAATTCGTCGAAATACTGTTTTGACAATCACCATTACGGCAATACCTGTAATTTATGGAATTAAATAGTTGTAAAGGTGAAGAAAGGGTGTATCTCCAGGAAAATTCGCCCGTTTTTTGCATTGGAATCGGTTCCATCCAATCATAAGGATTAAATTGAATGAACAAGGAGTCGGAAAGTGGCGTATTCGTTGGCACAATGGCATTTATTTCTACCATGCCTTGTCCTGGCAACGAAAAGGTAGCGTTTTTATCAAAAATCGTTGTGTTTTTTGCAGGAACAATGAACTCCCGAAGGATAAAATTACCTGTAGAGGTCAGTTCCGAATTCCAAAATCCATCTCCCAAGGTGTACTTGTATTGGACATACGCACCAACAGGTAAAGATAAGGTTACAACATAAGAATTATTGCCTTCTTTGGTCAATTTCGGAAGTTCAATGGCCAGATTGGCTGAGCCAGCTTGAAGAGGAGTAAATTTATTGCCGAGTTGGGCTAAATTCCCTGCAATGCGGATTTCATCATCCATGTTATTAAGATTAGCCTTGGATAAAGAAAATTTGACTTCAACATAATCTCTCTTATTTAGATGCATTAAGATTGGTGTGGTGGCATTTTCGGATACAGTGGCGTATTGCTGAAATGGAAAATAAACCCCATCTTTACTGATGATAACAACGTTGTGAGTGCCAACAGGCACATTCTCAAGCATGAACGTCCCATCCGAAGAAGATGTAGTCTGAATCCCCGCTGCAGAAATCACTAAATCAGGTATAGGTGCATTATTTGCTTTATCGATCAGTTGCCCTGTAATTCGACCTAATGGTCCATAATAAGGTTTTGAAGACCAACCATAGATCTGGTCTTGGACTAAAACGGGGCCATCTACAAATAACCTTCTACAGACCACAGGTTGATTTCTCGAATTCAATTCTGCATTAACTGAATTTCCAATAGTAATGTAGCGATAGCTGATAACTGCTCCAATAGGGAATGCAACCATATACAGGTATAGGTTTTCTGAACTTTTATTCATTTCATACCGGGTCGGATTAAAGTACACTCCAGTTACCTCGTCAATTATCTCGAGGTAAAGGCTGATTCCCTCATCAATTTTTTCGGGTAAAACTACCTGGAAAACAACTTCTGCTTGTGGCAGCGGTTTCGTATCGTTTCTGTCTGTTTCGATAGTTGATAGACTACACGAGGTAACAAACAATAACAATATCCAGGTCACAGAAATTGTTTTGGAAAAGGTCCTTTTCATAATTCGTTAATAACTGGACGATTTATTTAACAGGAAAATAATTTTGAATTTCAGACGCATGATTAACTAAACTGCCTAAAACACCATTAATGAACCTGGGAGAGCTATCTGATCCATATACCTTTGCCAGTTCGATTGCTTCGTTAATAGCTACCTTTAAAGGTGTGCATTTCTCGACACCAAATTCCCAAAGAGCAATCCTCAAAATATTTCTATCAATAACAGCTACCTGATCCATTGGCCATTCAGGTGCGTGTTCCGATATAACCTTGTCAAGCTGTGGAATAATGGGGATGACACCGGTAACGATTTGGCTGGCAAATTGACCTAACGAGTCTTCAAGATTCTCATCGGCAATCCTAGCATCCAGAGTATCTCCAACAGGGTGATTGGTAAGATCGTATTCGTATAATACTTGAAGCGCAATTCCACGGGCTTTCGTTCTGGATTTCATGGGATCAATTACCTGCGATAATCGATATCTTCAACATGAACATTTATATGGCCTATTTCCAGCCCAACCATTTCGGATATCGACCTGGAAACCTGGGTTTGAATGTTTTTGGCCACATCCCGAACAACGACATCATGGTCCAAAACCACATAGATATCGACAAATACCACATTATTTTCAACAATAATGTCTATCCCCTCGGTAATTCCTTTCTTGAATATTGAATTAAGCTCCCTTGGTGCCGGAGTCAACCGGCAAACACCTTCTACACTTAATGTGGCAAGTTGAGCAATTGAGATGAGGACCTCAGGGGCTATAGTTGTCTTTCCAAACGATTTTTGCTCCATTTTTTCTCCAACGATTCAAAAAGGTTATTAATTATAACCTTATTCCTATCCGATTAGTTGCGACCGAATTGACTCACAATTAATCTTACTTTACAAGAAAACGTTGACTCAAAATAAA
>CAZAAJ010000047.1:0-22374 GCA_964483135.1 uncultured Anaerolinea sp. | reverse complement strand
ATTATAGCCGACAAATAAAAGCAGGAGCGGTTCAAGAACCGCTCCTGCTCCTTCAGAAATCTCACGAAAGGATTACTGTCTCTTACCGCAGTACGGGCAAACCGCCCAGTCTGTTTGCAGTGACTTTCCACATTTCTTGCAGTTGATCTCCGGTTCTGGTTCAACCACCGGGGTTTCGGGTGCTGCGGTTTGTGCTGCAGCAACCTTCCCTGCGTCTTTGACCTTGCCGTTGCGGATGAGCAGCACCACGCCGATCACCGCCAGGGCAAGCACACCCAGACCGAAAACACCGCGCAGCAAGCCCAAACCCATCATCGGCATGAAGCCCATCATTGGCATACGCCCGAAGGTGCGCAGACCGCGGTCAAAGTCCCTGTCCAATCCATTGGGGAACTGGTTGGAATTAAAGTACATACCCATGCGTCCGCTGTTCAAGGCAAAGGCATGGAACACGAATGCAGCGATGATCAGCAATCCGACGAGGATGCCCAGGCTGATGAGGATCCATTTTAAAGTTTTATTCATTTTTCTCCTTTTAGAAATACCAATATTCATTCGGTAAGTTACCATTAACGGGTGAAACCTTATCCGATATCTCTAAATATAACAAACTATTGTGCATTTTTTGTGCAGATTTCATAGAAAATTACACCCCCTCGCGGGGGTGTTGATTAATTGAAGGTTATTTATTCCAAGCCAGTTTCCTTGAGGAATTTTTCCTTGTTGGCGCCACGGGCGGTTTTGCCGCTGCTGGTCTTGATCAGCCATTTGGCGTCCACCAGGTGCACATGGCGCAGTGCCACCGCGGAGCCGCGTGTCACCGTCTGGCGGATGTCATCACCGATGCGCTCAAGTTCAGCCGGGTCGCGGGTTTCCACTTCGGCGACAATCACCACATCTTCGGTGCCAGCCTGTTCATTAAAAACACCAAATGCCACCACACGCCCGGGGTGAACGCCCGGAACCTGCATGGCCAGCTCTTCCAGGTCCATCGGGTACACGTTCTTGCCGCCCACGATGATCATGTCCTTCTTGCGGCCGGCTACATATACCTGGTCGCCCACCATGTAGCCGTAATCGCCAGTGAAGTACCAGCCATTCTTGATGGCTTTTTCGGTGGCGTCGGGGCGGTGATAGTATTCGGTGAGCATGCAATCGGAACGAAGCGCCAGTTCACCGATGGCGCGGTCAGGCAGCTTGTGACCCTTCTCGTTGGTCACCATCACTTCTACGTTGGGGATGGCGGGACCAGCCGAGACCATTTTCACCGAAGGCTGCCCCTCGATGGCAGGGATGGCCTGTTTTTCAGTCTGCATGGCATGGCGGTCTATTTCATCAATGACCACAGGAGCATCGATGCCCCCCTGGGTGACCGCAAAGACGTTCTCCGCCATGGCGTAGCAGGTGCAAAGTGCGGAGGGGTTGAGCCCGTAAGGGGTAAAGCGCAAGCGGAAGGCTTCATGGCTTTCAAAGCGCATGGGTTCGGAGCAGTTGGAGATGGCGCGCAGGCTGGAAAGGTCCACCCCCTCCAGGTCGCGTTCTCGGATCTTCTGGGCGCAAAAGTTGTAGGCAAAGTTGGGCAGCCAGGTGAGTGTACCGCGGTAACTGGTCACCGCCTGCAGCAGCCGCCCCGGCGAACGCACCCATTCAAAGGGGGATAACAGCACAAGCGGGATGCGCAGCAGGATGGGCATCAGGTAGCCGGCGATCAACCCCATATCATGGTAAAGCGGCAGCCAGCTAACGATCACATCTTCTTCATTTAAATGTAATGATTTTGAATAACTTACCAGCTGGTTTTCAACAGCCTGGTGAGATAGAGCAACCCCTTTTTGCAAACCAGTGGTACCGGAGGAATGCTGCAGAAGGACGATATCCTGCGGGCTGCGCCTGAGACCGCCCATGGTGCTGAAATCCACAACACCTTCAGGTTCCACCGTGTCGGAGACGATGACGTGCCGCACGGAGGAGGAAGTACCCAGCGCCTGGTGAACCTCGGGTTCGAACTCACGGTAGGTCACCACGCACTCCGGGCGGGTGATGCTCACCAATGACGCCAGGTCAGCGCGGTAGCGTTCGGGCAGCAGTTTTTCGGTGAGGAAGGGCATGATAGAGGGGATAGCGCCGTGCAGGATGGTGCCCCAGTAGGCGAACATCAACTCCACAGAGTGCTGCATGATGAGGATGACCACCTCGCCCGGCTGGATACCCTCGCGCGCGAGGGTGCGCTGCCAGGCAGCGGCGCCGGTAAGCAGCTGGCGGTAGGTGATGGGCTGGTCGGGTTTGCCAGCCAGCAGCACGGTGAGCGCGGTCTTTTCGGGGCATTCCTGCCACGAACGCTGCAGAAGATGGGTAAAGGTGGTCATGCTATTGGCGGCTGGCAATCAGCGCTGCCAGGGCTTCGAGCGTGTCAAAGGTGTCCGCATTTAATTCGGCGTCGTCGATGTGAACACCAAAGGTGTCTTCAACGAAAAGCGCCATATCCACCAGGCTGAACGAGTCGATGAGCCCGCTGGAGAGCAGGGGCTGATCTGGTTTCAGAACGCGGTTGGGCTGCTTGAGAATGGTGGCGGCAACATATGCGCCGAGTTTTTGAATGAGTTCTTCGTTCATGAGTGCTCCAATTAACATTTTTTTGATAATTTCGTTTGTAATAAATAAAACTACAAGCTCTCAATTTGATTCTACTAGAAAGAAATCAAATGGAATGTATATTGTCAGATTATCATTTATTCGCAACAAACATGTGGTTCAGACCCCACTGGGTGGTAAAAAACCTCTTTTTAATATCGGTAAAGCCCGCTTTTTTCAACCGCCCCAGGATTTCCGAGTCTCTCAAAAAATACTCCTCTCCCTCTTCCATTCCGCGCTCAGAATCCACATCCTGAGATGTGTGAAAGAGTCGATCGTGTAGGGCAATTACCTTGTGCACCACAGTTTCAGCAAATGGATTTCCCATAGTGATTACGACGTTGCCGCCATGTTTTAAGACCCGATACGCTTCACTTAATTCTTGATCCCGTTGATTTTTCGGAATATGGTTAATGTTAGCAAGAAATGTTACGGTTTGGAATGTCTCACCTCTAAATGGTAATTTAGTCATATCTTTTTGGATGTTTTCATCAGCTAAACCTTCATATTTATATACGTCAATCCCAATCCCATTATTATTACAAAAGCTCTTAATAAATCTGTTATGTGGCCCACAACCGAGATCAAGACAGTATCCTCTTACTTCACGACTAGCATAATCATACCTTTCCGTTGCTTGGCATGATAAACCCCATTTATCATCATAAAATAATGTTACCGCTCGAAGTGGGAATGTCACAAAATCAATTATTTGTTGTTTTTTTGACCGCATATTTCCTCTTTTAAACAACGTAAGACTTAGTGAGATACTGGAAAACCTGAAACTTATTTATTTTGAGGCTATTATAAATAGTTTGTTAACCAAATATTCATTTTATAACTGATAAAAAATGTATTGGATAAAGAGATCTGGGAGAACCGGCTTTCAAACAAAGTTGCTTGAGGATGGTTGCGGCAACATATGCGCCGAGTTTTTGAATGAGATCTTCGTTCATGAGTGCTCCACAAAGTAGGATGGAAAAGATTATACCAGAGGGAGATTTATCACCGCCCTGTTTTTTGAATGTTATAATTTTTTATCAATGCTTTTATTAAAGGATGACCATGCCCTGCTATGGCGAAAGGGTTAATCAATATGGATAGAATCGTTGTCGTTATCCCTGCCTACCGTGTGGAAGAACAGATCAGCCGTGTGGTGGCAAAGATCCCGGCGTTCGTGGATGAGATCATCATCATCAACGACTGCAGCCCTGACGGCAGCGCGCAGGTGATTGCCGGGATCAAGGATAAGCGGATTCATGTGCTCACGCACCAAAAGAACCTGGGCGTGGGCGGTGCCATGTTGAGCGGCTACAGCTACGCTCTAAACCTGGATTGCAGCATCGTGGTTAAACTGGACGGCGATGACCAGATGGATCCAGCCTACATCGAGGAACTCATCCAGCCGATCAGGAATCACGAGGCGGATTACGTGAAAGGTAACCGTTTTTTACACCAGGCAGAGTTGGCGCGTATGCCCATTGTCCGCCTGGTGGGGAATTTCGGGCTCACCTTTCTGACCAAGTTGGCCAGCGGTTACTGGAATGTATTCGACCCCACCAACGGCTACACCGCCATCGGCAGCGAAAAACTCAGCCAGCTGGACCCTAACCGAATTGCAAAGAATTATTTCTTCGAAACATCAATGCTGTGTGAATTAAGGAAGATCGACGCGGTCGTGCAGGACCTGCCAATGCCCGCCATTTACAAGGATGAGAAAAGTTCCCTTTCCATCGGGCGTGAATTGTTCGTTTTTTCGGGTAACCTGTTCAGTCGATTCATGCATCGCCTTATCCACCAGTATTTCCTGTTCGATTTTAACGCTGCCTCACTTTACCTGGTACTGGGGACGATCCTGGGCTTGTTCGGCGGGATCTGGGGCATTGTCAAGTGGGTGGAATCCAATCAGACTAACATTCCGGCTACCACCGGGACAGTGCTCCTCGCTGTACTGCCGGTGATACTGGCGGTGCAATTCTTCACGCAGGCGATTGCCCTCGACATCACCAGCGTTCCAACCCAGGTCACACAGGGTCTGGAAAATACCAAATCAAAATTAACCTCCGGGAAGATGGGTGGTCATTTCCAGGCACTGGCAGAGAAAGCGCTGCTGGTGATCACCAGAAAATAATCCCCATCCCCTGCTGATATCGCTGCCTCATGTAAAAGGTTAATCGATGCTCTTTCTTTCCATTGCGCTTTATGTGATAACCGGATTAATCGTCTGCCTGGTGGTATTCCGCTCAGTCACTTTTTCGAAAGCGGTTATTTCCTTTTTTATTACCACCTTTTCGATCAACGTGCTAACCGGGGAAATTCTGAGCCTGGCCGGGCTGCTCAACCGGGGTTGGGCTTTTTTGTTACTGCAGCTTGTTTTGTGTGCTGCGTTGTGTGCCGCGTTACTCCTTTGGGTCAAACCTGACCTGCGTGGTTTGCTCAAACAATCCCTCGCGAAAAAGAACCCTCTAAAGGGAGTTGATATCCTACTGCTCGCCATCATCTGCGCAGTGATGGCTGTCCTATTCTTCGTTGGCATTAAAACCCCGCCCAATAATCTCGACAGCCTTCATACCCACTTGCTGCGCATCTATTACTGGCTGCAGCATGGTTCGCTGGCAAACTGGCATGCCACAGGGCTGTACCAGTTGAACTACCCGATCAACGCCCACCTGCAGGGGCTATGGCTCTTCCTGCTGGGCAAAAGCGAGACTCTTTTCTTCCTGGTCTCATGGTTCTCGCTGGCGGTGATTGCCTGCATGGTTTTTGAGATCGCCCGCACGTTAAGGTTTTCAGTCACGCAAGCCTTGTTCAGCGTGATGCTGCTGCTCACCAGCGCGGTGGTACTGCTGCAGGCTTACTCCTTCCAAAACGACCTGGTGGTGGCAGCCGTGGTGATGGTTGCCGGCCTGGCGTTGCTGAATTATGCTCGCCAAAAACGCCTGGCAGACCTGGTGGTGGTGATGCTGACGCTGGCGCTCAGCCTGGGCATCAAGCAAACGGCTTTCTTGGTTCTGCCGTTCTTTTTCATTACCGCGCTGATCCTGCTGCTCAAAAAACAGGTGAATAAAAATCACCTTAAGTGGCTGCCGCTTTTGGCCGTATTCTTCCTTGTCTTTTCGTTTTACCAGTACGCGCAGAATTTATCCTCTTTTCATTCGTTCTTCGGGGTTAAGGAACTGATCACCGACCGCGACCGCAGCCTCGGTGCCCTGGTGGAAAAGATCCGCTACAATGCTCCGCGTTTCCTCGTTGATTTCATCAACTTCGACGGCACTGGCAATTCGCTTGAAGAGCAGCTGTTAAAAGTAAAATCAAAGGCGTTCAATAGCCTGTCCTCCGGCAGTAATATTGACCTGCAATCCGACCGCTACCTGGCGACCGGATTCGATGTTGGCGAGAAATTCTCCTACTCCAAGAACCGCGAACTCAGTGAAGACACTTCATGGTTTGGACCGCTGTTCTTCCTCCTCACGCCCATCAGCCTTCTCATCATGTTCCTGCAAAAAGACCGTGAGCGAAAGCATTACGCAGTTTTAGCCCTGCTGTATTTTGCCCTTTACTTCGTATTGATCGTCCTGCAACGCCCGGGGTGGGACCCCTACCAGGGACGCTATTTCATACTGGGGGTTGCACCCTTCTTTCCGCTGCTGGGGGCATGCCTGCCGACTCAGCGTTTTTTCCGGCAGGCGGTGCTGCTGGTCCTGTTGCTGGCGAGCGTGTATATCTCGTTCAACGTAGTCTGCCTGAACAACTCGAAGCCGGTTATCACCGCCAGCACAATCACCAACTGGCATAATAAGTACCTGGGCGATATTCCCGGTCAATCCGGATTGACCACCTTCATGAAAAGGGGACTGCGTTACCTCTCTTACCAGTTATATCAAAACGCGAATGAGCGTCCTTCGATTTTCGAATCAAGCTATTATGAGCAGTTGTATTACTCCGAAACCTCCACCCTGCCGGACATCAGACTGGTGAACGACACCATTCCGCAGGGAGAACCGATCTACCTGATGATGTCCCGCGATCCCCTCGAATACGGGTTGTTCGGGGTGAACCGGTCACGCAGCCTGTACCCTGTGGACTCATCAAATGAGGTGCCGTTAAATTGCTATATGCTTATCCAGAATACCCGCAAGGTTACCCTGACGGATTTCCGCCATGTCAATTCGAATGAACATTATTCGGTTGTTTATAAAGAAAAATAACCTGATTACCAATTACTGCAGGATTTCAGATCCTCATTTGCAGTTCAATTGAGTTTTCTGCCGGCATATAAGATCCCCCAACCGGCTTGTGTTCAAGGCATCCCCTGCCCAATTGAGATGATAAGCGGTATCAAACGTATACTCGCTCGCATACTGCGAGTCTTCGAGCGTATTCAGGATCGGAAAAGTTAACTCATCCCTTAATATTTTATCCAGTTTTATTAAGATCTCTGCAGTGGAATCGTCGGTGATGTCGACAGAACTGGGATAGAAAAAGAATACAGTGATATTCCTGCCGGCAGCGTATTGTTCAAATCTATTCAACACTTTGATCGACTCGGACAACTCTTTCGAATCCATGTCAAAGGGCAGGTTGAGTACAACCGGCGTGTCCCGCCGGGTGATCGCTTCGTTGATCACCACATCCCCGGTCGACTTGTCAAAGGCATCCCTGAAATAGACCGTCTCGCGGTTTGCGCAGACCAGGCAGTGACGCAGCTTAAGGTCCTCGAGCATATTCCGGATGGCGCTGGTATGCACCGCCGGGAATGCGCGTACCAATTGCCATACCTCATTCCAGGTTGAGAAATATTGCATGCTGTGCGGGTAAAGAAGCGCTATCTGTGCAAGCATCTCTCCGCTATGCAATTTTCCAAGGATGTTGTGATATTCAGGTGAGAGGATGACGATATCCCCCTCCCTGAGATTCGGCTTGAGGCTTTCCAATTCGAAGCGTAGACCCAGACTTCCCTGCAAACCCATGTTGACTACCGGTACTCCGACTATTTGAGCCAATGTGGCGCTGTCGAACCCGAAGGCTACGCTTGACCCGCCCACCAGGATGACGCGTTGACCGGGGGTGTTTTGCAGCAATTCCTGTTTATCCGCGAAGGCTGCCAGGAAACTTAGCAAGTTGCGCTGCCGATAACCAACGACGGCAATCAGGTTTACTGCAGTTACCACCAATACCAGCAGGGTGAGCAGCAAAATCCGGGAAGGCTGGTGGCTAGAACCTGAAGTAGACAAAGGGATTGCCTCCTTGCGGGTACACACCCAGCAGTGTGATGCACAAAACCAGGAACAGGTACACCAGCCAGCGCAGCCACCAGGCAGACCGGGAGAAATCAAATTTCTTCCCGCGGATTTCAAGGAAGATCTCCACCGCGATCACAAGCAGCACAAAACCGCGCGCCAGCAGGAAATCAACCGAGTACAGGCGCTCCATGAAATCTGCCACCGATATATTGAATGTAAAGATGCTCTTGAAGAGGGTCCACGCTGCGGTAATCGACTCCGAACGGAACAGGATCCACCCAATAGTGATAACCACAAAATTGAAGAGCATGTTTATACCACGCCGCCAGGCAGGTCTTTGACCGCCGCTGCCCTGCCGCGAACGCACCAGCACTGCCCCGATATAAAAGACGGCATGGTAGAGCCCCCACAAAATAAAGGTCCAGCCGGTGCCATGCCAGATACCGCTTGCAAGCATGGTGATGAGGGGTGGAATGACCAGCGCCAGGAAACCCGTGCTTTTATCCGTGAGTCGGACGAAATAACGCCGCAGCGGGAAGAAAATGTAATCCCTGAGCCAGGTGGAAAAAGACAGGTGCCAGCGATTCCAGAAGTCAACGATGTTTTCAGAGAGGTATGGGCGTTTGAAGTTGGGGGTGAGCTTGATGCCAAAAAGCCTGGCCACTCCCAAGGCGATATCGGTATACCCGGAAAAATCCAAATAAATCTGGAAGGAAAGGAATACCAACCCATACCAGACCGGCGCGCCTTTATTTATCCCCACTTCATTAAAAAGTTTATCCACATAAAGGGCCAGCCGGTCAGCAATGACCACTTTCTTAAAAAGCCCGAACAAAATGAGCGGCAATGCCTCGTATATGTCCTGGCGTTCAAAAAGCCGGGGGGAGTGCAATTGCGGCAGCAGAGACCTTCCACGTTCGATAGGTCCAGCCATCACCTTCGGGAAAAAAGCGTGGTAGAGGGAAAAAATCCCGGCGTGACTCTCCGCCGGCAGCATCCCTTTGAAAACATCCACCAGATAACTGATATTTTGCAATGTGAAAAAGGAGATCCCAACGGGAACCAGCAACTTCCCGCCTGTAGTTTCACTGAAGGTCGTCAGGAGAGAGCTTCCAGCCAGCCATGAATTGAAATACTTGAAAAAGAAGAGGATGACAAGGTTGATTACGATACCAAAAATAAGCAGGGGGTTTTTACGCCCAGGATCGCCCTTTCCCAGCCCCAGTCCCAGCGTATAATTCAGTGCCGTGGAAAAAAGCAGAATGAGAATTGACCAGGAGCTGATCCAAAAATAAAAAACGTAACTGCACAGAAGCAGCCATCCCCAACGCCAGCGCGGTGGTAGCAGGTAATACACCAGCGCCAGCAATGCCAGCGCTGGAAACAAGATGAATGGATTAAGATAATCGAGATGCACGAATGTATATCCCTGAAATTTTTATGAAAAACAGGATTCCCGAAAATCCGTTAAGTGAATTATATCAATAAGGGTTTAGGAGACAGACCCAACTGCCTGAAAAAGAGTCCCAACAATCTGAATCACTGGCAATTGACCAGCAAATGCAAAAGGTTTCTGCCAATGGTGGCAGGAACCGTTCGCATTAAGAAGGAGGAGACCGGTCAGCCTTTGAGAGAGCCAGCCATCATGCCGCGCAGGAAGTAGCGGCCGAGGAAAATGTAAACCAACAGGGTTGGCAGCGCCGCCAGCAGAGAGCCTGCCATTTGCAGGTTCCACGGCACGATCTGCCCGCCGGAGATATTATTGAGTGCCACTGTCACCGTCCAGTTCTTGGGACTGGTGAGCACAACTGAGAACAGGAAGTCGTTCCACGCCTGGGTGAATTGCCAGATGAGTACCACCACGAAACTGGGGATGGAAATGGGCAACAGGATATCTTTATAAATTTGCATCATGCCTGCGCCATCGATCTTGGCGGCTTCCAGCAGTTCGTTGGGGATGCTGGCATAATAATTGCGGAAAGTCAATGTGGTGATGGGAATACCGTAAATGATATGCACCAGCACCAGTCCGGGCAGACCTCCATAAAGTCCAATCGTGTTCATGAACTGCACCAACGGGATCAACACAGACTGGTACGGGATAAACATGCCGAACAAAATAAGCGGGAAGATGACATCCGCGCCTTTGAATTTCCACTTGGCCAGTACGTAACCATTCAGAGATCCCAAGAGTGAGGAGATGATTGCTGCCGGGATGACCACATTCAGGCTGTTCCAAAGATATGGTGATAGTTTTTGATAAGCCAGAATAAAATTATCCAGGTTATACGTCCTGGGCAATTTCCACATTTCCTTAATACTGATCTCATCACCGCCTTTAAACCCGGTCACCAGCATGATGTACAGTGGGATGAGGTAAAAGATGGCCAACAGGATCAGCGGGATATAACTCCAATAACGACTACGGCTGCGGTTCATGCCTGTCCATCCTTCCGTAGAGAGAAGATGAGGTACGGTATGATCAAAACCGCCGTACTGATGAGCAGCAGGATACTGATCGCCGCACCGCTGCCATACAGGTGTGCATCAAAAGTGGTCTGCCACATGTTGATCGATGGCATATCCAATGGGAGTTGCTTGCCAGCCACCGCGATCACCAGGTCAAAGGTTTTAAGCGACATGTGGCCAAGAATGATCATGGCAGAGAGGGTCACCGGGCGCAGCAGGGGCATGATAATGAAACGGAAGATCTCGAACTCCGAGGCTCCATCTACGCGGGCTGCTTCGCGCAGTTCATCCGGGATGGCACGCAAACCGGCAAGGTACATGGCCATGGTGTAACCGGATAACTGCCAGATGGCAGGGATTGCAATAAACGCCATCCCCCAAATGGGGGTTGCCGTGTATTGGCTATTTAAAAAGTCCAAATGCAGGGTATGGAATAGAAGGTTCAAACCACTCATGCGCGAACCCTGCGCCGGGTTCATCAACCAGCGCCACACCACACCGGTGACGATGTAGGAAATCGCCATGGGGAAAATATACAGGCTGCGGAAAAATCCTTCCCCCTTTAACCCCTGGTCGAGCAGGAGTGCGGTAAGCAAGCCGAGGATGAGGGTGCCAACCACAAAAATGCTGGTGAACATGAGCGTGTTACGGATGTCAATTTGGAAACGCTGGTTGTTGACGAATAAGTCCATGTAGTTCTTGAATTTGACAAAGGTGTAATCCGGGATCATTCCTTTCCAGGCGCTGAAAGAAACCCTGGTCGTCCAGCCGATAAAGCCGTAGACAAATACACCCACCGCCGCGATGGAAGGGAAGACCAGCAAAAATGCCAGCCATTTCTCTTTTTTATTTCGCATCGAAAAACCTCAACACAATAGTTGGATAATAAAAATTATAGCAATTAATTAAAATTTCATTCAAGAACGGTCATCGGGGAGAGTTCCTCCCCGATGACCACAAGCTGGTAATTCAAGGAAATCCTATTTGCAGGGACCAGAGGCTTTACAGGAAGCGATAATGGAAGCCTGGAATTTCGCAGCGTCCTTATCAAGTAAGTAAGCTCCGAAATCGGTCGAGATCTGGGTCTTCCATGTATCATTGGCAACCACACCATGGGCCAGTGAACCGACAACGGTATCCTTGGCCCAGTCAGCCATGGCAGACTGCAGATAAACACCATAGAGGGATTTATCAGAATCTTTGCGGGCAGCGATGGAGCCCTTGACAGGGTTGAAAGCATCCTGTCCTTCTTTACTTCCGCAAAGCGTTAACCATTTGATGGCAGCATCGCGGTTCTTGGCTCCGATCGGCAGGTTGAAGCTGTCTGAGAGGAAGTCATAAACGCCCTGGGTTCCGGGTACAGGCATCCAGGCATAATCAGTTTCGGGTTTGAGGCCGAGGTTTCCACCAGCAGTATCACCGCTGAAGTAACCATCCGCCCAGTCACCCATCACGTTGAATGCCGCATCGCCATCGGCGACGAGTTTGGAGGCATCCTGCCAGCTGAGGGTTGCGTAGTCGGTGTTAACATAGCCCAACAGGGTGGTCATGTTCTCAATCGATTTTAGAACGACTGGATCATCCCATCCGACTTCGCCAGCCCACAATTTGGTGTAGAGATCAGGACCAGCAGTGGCAAGCAGAACGGTTTCCCAGAGTTGAAGTTCGGTCCAGGACTCACCCAAAGCAAGAGGGGCGGTCATACCGGCTGCTTTCAAAGCATCCATGGAAGCAATCCAGCTGGCGAAATCAGTAGGGACAGCAACCTTGTATTGTGCCAGAACCTTGGGGTTGTACCACAACACGTTAGCACGGTGAATGTTCACGGGCACTGAATAGGGATGTCCATCCTGGGAGATGAGGGGGATGAGAGTAGCCGGGAAGACATCGTACCAGCCATTGGCTTTGTAGAGATCGTCCAATGGTTCCAATTGTCCTGCAGCCACGTAGGTGCCGATCATTTCCTGTCCGGCATGTCCCTGGAAAGAATCGGGGGGATCCTTGGCAGCTAAACGGGTTGCGAGAACAGCCTTGGCATTCGATCCGGCACCACCTGCAACAGCTGCGTTGACGAATTCGATGTCGGGATATTTCTGGTTCCAGATCTTGATCATGGCTTCCAAACCGGCTGCTTCACCGCCGCCAGTCCACCATGAGAAGACCTCGAGCTGCTGCTTGGCAGGTGGCTGTGTTGCAACTGCCGTGGGTTTCGCACAGGCGCTTAAAACCATGGCAGCAACAACGAGTACTGCAATAACAATGTACAGTTGTTTCTTTGGCATTTCTCTCTCCTTTTTGAAATATGGGGCAAAAATATATCGTTTGGTGAGGTTCACCAAACCCGACTAATTAAATTATAATGATTGCGGGCATCGTTTCAATCAACTTTCGGACATGAAGCGGACAGACACAGGACAGGTTTAATCTGTATCCAATTTGCGAATGGCATAAATGGTAACCCGAATTCTATTTAATGAAGTCATCAAAGACGTTCTGGGCAGTCTTTATGATGTAGCCACCCTCGAGACGCATCCAGCTCTGTTTTCAGTGATCCGCTTGCCGGTCGGTTTTACAGGCAATAAGGGCGAGTTCGTGGCGCAGCTCATGTTGAATGCAATCGAGCGTCTGCGGCCCACCCGTAAAGACCTGCCGGTTTCAGCACCGGAGTGGCGGCCATATTTGGTGCTGAAAAAACGTTACGTGGATGGCATTGCCATGCAGGACCTTGCTGATCAGATGGCGGTCAGCCCGCGCCAGTTGCGCCGCGACCATCACAAAGCCCTCGAAGCTCTCACTGAGATCTTATGGACAGAACTCTACCCGAATGAACCTTTAGAAAGCGATGTTGAACCCGGTCCGGTCATTGAGGTCCACAATGAAATGCTTGACCTCGTTGACACTATCCATGGTGTTTATACACTGGTGAAAAAGCAGTTCGAGAACCGGGGGGTCGATGTTGTCTTTTCCATCCCCCCCGATTTTAATCCTGTAATCACTGACAGGGTGATCCTGCGCCAGGTTCTGATCAGCCTGTTCAAGGATATCCTACACAATGCCCTTTGTGACACCCTGACCATTACCTGCAATGCCTCCGGCAGGCATGTCGGCATCAAATTTTCTGCACACACTTGTTTACAACCTTTGCCACCTGAAGACGATGAGGACGTAGATGAGTTCACCACGGTAAAGTATTGGTGCGAACGCATCCATGCCCATGTTGAAGAGTCGTCGGAAACCTCTGGCAACTACACGACTATCAACCGGGTACTCTGGCTGCCGCAACCGGCGCAAAAGATCATGCTGGTCATTGACGACCAGGTAGCCGTAATGAACATGTTCCAACGCTACCTTTCGCAGACCGATCTGCTTGTGATCGGTGTCAGTGACCCCGAAAAGGCGGTGACCCTGGCACGGCATTTCCAACCCGCGCTGATCACCCTCGATGTGATGATGCCTCAAATGGATGGCTGGGAATTATTGCAGTTGATCAAACTGGATGAAAAATTGAAGAATATCCCGGTTATCGTGTGTTCCGCCTGGGATGACCCGGATCTTTCCCATTCACTGGGCGCTTCGGTATACCTTAAAAAGCCAGTCACCCAGAAAATGCTGCTGGATGCGGTGAGAAAACTGATTCCGCTTGTTAGTTAGAATTTAGCAGGATTGATTTTTATGGAATTCACACCGGCTGCATCCAAGCCGGTATTTTTGTCCCAATGACTTCCATAGACCGGCATGATCTGTTGCAATGTGTTGTTGACCATTTCAGCCAGCTCCTTTTGGTTCAAAGGATGGTTTACTGCCACGTTGAATACTCCCTGCTGCTGCAGCCGGAATGTTGACGGCGGGTCGCTGGCGGAAATGATGACAACAGGAATCTTGCGAAGGTCGTCATCCTGCTGCATCCAATTAAGCAGGGTCAATCCGTTCATGTCTGTCAGGTCAAGGTCGAGAAAGACTGCTCCCACCGGGATGGCATGCAGGATTCGCTGGGCTTCCTGCCCGTCGAAAGCGGCCTGGTATTCCATGTCATCAGGCAGCTTGACCTCATCGTTTTCATTTGCTTTCAGGGTTTGGGTAACAAAGCGCACCATACTTGGGTCATCATCGATCACCAGGATGGTATGGGTTTTAAGGTTTAGTTTGGTAACCGTATCTAAAAGCAGCTGGCGCGTCACCGGCTTCACCAGGTACTCCTGTACCCCATCCGGGAGTGCAGTCCTCGGATCCTTGCGGCTTACCGGTAAAGGAAACGAAATAATGGGAAGATCAAACGGGGGTTTCTTCGAAAAATCTACAACTCTCCCGTTAGTCATCAATGGCTCATCAACGATCACCGCTCGCGGGAAGGTCTGCTCCACCACCTGGTAAAGCTGACCTGGGTCCGTGAGGATGGTGACCTTGAATCCCCTTATATTCCGGGCGAAGGCACGCGCGCTGAAAGCGTCACTGGTAAGCATAAGGAGCAGCGGCGTTTTTTCAGTGGTTCCGGGAACAGCCGGTTCCCGTAAGGCATTTTCGTTGGCATTGTCGATGATCGCCACCTCATCAATATGCTGATGAAATGGAATGGTGAAATAGAAGGTGGAACCTTTTCCAGACTGACTCTCCACCCCCATCTCGCCGTTATGCATCTGGATGAATCGCTTGCCAATAGATAATCCCAGTCCGCTACCCTCACCTGAACGTAAGCTGCCCTCGCCAACCTGGCGGAATTCTTTGAAAACCTTGGTCAGGTCTTCTTTCGATATCCCAATGCCTGTGTCCACAACCTCCACCCGCAGCAACTCGTCAGATGCGCGGAATGCGCGGATGGTAATGCTGCCCTTTTTGGTGAAACGCAGGGAATTGGTCACCAGGTTGAGCAGCACCTGGCGGATGCGGGTGCGGTCAACAAATACCGGCGGCAGATCCGCATCAACCTGCAGCACCAGTTTGAGTGATTTGCTGTTGACTGCCGGTTGCACCATTTCACTCACCTCGTCAGCAATTGAGGCAATATCTGTCTTCTCCATGAAGAGCGCGAACTGGTTCGCGTCCATTTTACCCATATCCAGAATGTCATTGATCAAGTTCATCAGGTGAGTACTGCTCTTGTAGATCTCATTGATGTCATCGTACAGCCCCGCCGGCCAGGTTTTCAGGTCGTCATAAGTATCCGGAGAATTCACCATCAGATCGCTGAAGCCTATGATGAAATTAAGTGGACTTCGTAATTCATGGCTCACCGCCAGGGCAAAGCGGTCTCGCTCCTCGCGGGCTTTGTCGGCCTCGTTGCGTGCGTAGGCCAGCATCAGGTTCGTGCGGTCCAACTGGTAATTGGCATTGTTCACATCCTTGAGGAGTACACTGATCTCAGCGCGGTGCTTGCGGGCTTCCTCCAGGCGCTTTACGGCTTCATTGTAATGAAGCGAGGCAGCTTCGATGGAAGTAATGAGATTATTGGAGATGCCCCACCCAAGCGCGGTGGATGCCAGGGTAGCGAGCATGATGACCACGTTGTAGTTAAGCGGCAGCGGTGGTAGAAAGCCTAACTGGTTCCACAACCCGGTCAACAAAAGCAGAACTACTTCTATTAACAGGGTGGGTTTGATCCCTAACATCACCTCAGACATGATAGGAATAAATATTAAAAGGAGTGTTATCTCGGGTTTTTGGTAATAAGTGTAAGCCAGGGTGATGAGTGCTGCCAGCCCCGCCACCCATACCATCTGCGCAAGCAGGTAAAGCGACCGCAGCAGCCGGGTTGCAATAACTGTGAGGACGATCATTGAAATTGTGATGAAGTAGAGACTGGGGCTGAAGATCTGCGGCCATACCAGGGTAGCCACCAGGTGCCAGGCGATAACCACCGCCAGGGTTGTGACCATTACCTTTTGCGAAACCGACTGCAGCAGCTCGCGGTCTCCGGTTTCCCAGCGCAGGAACTTGATGATGCCGCGCAGTGTTGTTTTTACACCCATGCAGTTATGGTATCACAAGCCTTCGGAAAGGAGTAATCGTTATATTGTGGTGAACCAAGATGTTAATCTATGCGAATTAACCAGGGTTCTACCCCGGCTGTGTGTCTATGAAGCTGCGCAGGGTGTTGTATAAGTTCGGCACATTTTTCCGCAGCCAGCACCATGCTGAAAGGTCCGACCGCTGCACTTTCGCCGTGTTCCGGCAGGTCCGCAACAATGCAGTGAAATTCGGACAGCAGGTTCACCACCGGCTGCCACATCCAGCCAGCCACCCCGCCGCCGTGCAAAAACAGGATCGAAATTGGTTTCTCGGTATGGAATTCCTTGAAAGCCAGCGGCTGCATTTCAGGCATGGGTATCTATGTATGATACAGAGTTTATTTTATTGTAGCCAGGTAAGCTGATAATTCAAGCCGTATCGTATCACTCAAAAGAGTCTCCCCCGCCGGAGTGAGGTGAATAGCGCTGTTGGTGAATTCCTCCTGCGGCACCAGGTCCCAGTAATCATAATAAATCCAGCCGCGGGCGACGCTTTGCTGCGCCAGCAGGGCGCGGTACTGGTCATACGCCCAGCGCGGATAATAGAAGTTGTAGCGGATGTTGCTGTTTAGCCCGCGGCTGATGAGAATGGGCTCGTTGATCACCCACACCGGGGTGCCGCTGGCGATTTGGATGCCTGAATCCACCAGGTCAAGCCGCACGTCTTCAGGGCGCAGAGTGGGCGGTACAAAACCGGGGTCTGTTTCATCTGCCTTCAGGTCGCGGGCAGCTGGGGTGAAGTCCGCCGGGTAGAGCTGGTCGACACCGGTGGCGCTCCACATCACCCCGTAAGCCTGCAGGCGGATCAGGTCTGCCAGGGCACGCCGCTGTCCGATGAGGGTGCGCTGCCAGAAAGTGATTTTACCATCCGACAGCGTGAGCGGAACATCATAGACTGTCACAAGCCTCTTCACCCGGTCGAGGTTGTTGGCAACGATGGGCGAAAGCAACTGTTCGGATTCCCGGAAGGATTCGAGCGTCACCAGCCACAGGATGAGGTCAGGCTGATAAGGCTTGAGCGCATCCAGGATCATCAGGTCCTTGGTGAGTGACAGGGTGGGATACCCCAGGTTGTAAACGCGAACTGTGCGTCCATCCGCAGCAGTAAGCCCCTGCGCGTCCAGCAGACCAGCCAGGGTTTCCTGCGGGCGTAAGAGCGTGCCCCACACCGAGGAATCACCGATCACGATAACGCGGAACTCATCCGCGGGTTTTGGTCCGGCATTCAACCTGAGTGATGCCAGCATGGCATCCAGGTTATACAGGCTCAGGTTGTAAGACTCAGCGGGGTTCTCGCCGAAGGGCAGGCGCTCGCGCCCCTTAAAGAGGGCATTGTAGAGAGAGACCTTGCCAAGCCCCCCGGGGTTAAATGCCGCCCACAGTAAGTTAATAAGGATGAATAAGACCAGCGCTTTGAGGAGGACATTACGCAGGAACCTGGCGTTCATCGGCTACTTTCCTCCAAAAAGTTTGCCAAATGTGGCCAGCGAGAGATTGATCGAGGGCAGGGCAAACCATACCCATCCCAGCGCCACGTAATGGAAAGTGAGCAGGGTGGAAAAGACGCGCGAGGCTGCGTTGGGCCCGGGATGCTTTTCCAGCCAGGCGGTGAAAGGTTTCGAGAGTGCAGTGTTGCGGTTCTGACCATACAGACCGATCCCGTGCCATAACCCCCATGCGACAAAGTTGAGGGTTATGCCATGCCACAGCCCGATGAGGGTGAAAGTGGCTACCTGGGTAATGAGGAGTACCCATTCCATCGGCAGCGGATTTTTGGCTGAGCGCAGGGCGCGTGTGAGCGGGTTGAAAAAGTAGGCGCGGAACCACTGGGTGAGCGACATATGCCAGTTATTCCAGAAGAGGGTCAGGTTCGGCTGCAGGTATGGCCGGTTGAAGTTCTCCGGCAGGCGCACACCCATCATCCCCGCCAGCCCGATGGCAATATCCGTGTAGCCGCTGAAATCAAAGAAGATCTGGAAGGAGTAAGCGTACAATAACACCCATGCCCACCCCGCGGATTGGATCTGCGCGGCATTGCTGGCATTGAGAGCCATCATCGCCAGCAGGTCGGCCAGGATGAACTTTTTGACCACACCTACAAAGAGCCGCTTCCAGGCTTGCCCCAGCTTTTC
Source organism: uncultured Anaerolinea sp. (assembly GCA_964483135.1). Classification (GTDB taxonomy): domain Bacteria; phylum Chloroflexota; class Anaerolineae; order Anaerolineales; family Anaerolineaceae; genus UBA6107. The sequence goes on along the minus strand of CAZAAJ010000047.1, from coordinate 3,897 downwards.
AGCAGAATGGGGTGCTGCCGCCCGCAGATCGGTAATGAAGTGCTGCACGCGGTCGATGGGACCAGCGGTGAAAGCCGGGAAGAATAGAATGTATATGAAGTATTCCTCCAGCGTCACTCCTGGCAGGCGCCCGCTCTGCCTGTCGCGCAAGGTGTGGATGAGGCGGAATGCCACGTACGAAAATCCCAGCCAGCGGATATCCAGCGCTGAAGCCGATGCTGCGGTCTGCCCGGTGACGTTGCGCAGCCATCCGCTTACAACCTCATTAAGCGCCGGCATCTTGAGCAGCACAAAGAGAACGATCAGGCCGGTGATACCGGCAGAGAGCCACACTTTCGAAACGGTTTTGATTCGTGAAACCAGCAGCCAGCCTGCTGCCAGGAGCGCCAGGGCGATGGCGATAAGCCACAATTGCGGCGGCCGTGACGGCGTGAGCAGTCCCTTGATGCTGAACAGGCGGGTGAGCCCCAGTGCTAGTACCACCGCGAGAATGATCACCAGCGGGCGCAGGTTGTGGCTCAGTCCACGCTCTTCAGGTTTGGCGGTGAGCCCCCAGCTGAGCAGTACCAGCAGCAGCGTGGCAACCGGCAGCCAAAAATCTAATCCCCTTATGGGCAGCGCCGGCTGCAGCCAGAAAATTGCTAACACGCTAAAGACCAGCATCAAAGGCAGGCGCAGGCTTGCCGTGCGTTTAAAACCGCCCAGCAACCAAATGGTTAGGGCAGCACTAATCAGAATGAGCAATTGCAGGATGGACATTTAGAACCCCTGGTAGATCCACAGGGGCGAGGAATCGCTGGAGAGGATTACCAGCAGGGTGAGTGCCAGCGCCAGCAGCAGCGCCCACAGGTTCTCACGCGAGAACAGGCGCCGCATCGGCTACTCCGCTCCGCACATACGCCAGTCGCCGCCCTCTTTTTTGGCGGTGTAGGAGCGTGCCGACAGATCAATGGTCATATCTTCAGCACCATAAGTGGCAATGATGGAGCCGGTGCAGGAAACAGATGCGGTATCGCCGTCCTGTGAATTGACCGTGCACGCCAGGTTTTCGAGCCTGGTCTCGACCGCATTGAAGGATTCAAGGGTGGTCAGGGCTTCTGGCTCATAAGCCGCACAGGAAAGGCTGCTTACCTGGGCGGTATCATTGGCAACCAGTGCCTGCCAGAAAGAGGAAACTGCTTTATCAGGCCCAGAAGTAGCACAGGCTGATAATAGAACCACTGCTGAGATGACCACTACTAAAAGGATTTTATTGTGTCCCATAAGAGCTCCAAGATTTAAGATTTGAATCCTGATTATACTCCGACCTGCGGTGGAAGGTCGAGCACCAGCCCGACCGCGCGCGCGATCTCAGCGGTGATCCCCTCCGGCAGCTCACCCAATCGGCGGCTGAGACGGCTGATGGAGACCGAGCGCACCTGCAGGGCATCGGCAGCATGAGGAGTTTCAAGCCCGCTGTTGAGTACGGGCGGCACGCGCAGTATCCACGGGGCAGGCGCGTACTTTTCCTGCCAGGGGGTCAACGGCACCACCACCCGCAGCGGAATGCTGCCCAACGCGTCTGCAGAGACGATTACCACGACACGGGGGATCGCTTCCCCTTTGCCCTTTTGTCCGGTCAGCTCCCAAATCTCGCCTCGGAACATAACTACCCCCTGCCCCCGGGCTCATCCCCGCTGGAATAACCTACCAGTTCGCCATCGGAATAGTAGGTGTCCGCCATTTCTCGCGCCGCTTTGACCAGCGCTTCGGCTTGCCGTTCTACCAGAGACTGGCGAATGAGCTCGCGCAGCAGTGCGGATAGACTCTTTTTCTCTTCTTTGGCAATATGCGCCAGATCTTTCAGTTGGGAGGGTTCTAAAAGTACCTGGGTGCGGGTAAGAAGTTGTCTTTTCATACATCAGTATTATACATCTAATATAAACATCTTCTATCTATTACTTATGCTACATCATAATTATTCTAAAAGAGAAACCCCGCAGCACGCAGGGGTTGTGAGTATAAATTCTATTTGTTGATGATCCCGCGTTTGAGCGGCAGCCACCAGGTGAAACCGAAAAGCATGGTCATGAGGATGGTCCGCCCGGGTTTGAGCTTGTGTTTCCGCCCGATGCGCAGGGCATTTCTCAACTCGGCGATATGCAGCAGCATCAACCCTCCAAATAGCGCCCAGCCCAGCCAGGGCATGCGAAAAGCGTAACCGCCAAACACCAGCAGTTCATACAGCAAGATGATGAGCAACTGGTTCAACCTCCAAAACAGCGGCTTGTTCTTCATTACGACTTCCTTTTATGGATTGAAGGTGGCCAGCAATAAGCGGTAAGCCTCACAAGGGAATTGCATGCCTCGATATTAAGTAAGTATATATCAAACAAATCAATAAAAACCGGATTTGAAAAATGATATATCATTTAAGCATGACCACAAACTTAACCATCCTTGGCGCTGGACCTGCCGGTATGACCGCCGCGTTGTTCGCGGCGCGTGCCGGCTGCAAGGTAACGCTCATCGACCGCAACGAGAAGGTCGGTCGCAAGCTGCTCGTCACCGGTTCCGGGCGCGCCAACCTGACCAATCAGAACATGGACGCTGCGCACTACCCCGCGGTCGACCCTGTTTGGATGCAGGGGGTACTGGCGAAATTTGGTCACGCTGACCTGATCGATTTCTTCAGCTCCATCGGTATCCTCACCTTTGCCACGCACGACGGCTGGTGCTATCCCCTCTCTGAATCGGCGCAAAGTGTTGTCGACGCCTTTGAGAATGCACTGCACCTGGCCGGGGTCAAACTGGCGCTCAACCAGCACATCACGGCAATACGAAAATCAGATAACGGATTCTCCCTGAAATCAAAGGATGGCGTAGAATTTCCAACCGAACGCCTGGTCGTGGCATCCGGCGGCAAGGCTTACCCGGCCCTTGGCTCCAGCGGTGAGCTGTTTGCTTCGCTGCGCAGCCTGGGACATACAGTGACCCCGCTGCGCCCCGCGCTGGCGCCGGTCACCATCGAGATGAAACCGTGGCAAAAACTCAAGGGTCTGCGCCTCGACGCGCACGCCAGCCTTTATGAAGGCGGCACCTTACTGGCGGAAACCACGGGTAACCTGATCTTCACCGAATGGGGAATGAACGGTCCGGCGGTGATGGATCTGAGCCACCACATCTCCACCCGCCCGGGCGCGAAATTTGAATTAAGGCTCAATCCGATATTTGACCGCGAAGAACCATTGCGCGACCTGCTTAAAACTTTCCGCGCCACCCCTACCCCGCTGGCTACCCTGCTCAGCTCCGCTGTGCCCCCAAAACTGGCGGCGGTGCTCCTGCCAATGTGCAGTATCGCCCTTGACGCTGCGCTTGACCGCCTCAAGGATGCCCAGATCGAAAAGGTGCTGGGGCTGCTGAAAGCCATGCCCTTCACGGTCACCGGCGTGCGCGGTTTCGAGTATTGCCAGGTCAGCGCGGGCGGTGTGCCCACCGCCGAAGTGGACCCAGTGACGATGCGCTCGCTCAAGGTGCGCGGGCTGTGGCTGGCTGGTGAGACCATCGACGTCATCGGTCCCTGCGGCGGCTACAACCTGCAATTCGCCTTCAGCAGCGGGGCAATCGCTGGAAGCAATATTACTTAAATGGGGTCAGTTATTTCGCACCTGTTGAAAGGCTCACTAATCGGCGGAGGAAGAAAGCCAATCGTGAATCCGCTTTTGGATCAGGTCGCGCACCTCGCGGAATTTTGCCAGGCGTTCAGCCTCTGATCCCCCGGCAGCGGCAGGGTCTTCTAAGGACCAGTGCATGCGCTGGCGGGCTTTCACCAGCCCTACCGGGCAGTTCTTGTCCGCGTCATCGCACACGGTGATCAGGTAATCCAGGTCGCCGGGAATATGCAAATCACTAACCAAC
>CAZAAJ010000046.1:0-22801 GCA_964483135.1 uncultured Anaerolinea sp. | reverse complement strand
TGGCGCGGATTTCCAGCGCGCCTTCGCCGTTGATGCTGCCAGCAAAGACCGGATTACCCACTTGCTTTTCTACCGGAACGCTCTCACCCGTCACCGGGGCCTGGTTAACGCTGGAAGACCCAACCAGCACCTCACCGTCGGTCGCCATGGATTGGCCTGGCATGACGATGAACACGTCCCCGACCACCAGTTCTTCGACCGGGATTTCCTGCTCGCGACCGTTCCGGCGAACCAACGCTACCTTGGGCGCCAGGTTCATCAAAGCCTTGATCGCGGCGCGCGTTTTCTCCTCGGTATAGCCTTCCGCAGCTTCGCTGATGGAGTAGAGGAAGACCAGCATGGCCCCCTCCAATAACTCACCCATTGCAGAAGCAACCACCGCGGCAACTACCATCAATAATTCAATTCCGATCTGACGCTCGAAGATTAATTCTTCGATAGCCTCGCGACCAAAGTAATAGCCACCGATCAAGATGGCGGCAATAAATATAATCGTCGAGATAAGCGCCGGCGCGCCGGCCAGACCGATGAGCCAACCAACCAGAAGCAGAACACCTGAAGCAAACGCGGTCAACACTTTGGGGTTCTTCCAGGGTTTGGGCTGTTCGGCCATCTCCATCCCTTTTTGGGGTGGGAAACCCAGTGTCTCCAGTTTTTGTTTCAAGGCGCCCGGATTGGTTTGGTCGGGATTAAAAGTCAAAGCGACTTTGGCAGATTTCGGATAGACCTTCAAACCTACCAGGCCTGCAAAGCCTTCCAATCCTCGTTCGATGTTGGCTGCATCATGTTCGCAGTCCAGATTACTGACCCGTACTTCAATTTTTGTCGATTCCATAGGTTCTCCATTCAATGTAAATTATCTGGTTTCATCAACCAGACTGATGATCACTTTTTCAACCTCTACGGCAATCTCATCGATACCTATGTCCGGATAATAATCGGACAAGACTCGCGGCTTGAGGGCGCTGATGTAAGTCTTCCCTGCCTCCACAAAAACACTGATCGGGCAGGGCAGCATCAGCGATATTTTCTTGTCTTTCGCCAGCACCTGGCTGGCGAATTTGGCGTTGCACACCTCGACAATCTTCATCGGTTCGATCTCGAATCCTTTTGCGGCGAGCGTCGTCTGCACATCGTGAACGTGCAGCACTCGAAAGCCCTTTTCCTGTGCTTTGGCCTCTATGGCGGCCACTGCTTCTTCAACGCCTTTCGTGGTTTCCACCGTGTAATCAAATTTTTCCATTTTCTCGTCTCCTTATATCGACTCGTTTTTCGAATGACTTGATTTAGTTATCCACAATTTTGTGCTTGTTGCTTGTGGGTGGTTGCTGTCAGCGGGAATGCTCTTTTCCTGGTGTCGGTTCAGCGTTCATAAATTTCTACTATTCAGCTTAGCGGGATGACCTCGCGGCACTTGCCGCCGGAAGCCTGCGCTGGTAGTTCTGCGGTACATTCGGCGCGTCTCACCAAATTCCCAGGAACAAGCGATACCGAACCTGGCCCGGACACTCTCGTTAGCCAGCCAACACATCCTGCAGCGTCCTATAGTAACCATTGCGATTCTCCTTTACGCTTTGATGAAGTTCGCAGTGAAAAAATACCAGGGACCGTGCGTCGTTTGCAGGTGAAATCCTTCTGCCTTAGCCAGCTGCCGCACGGTCGCACGGGATTGGTAGTGCAGGTCGGGAAAGATTTCTGTGATCGAAAGCACACCACCCGGCTTGAGCGTGGCGTAGCACTGACGCAGCGCCGCTGCCCGATCGGGGATTTCACCCAGCACAGTGCAAAAGAAGATCACATCAAAACTCTCAGGTGGGACATTCGGCTTCGTCGCATCGCCCAAAATCGTCGTCAGATTTGATACGCCGGCTTGCGCTGCACGCGCTTTGAGCCGCTCGATCATCCCCGGCTGGATATCCAGTCCAATGACTTTACCGCCGGGCAGCACGCGCTTTGCGGCAGGGATCAGCAATCGACCCGGCCCTGGGCCGATCTCCAATACACGTTGGCCTGGCCGAAGTCCAATGCGATCAAGGGTTGTCTGCGTACCAAGCAGCCTATCAGACCAGCGGCTGTCCAGCAAACTCGACAACCAGGTTGGGCAGGGTAATGAACGATTGCGACTTAACCAGCGCCAGATCAGGCCGGTGCCAACCAGGATCAGCAAAGATTTCACAAGCACCTTCTGAGCTTTCATGCCGTCTGCTCCTTTTCATTGGATTTAACCTTCGGAATAATGAGTAAAAGTAAAAGGGCTCCAACCACAATAAAACTATCCGCCAGGTTGAAAGTCGGCCAACGCGCTGTACCCAATCCAAAATCGAGAAAGTCCGTCACCCTTCCATCCACCATGCGGTCCGCGAAGTTCCCTACCGCGCCGCCGAGGATTAAACCTACCGGCCATACTGCGATAGCGGTAAGGTCGCCGGAATGAATCGAATAAATGAGCCATGCTGCCAGAAAGGCGATCATGACACCGGTGACGATCAGCGGGAATATCCCGCCGTTCGCAAAAAGTCCGAATGCTACACCTGTGTTGTGACCAAGGGATAGACGGAAAAAATTACCGAGGATCGGTGTGGGCGAAGATAATGCCTGTTCAGCCCAAACCTTGGTCAATCCATCCAGAAGGAGGGAGATCATTAAGGGAATGAAGATCCGAAGGCCTATTTTCATCTTACTTTTGTTCCTGACGCACAGCCTGCGGGAGATTGTAGCGGGTGCATTCATACACCCCGCGGGCGACATCGGACAACAAGGATTCGCCCAGTGCCAGCAAATCGCCTACGCGGTCGTCGCTGAGACGATACAACACGAACTTCCCCTGTTGTTCAGCGGCCACCAAACCACATTCGCGCAGGCAGCGCAGATGGTTGGAAGTATTGGACTGGCTCATACAGGTAGCAGCCACAATTTCCGTCACGGTCATGGGGCCGCTTCGCAAGGCTTGTAAGATGTTCAGGCGTGCCGGGTCGCCAAATCCGCGGAACAGCTTGGCCTGCAATTGAACACCTTCTGCGTTCGTAACAGTCAACATGCTACCCCTCCTCCTGTCGAAGTATTTATATATCATAATATAATGATATGATATTCGCGATCCATCCTTTTGTCAAGGTGTTTTCCCTCGCACCGCGACCACGTGAAATTCGTGACAAACTTCACTGCTAAAGAATGACCAATGTGCATTGTCCGACAAAATACTCGATTGTAATATTATGGAGAACAAGAAAATAATCCAAGAATATCTTATGGCAAAACAGAAGAAACCAAGATGACCGAGAGCGAAGAAATGTACCTGGTAACCGCTACCCTCCTCAAGGAGCGTGGCCTGGAAGAGCCGCTGCCCGTCTCGCGGCTGGCCGAAGCGCTGTCCATCCAACCCGTCTCTGCCCACCAGATGATCCGCCGGCTGGAAGACGCCGGCTGGGTGACTTTTGCTCCCTATAAAGGGGTGACTTTGACCCCCGAAGGCGAGACGCTGGCGCTGCGCGTTCTCCGCCACCGCCGTTTGTGGGAGGTGTTCCTGGTCGATCAACTTCAAATGCTGCCGGATGTGGCAGCCGATCTGGCGTGCAAACTCGAGCACGTTTTACCGGACGACGTGGCCGAGCGACTGAGCCGTCACCTCGGCAATCCCCAACAAAATCCGCAAGGTAAAGTGATCCCATCGCCGCAGGCCCAGGCGCTGCCTCGATCGGAGCGTGTTCTGATCCAGTTGAAGGCCGGCGAGCAGAGCCGGGTTTCCCGCATCCAGGAGGACGAAGCCACCCGCTCGTTCTTGACGGGCGAAGGCATTTGCGCGGGCAGCCCGGTGACGATGTTGGCCGTCGGCAGCCAGGGCGCCATCCTGGTCGAATGCGAGGGACGTACGGTGCACCTTTCTGAAAGAGCCGCCCAGGCTGTCCTGGTCTTCCCCTGATCAACGACAGTGCCAACCTTATCGAAACGAGAAAGGAGTTTATCGATGCAAGAATCTCTAGCCAGACCCGCCGCCATCCCGGAAACCAAAGGCGCCAGTTGCCACGGGGGCCCCAACGTGGATACCACCGGGCTGCCCCTGGTCGCCATCGTCGGTTCGCCCAACGTTGGCAAGAGCGTGCTGTTCAATACCCTGACCGGGGCTTACGTCACGGTCTCCAACTATCCCGGCACGACGGTAGAAGTCAGCCGGGGGAAGGGCCGATTGGCGGGTCAGCCGGTCGGCGTGGTCGACACGCCGGGGATGTACCGCCTGGTCCCAATGACCGAGGAAGAACGGGTCGCCCGGGACATCTTGCTCCAGGAGCTCCCGGGAGTCACCCTGCACGTGGTCGACGCCAAGAATCTGGAGCGCATGCTGCCGATGACCTTGCAGTTGATCGAGGCTGGCCAGCCAGTCATTCTGGTTTGTAACCTCATGGATGAAGCTGAACGGCTGGGGGTGAAGGTCGATACCGCCGCGCTCGCACAGGCCCTGGGGATCCCGGTCGTTCCAACCGCGCTGGCGATTGGTCGCGGTGTGGATCACTTGAAGGAAATCGTCGTTTCTGCTCTCCACCGCAACGATCACCCGGCGACGGGCTGCTGCCCTACCGGTGAATCCGAACCTGCCCATGCGGTTGCCATCCCATACCCACCTGCGATCGAAGATACGTTATGGCAGATCGAAAGCCAGTTGTATGGTTTCTATCAGTTGACGAAACGGGCAATTGCTCTGCTTTTACTGCAAAACGATGCTGGCGTGGCCACAATGGTCGCGGCGCAAGAAGGCGCACGGTACACAGAGGTCCAGGCAGCGGCCAGGGCCGTCCAGGATCGTTTCAGCCAGCCGCTTTCTTTAGTGATCGCCCGCTATCAGCGGGAGGCCGCGAGCCGAATTCTGCAAAAAGCTCTCACCCAGCCCAAACAGCGGGTCTCATACTTTGCGGAAAAGCTCAGCGAAGCCACGATGAATCCACTTACTGGCATCCCGCTGCTGCTGCTCTCCATGTACCTACTGTATCAGTTCGTCGGCGTTCTTGGGGCGCAGACCCTGGTGGGTTTCTTTGAGGACAACTTGTTTGGGGCATACGTCAATCCCTGGATCAACAGTATCCTGGCGACGTACGTCCCCTGGCCGGCGATCCGGGATTTGATCGGCAACCAATATGGGGTGATCACCTTGGGCGTGCGCTATGCTGTAGCGATCATCCTTCCGATTGTCGGCACCTTTTTCCTGGCTTTTTCGGTCATCGAAGACAGCGGTTACCTGCCCCGCCTGGCGATGCTGATCGACCGGGTGTTCAAAAAGATCGGCCTGAATGGCCGGGCAGTGATCCCGATGGTGCTGGGATTTGGCTGCGATACGATGGCCACCATCGTCACCCGGACACTAGAGACACGTAGGGAACGAGTGCTCAGCACGATACTTCTGTCGCTGGCTATCCCCTGTTCTGCTCAGTTAGGGGTGATGCTGGGGATGCTTTCCGGGCGGAATGATTTGCTGCTGATCTGGGCCTTGATCATGACCGGGGTCTTTTTACTGGTGGGTTTGCTGGCCGCCCGGCTGATGCCCGGCGAGCGCCCAACCTTCTACATGGAGCTGCCTCCATTGCGCCTGCCCAACCCCAAGAACGTGCTGGTAAAGACCTACACTCGCATGGAGTGGTACTTCCGCGAAGTCTTTCCCTTATTCATCATCGCCAGTCTCGTCATCTGGTTGGGACGGCTGACCGGGCTGTTCGACCTGGCCGTCGGCGCGCTCGAACCACTGGTGCGCTGGCTGGGCCTGCCAGACCAGGCGGCAGTAGCCTTCCTCTTCGGTTTCTTCCGGCGAGATTACGGCGCGGCCGGGTTGTACGATTTACGCAACAGCATGACCGGCATCCAGATCCTGGTTTCGACGGTCACGATGACCCTGTTCGTTCCCTGCGTGGCCCAGTTCTCGGTCACCCTGAAGGAACGCGGCTGGAAGACCGCTCTGGCAATCGTGGTCTTTATCTTCCCCTTTGCTTTCCTGGTGGGTGGACTGCTCAACTGGTTACTGGTGGCCCTTGGGGTTAGGCTATGAAATGCGGTTTCTGCGGCTACGAGTTCAATCCCAAAGAAGCGGGAATAGCGTGCAGTGGTTGTCCCATGGTCAAGGGGTGCCACCTGGTGCGCTGCCCACGCTGCGGGTACGAAATGCCGCCCGAGGCCAGACTGATCACCTGGCTGAGCGACTTGAAACGGAAAACCGTAGAAGGTGTCCGACAGAACGAGAAGGAGAAAACGAGATGATGGTCAGTGAACGGGCGCAAGAATTACTCGAACGGCTGTGGATGGCCGAAGAAGACGGGCAGGCCGGATTACCGGTTTCCAAATACGCGGTCGAGGGCATGCAAGATCTGGTGGAGGGGGCGTGGGTGGTACAGGACCAGGGAATTTGGAAGTTGACCGCTTCCGGGCGCGAGGAAGCCGCGCTCGCCATCCGCCGGCACCGGCTGGGTGAGGTTCTCATTGCAGACGTTCTCAAAGCTGAGCGGGAGCGTGTGGATGACCAGGCCTGCCAGTTGGAGCACGTATTGTTCGATGGGCTGGACGAGAGCATCTGCACGCTACTGGGTCATCCCGAATTTTGCCCGCACGGGAAGGCCATTCCGCCCGGCGATTGCTGCCGGGAAAAGCGCGCCAGAGGAAAAGCGGAGATTGCTCCGCTGATCGAACTCCAGCCCGGCCAGGCAGGCCAGGTGGCTTTCATCCAGATGGGCAACCCGGGCCGGCTGGAAAAGCTCATGGCTATGGGGGTGCTTCCGGGCGGTGGTATCAAACTGTTGCGAGCTTCACCTTCATTTGTCTTCGAAAGCGGCTACAGCCAATTTGCCGTCGATGAGGAGATTGCCTCCGGGATCTACGTGCGGTGGGATTCGGTTTCTTCATAAAGCACCGATAGGTTTCACACAATCTCTACACAACTTCCATGTATCGTTAAGTAATCCGTCATAAGTTTTTAGAAAGATGTACCGCAGATCGGTGGCTGGATTATTCTGTGCGGCCATGATCTTTTCCACTGATTTCACGACTTCATCGATATTATCCTCGAGTTTATTGGCACAAGTTCGATCTTTTAGGAAACGCCAGAAACGTTCAATCGGGTTCAGGTCAGAGCAATAAGGTGGCAACCAAATGATCATCACTCGTTGTTCAAATAAACTCAAGGCTGCCAAGGCTGAAGCACTCTTCTGGGAAGACGCATTATCCAACACCAACACGACCCGTCCATTCGGATACTGCTTTACCAACAATTCTTCAATAAAGCTGATGATGGTCGCGCTATTCTTGATCAGTGCCGTGGTCCAGGTGATCGTATCCTCCAACCAGTTGTACCCCCCAAAAATGTGCCGTTTCTGTTTTTCTCCGGGGCGGGTCGCTGGAATGCGTTTCTGCTGTCCGATTTTCATCCAGCAGGCGCGCAACGGTGGGTCCAGCGTTACCGTTGTTTCGTCCATAAAGATGAGCTTGAAATCGTCTCCGCGGACCTTTTTTTTTTCAACTCTTCCAGCAATTGGACCGCTTCGGCCTTGGCATCCTTATCCTGCAAATAGCCTAAATCCTGCTTCGGTCGCCGATATCGATACCTTTTCCGTTTGAGCAAAGCCCGAAACCGGCTTTCACTCAGATCGATTTTCGTCTTTTTCTCCAAATACGCTCGCAACCGATCAATCGTCCAGATCGCAAAGTCATATCCAAAATCCGAAGGCGCTTTATCAATTACTTCCTCGAGCGCCAGGCTGTACTCATCATCGGCTTTCAGTGGGCGTCCACTTTTGGGCTTGTTCGCTAACCCTTCCACCTTGCCATAGATCCAACGATCCATCCAGCCGCCATAAATGGTCGGTTTGCTAACCGCTTGCATTTCGGCTACTTGTTCCGGTTTATGCCCAAGATAAAGGAGGCGAATGGCGCTACATCTTACTCGCACTTCAGGACGTTTATCTTGATGGATGGCCTTTTCAATCGTGACCAAGTCTTCTTCACTGAGGTGATAGTCTCTGGCTTTTGGCATACCCTCAGTTTATTATGTTTGTTAAAGAACATTCGACGGATTACTTAACACGGGCTTTGGTATTTTTTACATCCCAATATCTATGCTTGACATCCGATCTTTTTTGCAATATACTAAACCTTAGTTGAGCAACCATTCAACAATAAGGTTATTATGATAGATAAATGTGATATATCCAGCGTGGATGAACAAACAGCAGGACGAGTCGCCAGCCTATTTGAGTCTTTGAGCGATCCCACTCGGGTGCGTATCATTTCTGCTTTGGTTGGCGGTGAGGTCAATGTGGGTGATCTTGTTCAAGCCATGGGGCTCAGTAAGTCAGCTATCTCACACCAACTTCGGGGGTTACGCGATAAGCGCGTAGTACGCGCAAGAAAAAAAGGCAGACAGGTATTTGTCTCCTTAGATGATGAACATATCAGTGAGTTGTTCAAACGTGGTCTGGACCACGTCTGCCATGAATAATAAACGAATTTCTCATAATCACATTATTATCCTTCTATTAATAATGATTACGTTTAGCGTTGGTGTTCATTTTCTTCACGATTTACAACCTGGGCATTCAGACATCTTGGGAATAAGTTCAGGTTCGTGCAATGGGGCCATTCATTTTGGATTATTTTCAGGTGAATTTCCTGTAATGTTTCTCGTTGTATTACTGGTGAAGATTGAACCCACTTACTGGCGATTTCCCCGAACGAGCCAACTTTCAGTCGTAGTACCTCCTCCCATTCGATAACAAAACTCTCAATCAAGTGATGACCAGCGCTTTATAGCGTGGCTGGTTTTTATTATGCTTTCAATTTTCAATATGATTAATTTATAAAGGACATACCAATGATAGAAAAAACGGTGGAAATCTCACTGCCTTTGTTGTTGCCAGAAAATCAAGATGCTTGCGACCATTGTGAAGAGCGATTGCAGACCCGCTTGCAAGCCCAAAGAGGTATTCTCCAAACGCACTTGCATTTGGATCATGATCCAATGGAATTATGCATACATTATGATCCAAACTTAATTTCCTTGGCCGCGGTCAAACGTATCGCTGAGGAGGCTGGATCGGAATTACGCAATCGTTATCACCACGAGCAGATTTCCTTTAGTGGCCTAGATAGCGCTGATTCAGCTACCATGATCGCCAAAGAGCTCGAAGGTATGGATGGGATGCTCCATGCCAGTGTGAGTTATGCTGCAGGGCTGGCAATTGTCGCTTATGATACGAAAATCGTTTCCATGGACCAGATCCAACGCGCCATGCGCCGGTTTGGAGCCCGTCTTTTAACGCAGCCAGTAGTAAAAGAAGAAAATGAAGCACATGAACATGAGCATGAACACGGTACTGCGCCTTCCTTCCTCCCACATTGGCTTCAGGAGCGCTGGACAATATTTCTGATTGCAACTGGCGGTGTATTTCTTCTTCTAGGTTGGGCGGGGGAGCAATTTTTTGGCTTACCAACAAGCGCCGCGTTGGTTTTGTTTATTTTTTCTTATGCTGCCAGCGGCTACGATATCTCGCATCATGCCATCCCGGCACTACTTCGGGGTAAGTTTGATACAGATGTCTTAATGTTGGCGGCAGCATTAGGGGCAGCTTTCTTGGGTGCCTGGGCTGAAGGTGCTTTCCTGCTCTTTCTGTTTGGGTTGGGGCATGCCGGCGAGCATTATGCTTTAGGCCGGGCGCGTAATGCTATCAGCGCGTTGGGTGAACTGATGCCGAAGACAGCGCGTGTCCGGCGTGGAGACCAAATTATGGAAGAACCAGTTGACCAACTTATCATTGGTGACATGGTTGTCATCCGACCTGGCGACCGTATTCCGGTGGACGGGGTAATTTCTCTGGGTGAGAGTGCCGTCGATCAAAGCCCCATCACTGGAGAATCTGTCCCTGTACAGAAGAGCATTGGTGATGAAGTTTTTACCGGAACAATTAACCAGGAAGCTGCGCTGGAAGTGAAAATCACTCGGCTTGCAAAAGATAATACTTTAAGCCGAGTCATGAAAATGGTATCAGAGGCGCAAGGTCAGCAAAGCCCAACACAGCAGTTCACTGATCGATTTACCGCCCGTTTTGTTCCAATTGTATTAGTTTTGGTCGTGCTCGTTGCAGTTATTCCACCTATTGTGGGTTGGATGCCATTTTCCGAAAGTTTTTATCGAGCCATGCTTCTTCTGGTCGCGGCTTCACCCTGTGCTTTGGCTATCGGTACACCAGCCACAGTGCTGGCCGGGATTGCACAGGCGGCACGCAACGGCGTTTTAATAAAAGGTGGAGTCCATCTTGAAAATCTAGGGCGACTGAACGCAATAGCCTTTGACAAAACTGGAACCCTCACAAAGGGCAAATTTCAGGTTACCGATGTCATTCCCTTCAATGGGTCAAAACCAGATGATGTCCTGCGTTTGGCAGGGGCTGTTGAACAGCAGTCCAGTCATCCATTAGCATTAGCGATTGTGAGAGCAGCAAAAGAACGAAATCTGACCCTTCCTTTAGCGAATGGATTAGAGAATATTCCAGGTCGTGGTGTACGCAGCCAAGTGGAAGGTCAGCCGGTATGGATTGGCTCACTCAAACTATTTGAAGATAAGGATGGAAAAATTATTGATAAAACCATTCAGCAATCAGTGACTCAACTGGAAAACGCAGGCCGAACAACGATGTCCCTTAGCCGGAATGGCACTTTTCTTGGAGTTCTGGGGTTATCGGATGTTGCACGGCCTGGTGTTGCTGAGGTGTTATCGCGGCTGCGAAACCTGGGTGTGAAGCATCTAATTATGCTCACCGGAGATAATCAAAAAGTAGCACAACAAATTGCACAAGAAGTTGGAGTTACCAACATTGAAGCAGATTTGCTGCCAGAAGATAAGCTGGGAACTATCCAACGTTTGCAAAAAGAGTATGGGGCAGTTGCCATGATCGGAGACGGGGTAAATGATGCGCCCGCGCTCGCAACAGCTACGGTTGGAATTGCTATGGGAGGAGCGGGGACAGCTGTTGCTCTTGAAACAGCGGATGTTGCCTTAATGGCTGACGATTTGGGTAAGCTGCCATTTGCTGTAGGCTTAAGCCGTGCCAGCCGGATGATTATTAAACAGAACCTGGTCATTTCGTTGGGAGTCATTGCCCTATTGATAGTCACTTCGGTCTCCGGATTGGTACAACTCAGTTGGGCGGTGGTGGCGCATGAGGGAAGCACGATCCTGGTTGTGATAAACGCATTACGCTTGTTGAGATACCAGATTCGCAACTAAAAGATTAAATTAGTCGGATTTTTACAGGTGACCTATGTACGATAAGACCTTTCATAAGTTTTGCATCGAACCAAGGGAAGTGACATGAGCAATCCAGTCAATCAATCCGTGTATCCAATATACGCCCCGATATATGATCGGTTATTTGGTACCGTGATGAAGAAAGCCCGCCAACGTTCCATAAACCTCCTTAGTCTCCAGCCAGGGGATCATCTTCTTATTCCAGGTATTGGAACAGGGCTAGATCTCGCTTATATCTCCGCTAGCGTACAAGTGACCGGTACCGATATCAGCCCGGCGATGCTTTCAGAAGCAAAAAAGAAATCCTACGAAGGGCTGAAATTGATGGAAATGGATGCTCAAACGCTGCAATTTCCAGACAGTTCCTTTGATGCGGTTTTGTTGAACCTGATCCTCTCGGTTGTACCGGATGGGAAAAAATGCCTGCAGGAGGCCTGGCGAGTGTTGCGCCCAGGCGGACGAATCGCGATATTCGACAAATTTCTTCCCGATCACTCAAGGCTGACATTCTCCCGCGGCTTGCTGGGTGGGCTAATCCGTCAATTGGGAACCGATCCTAACCGAAGATTCGGAGAAATGGCGAAGATTATCCCTGTAACAATTATAGTGAACGATGAATCCGCAATGCTTCATGGGCAATATCGAGTAATCCTGCTGAAGAAACCAAATATCAGATCGTAAAGTACAAAAATGACAAAGAACAGTCCTGGATATAATCTACCTTCTGAAGCAGAAAATTGCCAACTGCTTGATACCTCAAAGGCTTGAAAACCACCCAGGACTAGAGTACCCGGTGTAAATCAAGGTCTACTTGGATTTAGAGAGCGCCTCTTTTATACTTTGGCTTAGAATATCATATTGACTGCCGCCTTCCACAAATATTCCGTTCACGAGTAGTGCAGGCGTCCCGCGAAGTCCAAGGTTTTGCGCTTCCAAGGTTTCTGATTTTACTTTTTCGGTGTATTTACCCGTTGCCAGACATTGGTTAAATTGGTCAGTCTGCAAACCTAACTCGGCTGCAAATCCTTCCAGGTTTTCCTTCTTGAATGCTCCAGCGTTTTCGCCATCTTGTGACGAATACAATTTATCGTAATATTCCCAGAACTTTCTTTGTTCATTAGCGCATTCCGCCGCCTCAGCCGCCCACTGTGATTCTTCCCCAATGAACTGGAAACTCCGGAAAACGAAACGAACCTGACCTGAATTTACGAATTCTTCTACAATTTGGGTTTTGACTGTCTCTGCGAACCGCCCGCATGCTGGGCACTGGTAGTCCCCATACTCAACGACAATAACCGGAGCGTCTGCACTTCCTAGGCTTTTATCTTGGCTGATTTCAATTGGTGCAATTGCTACTGGATCGATATTATTCCGGTTTTGTTGAATCACTATTGTGGCAATAGCCGCTACAAGGATTATGCTCAAGACACCAAGAATCCACCAGTTAACCCTCCTTGGTGATTTTTTCGAACGATTGGTTGTTTTTAAATATTTTCTAGACATCACAACTCCTTTTTTAGTAAATTTTAAAGAACCCAGATCAAAAGTGCTAACCCAATGAGCGCCATCACCCCACCCGTGATCCCGCGAACTTTATGAGAAGATGATCTTTCCCATGCTTGAATCTTTGCCCCCATAACTGGATTTATGGCAAGAATCAAGATAATAACCAGCGGCATTATAAACATCAGGTTATAGAGAGCCAGGTAACCAAAGCCTTCCCAGAAACTCGTCTGGCTGCCAAGTAACCCTAAAATAGCGACATACGGTCCCCCCGAGCATGGAAAACTCTCCAGTCCCATTAAAGTTCCAAGCACAATGGTAGCAGGCAAGGTCGCCCGGTACATCCAATTTTTCAGCCCCTCTTTACCAATTTCGGGCACTTCCAACCGAATTGGGAATTTTGGAAACACTCCACCAAGCAGGTTTGTTACACCAAATAGGATCAGCAGAGCTGCTCCCAATTGACCCAACCAATGACCCTGCACAAGGGAGGTCGCCCGAAGTAACCCCAAGCCTACTAGAAAGTAAACGATGTAAACGCAGGCAATATAGACAAGCCCCATGCGAGCTATGGCTGCTCGCCTTTTTCGGATTGTAAACAAAAAAGTGATGAAAAAAAGCAGAATCGCCATCGCGCAGGGATTGATACCGTCTATAAGGCCGGTCAACAGAACAGCGGGAAGCAGCTTGCTTTTGGTTCCATCGATGCTTACATTTTCAAAAGATGCCTGGTTTGCCTCAAACCAGGTTAGGTAAGTCGTGATAGGTTCATTGGGTCCATATGACTGCACAGGTCCGGAGTATGCCCATGCTTTGTACCCATCGCCTTCACCCTCTTCGCTGTAAATCAAGATTCGAACGGGCAGGTTCTGAGTGGAAAGTAGGTCTTCCACTACATGCCGGGGTGGCTCGCCTTGCAAGACAATTCGGCCTTCGTCAATAAATGTGACCAGGTGGCTTTGCAGTTCCAGCGGCACACCCAGGGAATCATTTTTTTGGTTCAATTCCTTTCTGTTCTCCCGTTGGTTGATATAGTCTTTACGAACCATCTCTACCTGGTTAGCCTGGAGGATTTCTTGCAGTTCGCCATTGATATAGATTGCGCATTCATCACAAGCTTCGTTGTAATAGACCACCGCCTGCCGTCCAGTATTATCTGCGTTGACAGGCATCACGAATAAGATGAGTGTAATTAGTAAGCTGGAAATTAATAGATTTTTTTTCATATTTGTTCCGATGTCCTTTTCTAGCAGCAAGTTAACGTTTTAGGTAGCTCGCCCTCGGCAAGCGGCCCGAAGGGATTGCCGTAGGTGCGAATATTGGCAATCATCAGTTGATTGGCTTCTGTTTCAATACCAGCTGAAATTAATCCTGCCCGTAAGGTCTCACCACCTGGATCGTGCTCAACCGGGCAGATAGCCCGACAAGCACGACATAGGGTACATTGATAAAAGACCAGGGTCTGAAGACCGGCGTAACCTAGCATCGCGCGACCGCGGGGGCTATATTCTTCCTGTCGTTGGGTCTGAAAGACCGGGCAGACCTCCCGACAAAGTCCACACTCGATGCAGGTTGGGTTTTCGGTAAGGTCGATCAACATTGCTTACCTCGATTAAAAATATAGTAGGGATCGAACTGTGTTTTCAATGCCTGGACGTCTGCCTGAAATGACTCACTGGCCCACTGCCGCTTTTTTAACCCCATCCCGTGTTCCCCACTGATTTGCCCACCGGAGACAGAAACCCGGCGGTAAAGCTCCGCGATCCGCGCATCATTTTGCAGGAATCGGGGGTGCAGGATACCAACCCCCAGGTGACCAAAGGTTGGGATACGCTGTGCTGTTAGCCAATCAATGCTTTCTTCCAGCGCCTCAGGAGGAAACTGCGGATCTTCGGATATGGGGAATCCCGCCTGCGTTAATCGGGCAGACAGGCTTTCTCGTGCTCCCCACAGGTTGGCCATCCCAGCCGAATCCCGGATCTCCCCTTCCGCGCTATGGAACTCGGCCAACACACTATGCCTTGCTGTCCAACCAACCAGTGCAGCCGCCAGGGGATTCAGATATTCCAACGCCGAAAGAGCAGGATTTGTTTTCAATTCTTCGACTTGCTTCAGCATTTCCTCGAGATTTTCAACCGTGAAAAGCGTGAGCGAACGGATCTCGGGAATCTCCGTTAGGTGAAGTGTTGCCTGTACGATCATCCCGGTGATCCCTTCCCGGCCTAAGGATGCTTTTCGGTCATCAGCGGTCAGTTGATGAACCTCACCCTTCCCATCCACCAACACCACTTCCTCGACCCAATTACTCATTCTGCCGTAACGGACGGCGTGCAACCCGGCGGCATTGGTGGCGATCATTCCCCCGATGGTCGCCGAGCGATGGCTGCCTGGGACCACCGGCAAGAACAACCCATTCTGGCGAAGGGTTCGATTGAGCAAGTCCAGGGGGACGCCGGCATCAACCATCACTTTTTTGGATTGAATTTCACCAGCACCGATTTGCCGTAGCTGGGATGAATCTACAACGACCGAGTTTTGTGGGGTTGCTCCGCCACACAGCCCTGTTCCCGCGCCGCGAGGTACCAGATCGATCCCAGTTTCGGCAGCCCACTGCGCCAGGCGGACAACGTCGTTAACAGTTTCCGGCCAAACAACCCCTTGGCATGGACCCTGAATTCGTGATGCGTCCCGGCTGTAGACAACCTTCGTCTCTTCGCGTTTGGATACCTGACCTGGTTGAAACAATGCTTCAAGGGATATCATAGGTTATCGCCTCGCTTCCGATGCCTGCATCAAGGCTTCACTGAACTCCATTATCTGAATATCGCCGGCATTTTCTTTGAAATGGGCGTAACACAGAGGGCAGGCGGTACATAAACGACCATTATTTACTTGGGTCAGGCGAGTCTGAGCGATCGAATTGGCCAGATCTGGGTAATTTGATTTCACTCCGCCTCCCGCACCGCAGCACAGGCTCATAGTCCGGTTATCTGCCAGTTCGACCACCTGCCAGCCGGCTTGATCCAGGAGACGGCGTGGTTCTTCGTAAATATCTGACCAGCGGCCGAGATGGCAAGGATCGTGATAGGTTATTGATTGCTTTCCATCCGGTTCGAATTGGCCGGGCGGGATCCTGCCTTTTTCAGACAATACCTGTGTCGTGTGATAGACATCGAGCTGGTACTCGTGCTTCAGTGTGTGATAACAGCCAGGGCAGTTGGTGATGATTTTATTGACGCTAAAACGTGCAAATGTTTCCAGGTTTTTAGCTTTCAACTGTTCGAAATCCTGTTGATAGCCAGCCCGCCGGACTGGACTGCCACAGCATTGGAGCTCCCCGGGTAGGACAATGAAATCGACTTTCGCTTGCCGAAGCAAGCGTTCGTATCGCTCCTGTATTTCGGGTAGTGCATAGCGGGTAACACAGCCCGGATAGTACAGGGTATTTCCACCGCCCAACTTATTCAGCCATTTTTTGAGCATCGGGCTATCCTTCCGGCTTTTGGATGGTAACTCGAAACTCTACTTCAGCCTCTGGCTGGATCGGGTCATTGCTGCGCAGATAGATGATGCGCTGGATTTCACCAAACAAGTTGTCTTCAGCCGGATCAAACTTAACCCGTAATTCAGCTGATTCACCAGGCGGGATGACGCTCTTTTCCATTTCGGCTGTCGTACACTCGCATGAAACGCTTACTTTTTCAATAACAAGATCTGCGTTACCAGTGTTCTTCACTTCAAAAACAAGATCGATCAGTTGCTGAGGTCGAGTCCCTAAATCCTGTAAGGCTGGCTCGACGCTGATCTTTGGTGCTTTATTGTTGCAAGCGGAAAGAAGACTTACAACCAACAATCCCAATAGGAGAAAGGCCAACCTTTGTTTTATTTTATTAATATGAAATTTTGCCATTTACTAATCTTCCCTCAAATCTAAGGATTGGTTTCAACTGGGTATCCAGCTTCATTCCAGGCTCGAAAACCACCCAATATGGGTGTGACTCTCTTGAAACCATTGTCCAACAAGATGCGCGCTGCACGGGCGCTCGATTCTTCCGACGGTCAAGTACAGTAAGTAATAATCCAGGTCTCAGTGCCAAGTTTTTTCAGTTTGTCTTCTAACTGAGTTAGGGGGAGTGATTTTGCTCCTGGAATGTGCGAGTTTGTGTAAGAGTCAACATCACGGACGTCAATGAACACGGCAGCCCCATCCTGGAAAGCTGTAAAGGCATCTTTTAAGGTAACCCGTGGAATTTCGGAGAAAGTCTCTTCCTCGGAAGTCAATAGCTGAGGAGCTTGGGATACATTTCTAAGATTGGTACTGATAGATATCGCTGATAAAAAGAACACAGTACCTATCCCTACTAATAGAAGTGGTAAAACAGGTCGTTTTTTCATAAGATTTTTTCCAGATAGAGAATCCAAATGTACAGTCGCCAGTATCGAACAACTAAGGTTCTGGTAAATGGCGGGGTACGTTAACGTAACCACAAGCCTCGATGAAAATTCAAATGAGGTTTTAAAGGTTAACTATTCAGTTGTATTATGCAATTGGGGGGTGTGGAATATCAAATACAAGACTAAGTGCCAAAGACGGATAACCTGGCGAAGAACAACTTGGCTTTGATGCCGTTTCGATTATCAAAGAATGGGGCACCCATGAGCCCACTTGCAGTGTGCACACCAGGCAATCGGTATCCCCTGCAGAGTTCGTGTTTTCCTGTACAGTACAGCATTGAGTAGGCGCGATGATATGTCCAGCCAAATTAATAGCCGTTAAGATTAAGATTAAAACTAAGAGTGATCGCTGGATTGTTGTTACCATTGACTGAAGAAGTGTACCTTGGTTTTGTTGGACTGTCAATTTCAATTCTACATTTCAATTCTACATTGTCCATTCTAAGTTATGCATCCTAAACCGCAAAACGATTGAGCTTTCCCGGTGTGGTTGGGGAATGATGCTATCTCTAGTCGCCTTAGGTCCCATCTATTCATTCGTTTACACCAAAGTTGGAATTCACCCAGATGGTTTTTTGGCTCGAGGAACTGCTAATGTCGGAGACATCCCAAAGGATGTAGCCGACTCGAAGTTGTATAAAGTGCCTGGAATCTGGTGGATTACGGTTGAAAAATTATCCTGGACGATGGTGGGTAAACAGGCAGCCTACTGATGTAAGTTTAGGCCAGTGAAATAGGCGGAGGAATTTCAAAAAATCATTCTATCGTTGCTCTGTGTGCTTTGTGTTCATTCACCCTTGAATAATTGTTTGATTAATCTTGTCCAGAAATTCTGCTCAGACTTATTCTCCATAGGGCTGGCCGAGGTTGGGTTTATACTTTTCTCAACCGGTAATTCATCCCCGCGATAGTGCTGTTTATGCATCTGAGCCTCATATGTTTTTTGCAAATTGATCTTTTTTTGAGACCACCTCGGTGCCCATTGGACACTGTCTTGCCTGATCCAGTAATGGGATCGACAGGGAAGGTTCCAATTACCAATGGATGGGTAAAGGGAAATGGTCTCCCCATCAAATGTCATCTGCCAGCTGGTAGGTGATAGTGGAGTTACTACCTCTTCACCACAGCCGCAGCAGCATTTATGGACTGCTGTTGCGTATTGAATGGAAACATAAACTATGCCATCCTGAAGTTGGTGATGGTCGGGTATAAACTCGACAAATTCGTGGGTAAGGTGCTCTTTGCGCTTCATAGTTGATCTTGGCTGTTCAGCTGATTGACATTGATATCATAAGTAGTATGGTTTTCACGCTCTAAATCTTGGTAGAAGCCGCATAACTTTTTCCACTTGTGTACGGCTAGGGCGGCATTAAGGGCGTTCAGATCTGCTACCTGAATATTCTGGGCATAATCATCGTTTTCGTTGCCGTTGATAAAGGGTATTTTTTTCTTGATGTGATCCCGTTTGTCATTGGTACTAGCTGTCACCCGTAACATTCCAAGAAGTTCATTATCTACCAAATATAAACTCATACCCACATCGATAAATGCCATCCCCCACTCCACTAAATTGTCCACGATCCCCCGCTTGTCGAGACCTCTATCCATGCAGAGAAAGACAAAATCCATTCCCTGCAACAACGCCACATTTTCCAGAGTGATGAAATCTGGGTGAGGAATAATGTGACGGTGCATTCGGGAATACTGGCTTGCAAAATAGTCTACCTTCGTCATTTGCTTTTCCAGGTCCTCGACAGCAGGTGCTCCCGGGGAGCGAAAGGCGTTATGGTTTAAAAATTTATCACCATCAAATATGTGAATCTCCTTGACAGGAGTTTTTGCCAGCAAGTCCAGAACATACGACCCAGTTCCGCCTACACCAACAATCGCCACCCGGTTTACCGCTAATTTAACAGAGACATCACTGATTCCCGCTCGGCTGGAGGCGGTGTCGTAATAATTGAACACCGATCCGTCATCTTCCTCGGGAAGCATGACCGGGTAAACTCTTGCGGTCACGTTGGGCTCTAGATGCTGGGCAGGCCCGGAAAGGGCGGTTTCGTAAGTTTTGACCTTCTCGTAGTAATCCTTATATGGCTCGGTTGGGCAACACGAGAAATAGTAGTTGATTGCTATACCACCTACAACCTGGTTCTGGGAATTGTTGACAATCTGGGTGATGGGTTTCCCGATGTGATCGCAAGGGTGTTCCCCGGCAAACCAAGCGGTGTGATCGGGAGGTTTGGCAGCTTTATTCCCCGCCTGGTTTAACCCCATCACAAGAGTCCCATACTTGATTTCCTTATTGTTATTCACATAAGGAATTTGCTCAAGAACGAGAAAGCCCGGATTGATTTTTAGAGCATATCCTTCATCACGCAGCCGCTTGAGGTCTGGACTATGATCGATGAGTTTCTGAGACATTGAATACCATGCCATCCTTTACTTTTACAGTGTCACCGGCTTCCAGGCTACCCTTCTTGTTGCCCTCAGCCCTGGAATAGTCGACGAGATAAAGGTAGGTGTCCTCCATGTGTGGGTGTTCAAAGGCCAAGGCTACGACCTGGGCATAGGAGATTTCCTTCTCTGTCCACTCGTTCTGCCGACCATTGACAATAATTGTGACTATCTTTTTTGCTTTTTCCATTTTATTTTTTCCTTTTAAAATTTGGTGAGCATCAAAGTTGCTGTTGCTCTTGTATAGTATTATTGCGTTAATCAGTTAATACCGACATCTGACAGTTTTTTGCCATTTTTACTAAAAAGCAAATATATCGGTATTAACAAATTAAGTACCTCTCTATATGGTTGTTCACATCAGTTTGACGTAAAATTATGCAGAGATTTTTTTCCTTCTCAGAAATCGTGAATCGACCGTGTAGAGGGAGGTTTTGTGAACGCATATAAGAAACAGCTATTACTTGATTTTCCTTGGGGTGAGTGTTATCCAAAACTAGTTGCCTTTGCTGAGTGGCGTATTCAAGGCATGCGATGGAATTCGGGTGTCGTGCCTATGGGACACACTGCAGAATCTATCGTTCAAGAAGCTATTACCAAAACATTTAGTGAAGAACGGAATCGGAAACCTGAAGAAGGCGACCTCCTCATGTGGCTTAAGTATGTAATAAAAAGTGAGATTAGCCATTTGGCTGAATCTATAACTAATAGACTCGAGGTTCCCCTTGATCCCGATGACGGTAGCGACCCTAAGGATGATGAGCCGGAATTCAAGCAAGCGCAATCCTCTACGCAAGAATTTTTCATCCCCTCTCCAGAAGAAATCGTTATAAATGCAGAAACTGAGGAATTGAGGATAATAGATGCAAAATCAAAAATCGACGCCCTTCTAGAAGCAAGTTCAGGTCACCCAGAGCTTGAGGAAATTGTCTACACAATCCTAGATGGGAAATGTGGTCCGAAACCACGGGAATTAGCCCAGATATTAGGAAAACCCGTGGAGGAGATTTACCAAAATCTACGGACGTTACGTCGCAAATCAGAGAAAATCAGATCGGAGGTTCGAAATGAACGATAATAAGTCAAAACGCACAGATGTAGATATTGCGTCTGAATTTGATCGTTTATTCGACGAAATTCCAGAACCGAATACTGAAGAAGAAATAAGGGCATTCCTGGAAGAAGCGAATTATGATATAGAGAAATTGAAAACTGCTGGTGCAATATTTGTCAGAGACCTGATTGCAAGTAATTGGCGATTTGCTAATATCCAAGATATGCATGACGTCGCTGAAGAGATAAACGCAGTACCATTACGAAAAGGATGGAACCGCGACCAGATTACCTCAGCGATAAAAAAAATAACCATTGCACTTGGTACGACTGGAACACAACCAGCTCTTGCTTTCCGTAATCTAGATAGGTTATCGGATTCGGATTTAATTACAATCCTTCAAGAACTAGAGTATACAGCTCGCCAAAATGGCATTACAACGGATCTGGATTAACATTACGATGAGTCGACCTGAAGATATTGCTAATCATGTTCTTGATAGGCTTAATATTAGAATCGAAGAGGATCTTCTGCTTCTGGACGAAATTGTTAATGCACGAGGAGCTTTAATTCACGAATGCTCTATGGAAGGCGCAGAAGCTCGCCTTCTGATTGGTCCTGGTAAACCAATTATTTCGGTTTCAACTTCTAATTACATCAACCCCTTTCGACGTCGGTTTAGTATTGTGCATGAGTTAGGTCACCTTGAAATGCACCGAGGTAATGGTTTAATGCGATCTTGCACAAAAGTGGATATTCAGGAAATGCCAGCTGGAAACTCAGTCGATGCAGAACAAGAAGCTAATCAATTTGCATCGGCCTTTTTAATCCCTGCACGATTCGTTGAGCGTCCCTTTGCGGAAAATGCGCCCTCCTTCGATCTTATTTCTGAATGGTCTGCAAAGCTCCAAACATCCCTGACCGCGACTGCTCTCCGTTTCACACGCTTCACACTTGAGCCGGTTGCTGTCGTTTATTCCTTTCAAGGCAAAATCCAGTACTTCCAACCTTCTTCTGAATTC
The DNA here is from genome assembly GCA_964483135.1 of uncultured Anaerolinea sp. Taxonomy (GTDB): domain Bacteria; phylum Chloroflexota; class Anaerolineae; order Anaerolineales; family Anaerolineaceae; genus UBA6107. The sequence goes on along the minus strand of CAZAAJ010000046.1, from coordinate 1,038 downwards.
ATGGAACTTGGAGTATTTCCGGATGTCAATCATCCGGTAGGTTTGAATACGGGTGCGAGGATGTTATTAAATAGGAAAGAAGTACCTCGCCAATGGCACGAAGTTCGAGCTGCAGAGTGGTTTCGAGAGAATAGAGATGCCTTTGATCGGGGGGATACGATTAGAGAATTGTCCATTGGGATGCCAAATTATGATGCTGTATTAAGTCTATTGTGGGTAAATGAGCCCCTGGGACAAAAAGATGATTGGTAAGCTCCATTGTAGTTATCAAAAAGCCAACCTCTGGTATTTAATAAACTAAATTATGATGATAGGGACGATTGTGCCGGTCATCACTTATGTTAAAAGGCAAGATAGCTCTTCGAAAGGTTGATTTGAAAACTTGTGTAAATTTCTCCCTTGTAATAATCATGGTATTGGGTATAATAATGTCAACAGAACCCACCACGCCTCTGCTTTGCATGCGCACCGAGGTGGGTCATTTATTTAAGGATGCCTGATCTATATGGTTTTAAAACCAGCTCTTTCTGTACACGACCAAATAGAATTATTACGTAAACGAGGAATGACGATTGATGATGAGAAAAAAGCGACCGTTTTTCTCCAGTCCAATCACTACTATCGTTTGAATATTTATTTTCACAAGTTTATGGATTCACCAGATCATTATCAAGATGATTTCAAATTTTCACAAATAATTGCTGTTTATGAAAATGATAGGTGGTTACGGAACAAAATCTTATCGGTACTCGAACCCATCGAAATTAGCACAAGAACTCAGATATCGCATCATTTAGCGCTGACATACGGATCAGATGCGTTTTATCAAGCAAAGATTTTCAAAGACAACGTGAAATACCAGAAAATTTTTGATAATTTCTCGGTTGAAATTGCGCGTAATAAGAAAGATCCAGTAATTGTTCATCATCAAAAAAAGTATGCGGGGGTTTTCCCTATTTGGGTTGTGGTTGAGTTTTTCTCATTCAACACTCTCTCCAAGCTGTACAAAAACCTTTTAGAGCCAGATAAAAAAATCAT
>CAZAAJ010000045.1:5637-23219 GCA_964483135.1 uncultured Anaerolinea sp. | reverse complement strand
CGTTCATGGTCGCCCCTCTCTCTTTTCCAGATCTATGGACTTTTGATACAGTAACAAGGTAAGGTTTGTTGACACCCCCCCACCCTCATGATAAAATCCAGTCGCTTCAAGACGCCCCCATTGTCTAGCGGCCTAGGACGTGGCCCTCTCAAGGCCAAAACACGGGTTCGAGTCCCGTTGGGGGCACTAATCTTCATGACACAATAAAATTTTCAGTGTTCAAGTCCCATTGTCCTTATAGAATGCTTCGCGAGGGGCACTTTTCTTTTAACCATGCCCCTCTCAAGGCTCACCCTACTTCGTAGGGCATGAAACACGGGTCCCTTCTTCGAAGGGATAATAATTCGTTCCCTTGCGGGGATAGGTAAGTCCCGTTGCCCACAGGCGGTCTTCGGGCGGGGGCACCTTATATTCGGATGCAGTTTTGTATGAAGCTTTTTTGAAAAGCATACCATTTCCCCTTTTAAAGCCGACCGAGGTTAACTATTTGATATAAAGGTTAATATTATGCAATACATACGGTAATCTAATTGTTAAACTAATATCATTAAGATTCTCCATACCACCAGATGCGAGGCAGACAATGGAAAATAAGCAGGAAAAGATGATTTACCAGACCACACTTGGAGAGCGAATTTCGTTTGGCATCTACGGTTTCGGCATGTCCATTTTCTTTGTACTGATCAGCTCATTCTTGCAACAATATTACCTGATCAATGCAGCGGTACCGGCCAGCATTATCGGAGTCATCCTGCTGGTTGGGAAGATCTGGGATGCGGTGAACGATCCCATGTTTGGCGTCATTGTAGACAAAGCGCGTCTAAAGAGCGGTAAATATCTGCCATGGATGCGAATCTCCACGATTCTGCTGCCAATCATTACCTCGTTGCTGTTCTTTGTGCCCATTAATGCGTCGGTGGGTGTGAAGGGGGCTTTCCTGCTTATCGGCTACATCCTCTATGATGCGGTCTGCACCATGACCGAGGTCCCGTATTTTGCCATCACCACGGCCATGACGACCAACCCCACGGAGCGTTCGAAAATCATCAGTCTCTCAAAACTCATTTCGGTAGTCCCCCTGGTGGTGGTCCTGTTCATCCCCGCCCTGTACACAACAATCGGTTGGAAACTAACGATCATTATCTTTGCGGTACTGGCCATGCTCTCCATGTTACCGAGCTGCTTCATGCTGAAGGAAAGAGCTTTGGTACGCCCAGAAAAGCCGCCAAGGGTAAAGGAGCTTTTGAAATATGTGATTTCCAACAAATTCCTTCTGATCTTTTTTTCGTCGGCAATCATATACGGCCTTACCAATACGGTCGGCACGGTGGGAAACCTATTTGCCATCTACAACCTCGGCGGCGACAAGATGATCGCCCCCATCATTTTGGTTTCGACCGCTCCAGCAATTTTGTCCATCATAGCCGTCAACTTCCTGATCAGTAAGTTCGATAAACTTCAAATTGTCATTGGTGCGCTGGCAATCACGGGAATAACCTCGGTGATCATGTATTTCACCGGCTACCAGAACATGCCCCTGTTCTTCCTCCTGAATGCGATCCGCGGCTTCAGCGCAGGCGCCCACACGATGCTGTTCTTCCTGTTCACACCGGATCTTTCGGAGTACGGCACCTATGTCACCGGCATCCGCGCCGAAGGGGCTGCCTTCTCCATCCAGTCTTTTGCGTCAAAGGTGATCGGTGCGATCTCAAACGCCATCGCTCTGTTCATTCTGAGTGCTTTTGGTTTCATGGAGGGAGCAACATCCCAAACATTTCAAGTGCAGAATGGATTATGGCTGCTATATTCCATTTTCCCCGTAATAGGCGCAACGCTGCAGGCAACCATCCTGATGGTCTTTTACCGCCTGCGGGAAAAAGACCTGTTGATCATGATCAAGGCCAATCAGGGGGAAATCTCCTACGAAGATGCAAATGAGCAGCTAAAAGACAAACATCCGCGAAAAATAGTGAAAGTTGAGGAGCAGGCCTTATGAAACGATTTTTGAAAATTGCCGGGCTCGTTGTTCTAGTCCTGGCTGCATGGATGGGACTGTTTGTCCTGTATCTCTCCAACTGGGGAAATTTTGCGGCTTCCCAAATGGAAGTCAAGTACCAGGTTTTGGGGTATCCGCAAGGCGGGACCGTGTTGATGGGCAGTTCCTCAATCCAGTTGTGGACCGAGTCCGAAGCGGACCTGGGGCCGCTGCATTCAGTGAATGTCGGCATTGGCGGATCGATCGTGACGACCTGGTTCCCGCTGGTGGATACACTGGTGACACCCTTCCATCCACAGGCTGTGGTCATCTATGTCGGGGCAAATGACCTGCACAAAAACCACACACCACCGGCAGACGTTTTTACAAAGCTTGAGCAGTTGATCGGGCAGATCCACTCCGCCCTGCCAAATGCCAGGCTCTACTATGTAACGGTGTACACGACCGGCGCTTATCCCCAGATGCGCCAGGATGACGAAGCCTTGAACGCCATGGTCCAGCAGCTTGCCACCCAGACCGATTACCTGGAATATATCGAATGCGCCACTGCCTTGCTAGATCCCCAGGGCAACGTACGCGAGGATATATTCCAGGCAGACAAAGTGCACCTGAACGAAGTTGGATATTCGATCTGGACCAGGACCATCCGTTCTGCGCTGCTTGCAGATTTTCCGGTTGAGAATGAGGGTGATGATAAATGAAAAAGAAGATGATCTGGTGCTCGTCATTTGGACTTGTGGGGGTTGCAGGATTTTTCATGGGCAGCAAACAGTTGATGGCCTTCCTATTCTTCTTCCTGCTGCTCCTGCTGCTCCCGCTCAAGGAAGGGCCGCGTTTCACCGCTGGCATCCAGCGTTCGGTACGCAACAGCTTCATTTTTACGCTTCTGGCTTTTGGCACCATCTTCCTGTTCAGTGCCATCCTGACCAAGGTTCCCATGATCGTAGAGCAGATGCAGTTTGACATTCTGTTGATGATATTTATTAACGCGCTGTCATGGTGCTTTGGGCTTACAATCGCTGTGTTCATTCTCCAGGTACTCTTTTATGCGGTATTATCCAATTTCAAGAAATCACCTGTTATAGAGAAACCGAACCAGGTTTGAGGCTGACGGCAACCGATTGGATACAGGTTGACTAGAAAGCTCACCTGAAAAGTGACTGAATGGTCAGAAAAGCAGAAGTGCCTGTCTGGGAAAACTTGGGAGTAGTCGGCTACAATAAAGAGGCCGGCCACGCTCTTGCATTTCCCTACAGCAGCGCGGAAGCCGCGCTCTCAAGCTCCCCGCCGCCTTATCACTTGTGCCTGAATGGCAAATGGCGGTTCTTGCATGTGAACGGCAGCCAGGTCCCGGGAAACGTTGCCGACCCAGCGCTCGATGATCGCGCCTGGGATGAGATCGATGTACCGGGCGTCTGGCAGATTAAAGGGTATGGAACCCCGTACTATTACGCCGCATCCTACCCGCAAGCCATCGGCACGAAGAAGAAGCATATCCCAAAAATCAGCCATAGATTACAGGAAGTGGGCATATACCGCCGGCGATTCATCCTGCCGGATGGGATGACTGATAAAGTGTTTTACCTGCATTTTGGGGCTGCCAAAGCAGCGCTTGAAGTATATGTAAATGGCAAGTATGTGGGCTATTCCCTAGGATCCATGACCCCGCACGAGTTCAATGTGACAAACTGGCTGCGACCGGGGGAAAACCAGGTCACCGCTGTAGTGTGGCGTTACTCAGTTGGAACATACCTCGAAGACCAAGACATGTGGTTCTTCAGCGGCATTTACCGGGATGTGTTCCTGTACGCCGAACCGCAGATCCATCTGTGGGATCATTTCATGAAAGCGGAATTTGAGCCGGGCATGGAACAGGCCGAGGTCAGCCTGGCTTTGCATCTTAGGAATGGAGGCACTTCTGGAATGGTGACAGCGCGGGCGGAAATCCCAGAGTTGGATTTGATTCTGGGCGAAGAAAGCCTGACCATAGACCGGGAGGCATGCCTGTGCTTCTCAAAACGGGTCCAGCATCCCCGGTTGTGGAGTCACGAAACACCGCACCTTTATTCCGTCTTGATCACTCTGACCTGTGCGGAGGAAAGCACGTACAAGATATTCCGCTTTGGTTTTCGAAAAGTTGAGATACAGGGCAATGTTTTATTGCTGAACGAAAAGCCGTTAAAGATCCGCGGGGTGAACCGGCACGATTTCAATCCCGATACCGGCTGGACGCTTTCAGACGAGCAATACAGGCAGGATGTCCAGATACTGAAGCGTCTCAACATCAACTCCATCCGCACCAGCCATTATCCGAACGATCCGCGGCTATATGATCTGTGTGATGAGTATGGCATCCTGGTGATGGATGAAGCCGACCTGGAATCTCACGGTACAAGGAATATTCTCCCCGCCAGCGACCCGCGCTGGACGCCTCACTGCCTGGAGCGGATGCGGCGCATGGTACTGCGCGACCGCAACCATGCCTGTGTACTATTCTGGAGTCTAGGCAATGAAGCAGGCGAGGGAACGAACTTTGCCGCGATGCGGAAAGCGGCAGAAGAGCTGGATGATACCCGCCTGTTCCACTATGAAGGGGAATACAACCGCGCCAGCACCGATCTTATCAGCCGCATGTATCCCGATGAAAGAGCCTTTGCTGCCCTTTGCCTTATGCAGGAACTCAGCCGCGGCGGATCAAAATCCAATCCACTCGTGGACGAGAACAGGATCACCCCCGATCTTTATGCTTCCATGCCTGTGCTGCTGTGTGAATATGCCCACTGCATGGAGAACAGCTTAGGGAACCTGGCGGAATATACCCAGGCCTTTGAAAAATACCCCCACCTGTGCGGCGGGTACATCTGGGATTTTGTCGATCAATCGATCAGGCAGATTATCAATGGCAAGGAGCATTGGCTGTACGGTTCAGACTTCAAGGAACGGTATCACCTGATCTATGGACACAAGAATCCTTTCACGACCGGAAGCAACGGATATTTCTGCGCCAACGGCATCCTTGCGGCGAACCGTGAACTGCACCCTGCAGCGTACGAGGTGAAGCACTGCTACCAGTTATTGGAGGTACAGCCGATCGATCTGCCCAGAGGATGCTACCGCCTCCACAACAAGCAAATGTTCTCAACCCTGGCAGCGTACCGCCTGACATGGACAGTGGAGATAAATGGCATCCGGGCAGAGGAGGGGAATGTGCCACCAGAAGCCTTTGCTGCTACCGCACCTGGTACGAGTTGTGAAATCTCGCTCGCCCATGGCAAGGAGTGGCCATCCAATGCGCTGGTCACCATCACCTTCCGCTGGCTCTTGAAAACGGATGCTGCTTATGCAAAAACAGGATATGAACAGGCTAGCGACCAAATCATTTTACAGGCAAGGCAGCCTGCCTCCCTTCCCGCCAGCTCCGACCGGCAGCCGGGAAGTCTGCGTGTGGAGGAAAAAGACGGGAACATCATGGTGCGTGGGGAAGGTTTTTCCTGCTGCTTTCGCGGTGGCTGCCTGATTGGGTACACATTACAGAATCAGGAATTCATCCACACCCCACTCAAGCCGAATTATTATCGCGCCGAGACAGACAATGACCGTGGCGTGGCCAATTTCGTGCCAGCCCTGCTGTATTTCACCGCAGGACAAAAGTGGAAACGGGCCTCGCGCAGGCAAAAAAGCAGGAAAATGCTGGTACGGCAAGGTGGTCAGCGGGTGGAAATATTGGTACATTGGCAGCATCCCCTGTTAAAACAGGCAGAAACCCGGTACTGGGTGTTGAGCGATGGCAGCGTTGAAGTTCAGCACATGGCAATCTCCAGAAAGCAGGAGATGATACGCTGCGGGATCAGCCTGGCGCTGCCGCAAGGATATGAGCAGGTGGAATGGTTGGGACGCGGTCCGCAGGAGAACTACCCCGACCGGAAAAGCGGGGCATTCCTCTCCCGCCACTATGGCTCGGTAGCTGATCTCACTCATCACTACATGCGGCCGCAGGAGAACGGAACACGCAGTGACGTTTCGGAGTTATCCATCAGCAGTGACCAGCACAGGCTGACGGTCGAAAAACTTGGCGCCAGTGGCCTTCTTTTCAGCGCCTGGCACTATTCCACCGAAGAATTGGATACCGCCGGGCACATCCACGACCTGCCCAGAGAGCCGTTCACGACTCTCAACATTGACGGGGCTATGTGCGGCATCGGCGGCGACCTGCCTGGACAGGCTGCCCTGCATTCAGCCTATCTCCTGAAAGCTGGCGAACCATACACGGTCCACTTCCTGATGCGTTTTTCGCGCCTGTCAGAAAAAAAAGGAGATCGCAATGTTATGTAAAACCTTCCCTCTCTGCAGTTCCAATCCGAGGGTCATTTTATCCACCTACATCCTGGATGATTCCCCACAATATGACACCGGGAAAAAACGCCCGGCCGTCCTCATCCTGCCCGGCGGAGGATATACCTTCACCAGCGACCGAGAAGCGGAATTCGTTGCCCTCGAATTCGCCGCCCGGGGTTTCCACGCCTTCGTGTTGCGTTACTCGGTCGGGGCAGCCGCCCTGGTCCCCGCCCCGATTTTGGATGGTTTTTCAGCCATCGCCTGCATACGCGACCACGCGTTCGAATGGAACGTCGATCCCGGCCAGATCGTGGTATGCGGCTTTTCGGCCGGTGGGCACCTTGCCTCAGGCCTGATGACCATGTGGAAGGAGGCAGCGATTGTTGAAGCCATGGGGCGTCCAGCGCAGCAGCTGCGCCCGGATGCTGGGATTTTGTGCTATGCCCTTCTACAGCTGCCGTTCCGGATTCCGCCTTCGAACACGGGGGTACCTGCCGACCAAAAACAGGCTCTGATCGCAAAACTGGAAAGCGAGATGCAAGAACCCCAGCATCCGGATTGGACGAAAGCGATCTTTGAAGAAGATGGCCTGTTGTGGCTGGATACGGCGGCCATTGCCTATCTGAATTGTTTTGGCACGCTGCAGCCAAATGGAAAGCAGCTTCAGGATTACAGTACTGCCCTGCGTGTCGACGCGGATACTCCGCCTGCCTTTCTGTGGTGCACCACTCCCGACGATATCGTTCCCGCCAGCAATTCGGTTGCTTTTGCCGCTGCCATGCTCGAACACGGACGGCCGGTGGAACTGCACGTTTTCGGGTCGGGGGGGCACGGGCTTTCACTGGCTAAAGTTACAACTGGCTCCCCGGATGATTTACATCCTGCCGGCGAGTGGTTCAAACTGGCCACAAGGTGGCTTGATGACGTGCTCAAAGCCCCCGAACAGGCTGCCGGATCGCCGTTTGCCTGGGAAAAACAGAAGAGCAGCCAGCAAATGGAGGATGGCGAAAAGCCAACCCAGTATTACAAGAATATCTATGATGACCGGGCAAGCATGTTCCGGCATGTTCCATTTTCCCTGGAACAGGAAATCACCCGGCATGTAATCGATGGCAACGAAGGAGCTGCGCTGGAGGTTCTTAACAAGATCTACCAGCAGGGCAGGAAGGCTGTCCTGGCGGAAGACCCGCTTCGTTCCCAGAAGAATTCCATGATCTGCTTCTGCACATTTCTAACCCGCGCGGCCATCCAGGCGGGCGTCACTGACGAGGAAGCCTTTGCATTAAGTGACGCGTCCATCCAGCATATCGAAACGTTACGCAACCAAAAAGCCGCCATGGAATATGAACCCAAAATGCTGCTTCAGTTCATTGGGATGGTAAAAAAACGGCAGAGCAAAAGTTACTCCCTGCCAGTACGCAAAGCGATCCACTATATTGCCTCCAACCTTGAAAAACCCTTGCATCTTCCTGTAGTCGCAGAGTATGCCAAGGTGCACCCGAACTATCTCTGCCGCCGTTTCAAGCAGGAGACGGGCAGCACCCTTTCAAGCTATGCCATTTCCCGCAGGATCCATGAATCAACCTATTTTGTCCAGCATACCGGTTATTCCATGGCGGAAATTGCCGCGCTGTATGGATTTTCAAGTCAGAGTCACTTCATCTCCACGTTCAAAAAAGTGCTGTTGATCTCCCCGGGCGAATACCGCAACCAGAGCAGGAACCCATAAAACATCATTATAAGGATAATTCCACATGGACAAAAAATACGAGGCAATTCTTTCCAAACTTGATCCGGATGCCAAGGCTTCGCTTTGCTCCGGGCTGGATGGCTGGCGGACCAAGCCGCTGCCTGCGCCTGGGATCGGCAGCATATTCATGGCGGACGGTCCAAACGGCCTGCGCAAAGAGATAAAAAAAGATGATGGCACGACCGCCATTGAGAGAGCCACTTGCTTTCCCAGCGCCTGCCTGATGGCGTCCAGTTTTGACATCAATTTGTTGCGGGAAATGGGTACTGCCCTGGCTGCTGAAGCCAGATCAAAGGGAGTGGACTTGCTGCTTGGCCCGGGGATCAACATCAAGCGCAGCCCGTTATGCGGGCGCAACTTTGAATACTATTCCGAGGACCCGCATCTTACGGGGGAATTGGCGGCTGCGTTCGTGGATGGACTGCAGCAGGCCGGGGTGGGCGCCACGCTGAAACATTTTGCCATGAACAGCCAGGAAAAAGCCCGCTTATCCAGCAATTCGGTGGCTGATGAACGGGCGCGGCGCGAAATCTACCTGGCGGCCTTTGAAACAGCAATCAAAAAGGCGAACCCGTGGGCTGTAATGAGTTCCTACAACAAAGTGGATGGCGTTTACACCAGCGAAAACAATTGGCTCCTGCGCGACCTCTTGCGCGGGGAATGGGGCTACCAGGGTGTCACGATGAGCGATTGGGGCGCAGTGAATGATCGCGTTCTAGGCCTGCAGGCAGGCTTGGACCTGGAAATGCCAGGGAACGACGGCTTTCACGACAGGATGATCGTGCAGGCTGTCCGGTCGGGCAGCCTGGATCCTGCTTACGTGGATGAGTCGGTGGGGCATATTCTTGCACTTGTCGAAAAAGCCGGGCAAACTGGGCCGCGACCTGTCGTTGATCAAGATTGGCAGCATGACCTGGCGCGCCGGTTTGCCGCCGAATCAATGGTCTTGCTGAAGAACGAAGCAGGCCTGCTTCCTTTGCAAAGTACGCAAAGCCTGGGCGTAATCGGGGAATTTGCCCGAAAACCGCGCTACCAGGGCGGCGGTTCAGCAAACATTCACCCAACTCGGCTGCCTTCGTTCCTGGATGAACTTTTATCTGTCACCGAACAGTTTGAATTCGAGCCGGGATATATCCCTGAGAACGACAGCCCAGATGACGGGCTCATCCTGGCTGCGGTGGAGATGGCAAAGAAGAAGGATGTTGTGTTGATCTTTGCAGGCCTGCCTAATTCATACGAGTCAGAGGGATATGACCGTCCTCACATGGGATTGCCAGAGGCGCAGAATGAGCTAATACGCCGGGTAGCGCAGGCCAACCCTAAGGTCGCGGTGATCCTATTCGCAGGCGGACCGGTGGAAATGCCATGGATCGAGCAAGTTCGAGCCATTCTGATGTGCTACCTGCCGGGACAGGCAGGAGCCGGCGCGGCGGCAGATATCCTGTTTGGGAAGGACTGCCCCTCGGGAAGACTGCCTGAAAGTTTCCCTCTCAGGTGGGAGGACAGCCCTTGCCATAACTATTTCAGTCAGGAAAATATCGTTGAGTATCGGGAAAGCATCTTTGTGGGCTACCGCTACTTTGGCAAGGAAAGGCCGGTCCTTTTTCCGTTCGGGCATGGGCTGAGCTACAGCCAATTCACGTACAGCGATCTGCGGCTGAAAGTATTGGAAAACGGCGAGGTATCCGTGCGTGTGACCGTAAAGAACACAGGCACAGTGAAGGCTGCAGAAGTGATTCAGGTATATGTGGAGCCTCCACTATCCGCTGTTGCAAGACCGGAACAGGAACTGCGTGCCTTTGGCAAGGTACTGTTGCAGCCAGGGGAGAGTGTGGAACAGGAATTCCGGCTGCCGTTCAGGGCGTTCGCTTTCTACAACGTGCTCATCAGCGACTGGCATGTCCTGGCAGGCAGCTACTGTATCCTGGTTGGCGCATCCAGCCGTGACATCCGGCTGGGAGGTGAGTTAACACTGCCAGATAACCATCCCGGTTCACCGATCCCGGATCTGAGGCGGTCAGCCCCCGAATACTATGATCTCGATGAACTGCCACATGTCCAGGACAGCAGTTACGCCGCTGTATTGGGCGGTCCGCTCCCCGTACACTCCGCCAGACCGTTCACCCGTAAATCAACTCTCAAAGAGATTTCCGAATGTGCGCTTGGGCGCAAGATCAACAAACTGGTGCGTAAAATCACCCTGGGGGGAGATAACGCCGCCCCGCAGGAGGAGGGGCATGATTTGCGTGTGATGCTGGAGCGACAAGCTCCTTACATGCCGTTGTTCTCCATCGCATCCGGGACACGCGGCGCTATCAGCGATGATATGCTGGATGGGCTCATCCTGTATATGAATAAGAAACCTTTAAAAGGGTTGGCTAAATTTATAAAAGCCTGGCGAGCAAACAAGAAGGAAAGTTCAAAATGAAAGATGTGCGCTTTATCACCCGTGCGGACGATGCCGGCAGCAGTCACAGCGCCAACCGCGCCATCGCCAGTGTGCTCAAGGCTGGTTTCATCAAGAATGTCTCCATCATGGCGCCCGGTGGTTTTGTTGATGATGCCGCAGAGTTGTTCGCGGATAAAAAAGGCATCTGCTTCGGTATGCATGCCACTCTGAACGCTGAATGGGACCGGGTGAAGTGGGGACCGGTGTACGCCGGATTGGAAAACAGCGGTCTGGTGGATGAAAAAGGGATGTTCCTGCCAGACCCAAAATTGTTCACGCAAACCAAGCCGTCACTCGATATCATCCTGAAAGAGCTGGATGCACAGCTGGATAAATTGAGCCGGGCGGGGTTCGATATCCGCTACGTGGATAGCCACATGCTGCCGGAAATGTGGGTCCCCGAACTTGAGGATACAATGGAAGCCTGGGCGGAACGGAAAGGCCTTCTGTATCACATGTATTACTATGCGCTGCCTCCGGGCTGGGAACGTGTAGCCAGGAATCGGACACAGCTTCTGCCGGTATTAAGAGAACTTCCCTCGGGACAGTATTTTTATCTTATTCATCCAGCGTTTTACGACGAAGAAATGCTGCTGACCGGTAATAGCGAAATCAGCAGCGAACAGGTGGCCAAGGACCGTGACGCTGACGCCCGCATGTTTTCCAGGAAATCTATGAGATGGCTGATGCAGTTCTTGAGCATCCGCTCCATACGGTATGACGAAGCCAAACCCGGCAGGCGACTGGGCCGCCAGGAATTAATGCAAATGTTCGGTTTGTAGGTTAAGACTAAGGAAGGAAACCACATGAATCTGTTTTTACGAATCCTTACCGCCCTGACAGTGCCATATTACCTGCTGTTGGCGTGGATCAAGAAAGCCCCGAAATTCCCCGGCTCGTTTCCCAGGACTTACCGCTGGTATAAACAGGAGCTTGCCGGTTGCGTATCCTCTGATGGTTCACCGTATTTTGTTTATTTCAAGAAGGGAACAGTCAATAAGACGGTGGTGTATTTTTCAGGAGGTGGTCTATCCTGGAATGAATATACGGCAGCCCGCCCAACCACCATCGGGAGATTACTGGAGAACAAGGAATGTTATTATTATCCCTTTGTGCCCTATTACCTCGAACTGAATATGACCGGCCTGCTGGCCGCCGACGATAAACGAAACCCATTCAATGACTGGAATTTCATCTACCTGCCCTATTCCACTGCCGATTTTCACATAGGAAACCATGACTTCCCTTATCCGAAGGGGAAGACAACAAGGATCCTCCACCACCACGGGGCACGCAATACTCAAAAAGCCCTTGATGCCGCTCCGCGTGATTTCTTCGAGGCAGAGCAGGTTATGATCGGCGGTGAAAGCGCGGGAGGCTTCTCTTGCCTGGCCTGGGCTCCCGAGCTTGCCCCACGTTTTAAAAAGTGTGAACAATTCATCGTATATTCGGACGGGGCCCAAGTGTGCGCTCCCGTCTGGAGTGGCATCCTGAAAGAAACGTGGAAGGCTGCCCCGGACCTCCAGAACTGTTTACAAAAAGATGGGCAGTTGACGAAGGACTTGTTCCTGCGCGCCTACGAATCTTTGGGTGGAAAAGCAGTGTATCTGCAATCCATCTCGCCTTATGACGGGGTTCTCATTCCTTACGAAAATAAATTGAATGGCGGCCCATACCTACTGGAAAAACCCGGACGGGAACAATTCCATGCTAACCTTGGAAATGCCATACGGGATTTGTCGACCCGGATACCGACGTATCGGTTCTTTATTTACAATCATGGGAAAGATCCCAAGACTGGCGCGACCGCTCATACGATCACCCGTACGCCGAAGAATCTGCATGGAGATAAAACGGAAGGAATCAGTGTAAGCGAGTGGTTGCGATGCGCCATCGAGCAGGTAGAGGTAAAAAATGTGGGTGCTCATTTTCTGGAAGGCAACAATCAAACCGTTTAGCATGGCACGCTTTTCAAGCACAATTCGCCTGTAAATGAACGCCATTGGGGTTAGGTTCCTTTGAAATTTTAGATACCCCCGCTTTCAACTTCCTATATCCGTATACAACGAGACCCCTGGGGGCATAGTCTCGTTTGTATTCCACTCGTTGGGATTTTCTAGTAGATGTGATCTATAATGTTAATCATGAGGGCAGGATTAATTAAGAGCACAGTAATTCTCCGATTGAGGGTACCTTTTTTGAAAAAAGGGACAGCCAGTATGCCAGACGCTTTTCTTTAAAGATAATTAAAGGAGGAAATATTATGGGTAAAGAAAGTAAAGTTGTGGTTCAAAAACAGATTGCCGGCAGCGGCACAACCAACAAGGATTGGTGGCCACATCAATTGAATCTTGATATCCTCCACCAGCATTCTTCCAAATCCAATCCCATGGGGAAAGATTTCAATTATGCGAAAGAATTTAAAAAGCTCAATTTCAAAGCATTGAAGAAAGATTTGCGCGAGTTGATGACCCATTCACAAGATTGGTGGCCAGCCGACTGGGGACATTATGGCGGCTTGATGATCCGCATGGCCTGGCACAGTGCCGGAACTTACCGCACCGGTGACGGTCGGGGTGGTGCGGGCAACGGCAGTCAGCGCTTTGCACCGCTTAACAGTTGGCCCGACAATGTCAACCTCGACAAAGCGCGGCGGTTATTGTGGCCAATCAAGCAAAAGTACGGTCGGAAAATCTCGTGGGCTGACCTGATGATCCTTGCTGGCAATGTTGCCCTTGAATCGATGGGTTTCAAGACATTCGGTTTCGCCGGCGGGCGTGAAGATATTTGGGAACCGGAAAAGGATATTTACTGGGGTTCTGAAGACGTATGGCTTGGAGACAAGCGTTACTCGGGCAAGCGGGATCTTGAAAACCCGCTGGCGGCTGTCCAGATGGGGCTTATCTACGTGAACCCGGAAGGACCCAACGGCAACCCCGATCCGGTCGCTTCCGGTATTGATGTGCGCGAGACTTTCAGCCGCATGGCCATGAACGATGAGGAAACGGTTGCCCTCATTGCCGGCGGTCACACGTTCGGTAAGGCGCACGGCGCGGGCGATCCCAAACTGGTCGGTCCTGAACCGGAAGGTGCGCCTATCGAACAGCAAGGTTTGGGCTGGAAAAACAGCCTGGGTACGGGAAAAGGTATTCACACCACTTCCAGCGGCGTCGAAGGCGCATGGAAACCCAACCCGACCAAGTGGGATAACGGCTACCTCGAAATGCTGTTCACCTATGAATGGGAGTTGGTCAAGAGCCCGGCTGGTGCACATCAGTGGGAGGCAAAGAATGTAAAACCGGAACATATGATCCCGGATGCACATGATCCCTCCAAGAAACACCCGCCGATGATGACCACGGCTGATATGTCATTGCGCAATGACCCAATTTACGAGCCAATCGCACGCCGCTATTATGAACATCCTGATCAACTGGCCGAGGCATTTGCGCGCGCCTGGTTCAAATTAACCCACCGCGACATGGGTCCGCGCAGCCGGTATCTCGGTCCGGAAGTACCAGCCGAAGAATTAATCTGGCAGGATCCCATCCCAGCCGTCAACCACAAACTCATCGGGGAGAAAGATATCGCGTCTCTCAAGACAAAGATCCTTTCTTCTGGTCTTAAAGTATCTGAATTGGTTTCGACTGCCTGGGCATCAGCATCCACATTCCGCGGCTCCGATAAACGCGGCGGGGCGAATGGCGCACGTATCCGCCTGGCACCACAAAAGGATTGGGAAGTCAACGAACCAAAAAAGCTGGCGAAGGTTCTCAAAACACTGGAAGGCATCCAATCCAGTTTTAACAAGGCTCAAAACGACGGCAAAAAGGTCTCCATGGCTGATCTGATCGTGCTGGCTGGCTGCGCGGGCATCGAGCAGGCTGCAAAGAATGCCGGCTATGCTGTTACTGTTCCATTCATCCCAGGACGCATGGATGCATCGCAGGAACAAACCGATGCCGTGTCCTTTGCTGTGTTGGAACCAAAAGCAGATGGATTCCGCAACTATCAAAAAGCCAAGTATGCTGTGTCGGCTGAGGAAATGCTTGTTGACCGGGCACAACTGCTCACCTTAACCGCTCCCGAGATGACGGTCCTGATTGGTGGATTACGCGTTTTGAAAGCCAATTTTGGCGCATCGAAACATGGCGTCTTTACCAAGAAACCCGAAACCCTCACCAATGATTTCTTCGTCAACCTGTTGGACATGGGAACTGAATGGAAGGCAACCGATGATGATGTGTTCGAGGGTCATGATCGGGTGAGCGGCAAGCTCAAATGGACAGCCACACGGGTTGACCTGATCTTCGGA
Source organism: uncultured Anaerolinea sp. (assembly GCA_964483135.1). Lineage (GTDB taxonomy): Bacteria > Chloroflexota > Anaerolineae > Anaerolineales > Anaerolineaceae > UBA6107. The sequence goes on along the minus strand of CAZAAJ010000045.1, from coordinate 8,374 downwards.
GCGAACTCCCAGCTGCGCGCCCTGGCAGAGGTCTACGCCTGCGAAGACTCTCAGGAAAAGTTTCTGCACAACTTCATTGCTGCCTGGAACAAAGTGATGAACCTGGACCGGTTTGATGTAGCCTGATCTTAGTATAAGCACTTTTAAAAAACCACAGCACCTGCCACAATCAACGGCAGGTGTTGTAATTTTCCTTGTTAATTCCATCTGTTATCAATCGGTAAATTAAAAATAAAATTCATCTTCGCAATCGTACCCTTGACCGAGAGAATATTGCTGAAATTTTCAAAACAAACCATTACCTACCGGGTACCAGCTATAATAATTCTATGTTAACCGATGATCAATTTAGCAGAATTGAAGCAGCCCTTCCGATTATTGGAAAGGCAGAACTTCAATTAATAAAGGAATTTAAGGAAAAGACGTATTTTGCCCGTATTCCCGCAGGAAAAGACGTTTTTGTGGAAGGTGATAACGCAGAAGCGATTGCCTTATTACTATCGGGCAGCGTACGGGTGTACAAAATTGGCGAATCCGGGAGAGAGATTACACTCTACCATTTCGGACATGGTGAATCGTGCATCCTCACCGCTAATGCCATCCTCAGCCAAAAATCCTTCCCGGCCATTGCCACGGTAGAATCCGACGCCGAAGCAGTGATGATCCCGGCTGAGGTCTTTCGCGATTGGATCAAACGATTTGACCTTTGGCGTGAATTTGTTTTCGACCTGTTATCAGACCGGTTGAGCGCCATAATGACCATTGTGGATGAGGTGGTGTTCCAGCGAATGGATAAAAGAGTAGCTGCCTACCTGGTCATTAATATAAAAGCAAATAAAACACTTACAGTAACTCAACAGCAAATTGCATCGGATCTGGGGAGTTCACGCGAAGTCATCAGCCGCATCCTTGGGGATTTTTCACTACGGGGATTAATCGAATCCAGCAGAGGGATGATCGAAATTAATGACCTTGAGGAATTAAAAGCTCTCGCCGATATGTGACTTTGTCACAGACAAGGTTCATAAATACAGTTACTATCACCCTATAAATAATTCTTAAAGGAGAATTTACTATGAAACGCAATATGTCAAATGTAGATCGTGTGATCCGAGTAATCGTAGCAGCTATTTTTGCCTACCTCTATTTTGCCGGTATTGTGACCGGAACCCTTGGAATCATCCTGTTGGTTTTAGGCGCTGTATTCCTGCTCACCTCAATTGTGGCATTCTGCCCGCTCTATACCCTCTTCAAATTCAGTACGTATAAAAAGTAGTTCAAGGATCCCTCATGAATTTAAAAGTTTTTCAAAATAAAATTGCCAAACCCGGTAAACCATTAGTCGTCGATTTTTGGGCGCCCTGGTGCGTACCCTGCCGAATGACCAAACCGATCCTGGAGAAACTGGGGAAGGAATATGATGGGAAAGTTGAATTCCTGCCCATCAATGCTGACGAATCCCGTGAGCTCCTGGAACAATACAAGGTTGCAGGAATTCCAACCGTGATGGCGTTCAAGAACGGGAAGGTTGCCGGAAAAGTGGTCGGAGCAAGAGACGAAACAGGGTTCAGGGCAATGTTCGAAGCCCTGGCAACTGGCAACGAGGTGAAAGTTCCGATGCGGCAGTTCGATCGTATTTTGCGGCTAACCGCAGGAGCTATCATCGCTATTATTGGAATCATCACTCATTACTGGGTGGTGGTTGCTGCTGGCGGGTTGATCGCTTTTTTGGGGATTTATGACCGCTGCCCGATCTGGGCTGCCATTACGCGATCATTTAAGAAAATCAAAAAGAGTGAGTGATAGAAGAGTCCATCCCGTTAGAGAATAAAATCTACTATTCACAATAAATTCATAAAACCCCTCACTTGATTTTTGAGGTTTTTGTGTGTCACAAGAAACCACAGGTTTTGATAATCGAAAAAATCATGATGGTTCATTCATTGTTGCAACACGCACTGAAATTCTCCGTATATTTGATAAATTAATTCAGGAGTTCAATATGAGCAGAGATTCACGTTCTTACTATCGCGGTGGTGCTTCAGAAGCAGCTATGGACTTGGGTTCTTCGGAGCGGCAGTCTATTTCATCGGGCATACCACCACATTCTGGCTGGGTGTGCTTGGCTTTTTGAAAGCCATCGTCTGGACCGCCTTTCTCGTTTTTTAAAGCATTGAAAGTTCTTTTTTCTAAAAAAACACCTTATCGTAATTACCTGCGGTTACCGGAACAAGGTTATCGCGGGTGATTTTTTGATTTCTTGAACTGCAATCGAGGAACAAACCATGGGTAAAATTCATCTCCTGATTTCGACGAACCTGCACTCAATTGCAACAGCAGTTTTCATAGAATATTTTTCCTTCTGGCAATTCTTATCAACCCAATCCTCTCCAGGAAAGAAATAACTGGATTACAGATATTAAGTGAAATAACAAAAAGAAGCCGCTGGTGGTTATAAGCGGCCATAGGAATTTTGGCAGTGACCGGGATCCACCTGACCCTAAGCGATGCCTTTTATTCCGGATTAGACAAGTTCGATTCTCCCTGGTCATTACTGATGCTGGCGAAGCACATCGTGATTATTGTGATGATATTGATCGGATCTTAGTTTAATGTGATTAGGCGGGCAGGTCCAGGCATGCTTTCCACTTCCAATGCTGCGCTCGGTTTCAAACGATTCAATCAGTATTGTATATCCATGAGCGTATGCGGAGTCATCATCCTGTTTCTAACAACC
>CAZAAJ010000045.1:1543-5537 GCA_964483135.1 uncultured Anaerolinea sp. | reverse complement strand
TATTCCAGGTCGCCACCCATGGGCAGCCCGCGCGCCAGGCGGGTTACACGTATCCCCAGCGGCAGGATCTGCTGCCGAAGGTACAGGGCAGTGGCATCGCCTTCCATGCTGGGATTGGTGGCAATGATTACTTCACGGGCTTCACCAGATCGCAGCCGTTCCATCAACTGCTTAATTCTCAAATCATCAGGACCAATTCCCTCAATCGGAGAAAGCACTCCCTGCAGCACATGATAACGTCCATTAAATCCGCCAGTTCTTTCGAGGGCAAGGATATCCAGGGCGTCCTCAACCACACAGATTGTGCCATCCGCGCGTTTTTCATCGGCACAGATCTCGCATACTTCCTGGGTGGATAAGGTGATATTGCTGCAAATCCGGCATGACCCGGTGGAGGTTTTTAGCCCACTAAGAGCAGCTGCCAGTGAGGAGGAAAGGTCTTCCGGTGCCCGAAGAAGGAAAAACGCCAACCGCGACGCAGATTTAGGCCCAATGCCCGGCAACCGCTCCAGCGCTGTGATGAGATTCTGAATGGGTGCAGGAAGGATAGCCATCGACAACTAAAATCCCAAGCCGGGTAAGCCGCCAGCCAGGGGACCAAGCTTATCGTTAGCCATTTTCCGCGAGTCATCTAGTGCGAGGTTAACTGCACTTAATACAAGATCCTGCAGCATTTCCGCATCAGCATCTTTGAGCAATTCCGGGTCAATGACCACCGCCGTGCAATGCTGATCACCGGTCATGGTTACCTTGATCGCTCCTCCGCCAGCCGAGGAGGTTATTGTTTCAACAGCCAGTTGCGCCTGGGCTGCTTCCATCTGTTCCTGTAGTTTTTTGATCTGGGCCATCATACCCCCGCCGCCCATCCCGCCGCCTGCGGGTCGATTAAATCCTTTTGACATTTGTATCTCCTTCTCCGTTTATTTTCGATGAACCAATTTTCCGCCAAGATTCATGGCAGTACCAACCAGGCCATCAGGATCAACGTCCATTTCAGAAATTGATTTTGCAGATTTACTGCTCATTACCTCGCAAAATACAGGGACATCCAACCCCAGGATCTGCTTGATCGCCTGCTGGGTCGGAAGTGTGTTTTCAGGAAGGCTCATTTTTTGCTTTAATACCTCGCCATCAAAGCCAATGTATAAAGTCCCATTGCGAACCTGCAAACTTTTTTGGGAATTAAGTAACGCTTCAGTCTGCGGACGGCGCAATTTTTTCACTTCTGCACGGATGGAATTCCAATTTGTGCGGATAAGTTCGATGGTTAAATCTACAGAACCAGCCTGCAGGCTGTTACCGGTAATCACAGTTTCAGCCTTTACTTCTTCCACTTCCCGACCAATTGCAGGCGTTGAAACCTCTTGTACCTGTGGAACTAATTTTTTGGTTTCTGAAACTTCACCCTTTAGGGGTGGTTTTTGTTGATGAACAGGCAATTGGCTCTCCTGGACAATGGGGGATATACATTTTGCCAGCGCCATTTCAAGCGCCAAACCAGGCTGCCACGCGGTACGAAGATCATTGATAGCGATGTTAAAAATATCTACCCAATCCAGAAGCTGGCCAGTTGTTACTTTATCACCATGCAACCGCATGGATTGACGGCTTTCTTTGGTTGCCTCAATGTGTTTGTCATTGCCCATCTTGATGAGTAACAAACCACGCAGGTATTCGGTCACCTGGCGTGCGAATTGCCGGGGATCACTTCCTGCATCCAATGCTTTTTGAATAGTATCGAGGCCGGCTGGCATTTCTTTTTGGATAATGGCATCGACAAGATCAAGCACAACCTGGTTGGTAGCCGTTCCCAACACCTGCTGCGCCAGTTCCATGGTGATCTTTTCACCGGTGGAAGCCAGTTGGTCAAGCAGGGATATTGCATCGCGCATCGCTCCGGTTGCCTGGCGCGATATGAGCAAAAGCGCGTCCTCCTCAGCATCGATCTTTTCATCGCGGCAGAGTTTTTCAAGCGCCGCGTGGATTTCCATGACGGGAATGCGGCGGAATTCGTGGCGCTGGCAGCGTGATAGTACAGTAGCTGGGATCTTGTGGACCTCGGTGGTCGCCAGGATGAAGATGGCGTGAGCGGGTGGTTCTTCAAGAGTTTTTAACAGCGCATTAAAGGCTGCCGTGGAGAGCATGTGAACTTCATCGATAATGTAAACCTTGTATTTGCCCACCGATGGGGAGAAATTGATCTTGTCCCGCAAGTCGCGAACATCATCAACGCTGGTATTGGAGGCAGCGTCGATCTCGATCAGATCCATGAAGCGGCTGTCGTTGACCGCCATGCAGTTTGCGCATTCATCACAGGGGCGGTTGGCAGTATCAGGCGCCAGGCAGTTGACCGCTTTTGCCAGAAGGCGGGCAGTGGTCGTTTTGCCTGTGCCGCGCGGACCGGAGAAAAGGTAGGCGTGCCCCACTTTCCCTGATTGGATCGCATTGCGTAATGTTTTCACCACATGTTCCTGGGAAATCACTTCATCCCATTTTCGCGGTCGCCATTTACGATAAAGTGCTTGAGTCATGAGCAAATCCCTGAAGCCTATGATAGTCTTTTCAATCCATTGTACCTGAACTGGATAAGCATATGCGAAATTTTTAATATTCCTAAGGAATCGTATACTCTACGCGAACATTACCTGCATAATCAGACAAGGTCACCATTGCACCATTGGACCAAGCTGCCTGTTGGAGCCCCCAATAGATCTCATTTGCCGTGTTTTGACCGCTTCTTGAAAATAAAGCAATCGCTCCGCCAGGAAAAAGTGTAAGGGATGGGAAAGTAAAATCCTGCCCTTTGCCATTACTTACCTTCCACCCGGTTAGATTGAGGGTGGTACTGGAAACACTGCGAATGAGAACGCGCTCCGATTCCAGATCACCTGGAACGATGACTGCCTGGATTTCGACAGATGGCTGTTCAAGTGAAGGAAGCGCCGAAGTTGCGGTGGCTGACAACTCAACTTTTGGTGACAACTGATTTTGTGGAGATAATGTGCCTGCGGCCAGATGCGTCCGATTCCAAATCACCAGAACCAGGAACATGGTGAGTGCAGAAATAACGACATTTAAGAGAAGATAAGGAAGAAGTTTTTTCAAATTGTCACCTCTTAAAATAATAGCATAGATTAAAGTAGAATTACTTTATGGCCAAAATGAAACGCTTCATTGTGGATGGGCACAATCTCATCCCAAAAATACCGGGGGTAAGCCTGGAGGATCTGGAGGATGAGAACCGCTTGATCGAGATCCTCAATGAATTCTGCCGCCTTGGCAGAGCCCAGGTGGAAGTCTATTTTGATGGCGCGCCAAACCCCACTACACCTCAAAGAAAAAGCGGGCTATCCCACGCACATTTCATCCGTAAAGGATTAAGCGCGGATGATGCCATAATTGATTATGTGAGAAAACAACAAAAACCCAGTTTTCAGCTCACTGTGGTGAGCTCGGATCACCGCGTGCAGACTGCAGTAAAAACCGCCGGTGCAATAGCCATGACCTCCGAAGCCTTTGCAGCAGAAATGCAACGGGTTTTTACCAGTCCGGCCGCTCTGCAGGAGCAAAAGGAAAAACGGTTATCACCCGAAGAAGTGGCAGCCTGGTTGGATGAATTTGAAAGAAAACAAATAGGACAAAATAACTCTTAATTTATTTTAATGTAAATAAGATAATTTAGATGTATATTATCATATAGACACTATTTATCGGTAGAACAGGTGTCTTCCACCATTTATGGTGGAGTTCCCTCCCTAAATGAAAGGCAGACGCGTCCCCCCCGCGCCTGCCTTTCGCATTAATCAACGTTCATAAAGGGATTGGGCAAATCTTAATTTTTTGGTAGGTTAATAAAAAAGACTCCCATGTCTTGAGAATCCTTTTAGCGGAGAGTGGTCGCGGGGTTTGCACCCTCGTAGTGAGTGAAACGAGCGGAGTGTGGTCGCGGGGTTTGCACCCTCGTAGTGAGTGAAACGAGCGGAGTGTGGTCGCG
>CAZAAJ010000045.1:0-1443 GCA_964483135.1 uncultured Anaerolinea sp. | reverse complement strand
GTGGTCGCGGGGTTTGCACCCTCGTAGTGAGTGAAACGAGCGGAGTGTGGTCGCGGGGTTTGCACCCTCGTAGTGAGTGAAACGAGCGGAGAGGGTGGGATTCGAACCCACGATACCTTGCGGTATACTCGCTTTCCAAGCGAGCGCGTTAGGCCAACTGCGCTACCTCTCCAATTGGTCAGAGCCGTTATTATACCAATTATTACTGAAATCATCAATTTTCTCCCTGCATTTTGCTTTTTTCCACAGTCGTTCTATAATTAATCAGCGAGGTGAAAATGAATGAATCTAAAAAAGGAACCTTGGCAACAGGGATCATCCTTGTGGTACTTGGCGCGGCCTTTATTATCATTAACCTAATTCCGGGCATGACGGGAGACAAAACCTGGCCATTCATCTTTGTCGTGATCGGAATTGGATTCCTGCTTCCGGCGTTGATCTGGGAAAATTCACGATCAGGTTTAGCCAGCCTATACATCCCGGGAATGATTTTTTTGGTACTGGGCGGGATATTTCTTTTTAACACGCTCAGTGGAAACTGGCAGGTCTGGGCTTTTGCCTGGATCCTTATCCCGGCTGGTGTTGGCTTGGGATTGTATACCGGAGCATTGCTCGGCAAGTGGCATGATGATGTAAGGAAAACAGGCATTTGGATGACAGTCATCAGCGCAACTGTTTTCGCTTTCTTTGCTGCCCTCTTTGGGAACATCCTAGTAAAAGCCATTGGCGCAGGGGTGTTAATCCTATTGGGTATTTACATCGTACTCAGAACTCTCTTGAAGAAACAACCATCAGAATAAAATGTCTTCCATTACACCGGATCTTGAACTTCCCACAATAGTCGTCGACGAGCCTCACTGGCAAACTATCCATGTGGATGGTCAAAAACCACTCGAATATAAACTCTCTTGCCGGCTTGGGTTCCGGCTTTCAACATCCGGATATGAATTTGTCATTCCTGAAGGCGTGGACTTCTTAACCCCAAATGTTATCCAGGTAGTTACCGGCAAAGAACAGCTATACGCAACCGCCTTCGAGACAGGTCAAACATTACACACGCTTGATGCTGCTAACCTCGTTCCCTTGTACGGGTCAAAGCCATTTCATGGGTTCCAGTCGGGACAAAAGATCATAGTGGCCATCGGTCATCTCTCTCCTGCCACCGCCGACTTACCCCATCCCCGATTTGTCGTACTATGGGCCGGGGTGGTAAACATTACTTGATTGCCTTACTTGATTGCCTTGCCAAGCATAAAATTCGCCGTTATAATACGGTTTCGTTGGGCGGTTAGCTCAGTTGGTTAGAGCGTTGCGTTGACATCGCAAAGGTCGTAGGTTCGAGTCCTATACCGCCCACACCCAAAATTGTCCGTGAGATCCGGACCCGGGTGCTTACACGCCGAGAGCAATCCCGGCGTTTTTTGTGCCACCGCAATCCCCAAA
>CAZAAJ010000044.1:0-23697 GCA_964483135.1 uncultured Anaerolinea sp. | reverse complement strand
ATTTTCACATTCAAAGAATCCGAAATACCCAATTTTTGAGAAACCGGCTCCGATTTTTTCAACAAGAGAACAGATTCGACCAGCAGCTTCATTGTTTTCATATGCAACACAGCATTGCTGATCGTAAAACGACCAGAAACTGGTTTTGTTCTTTGTCTAATTTGATTTTTTAAGTCATCCATTTACGGAGGAACCCAAAAGGGATCATTTCGATAAACTTGCCACGGAAATCGAATGAAGACATCCAATTCTTCTGTAGTCGTAACAGGTTTGATAGTGATGCCTATCGCAGTGTTTAGCGTTATTTCGATTTATTTAGATTTTTTGCCAGCGTGTGAAAATTGCTGTAGAGAGAAAACGACCTGCGGACTCTTCCAAAAGACCGATTTCGCCATAGGTAGTCGACCCTCGGAATTCCTGCATTATCTCCTGCAAAGCCTGCATAATTGTTATCGCCGACGCTTTGACTGCGTATGCGGTTAATTGTATGAATAATGGTTTCTCAGATATAACAGATTTACACGCGGTAAGCAGAGAAGGAAGCAGTTTGTAAAATTCCCAAACCTCGCCTTTTGGACCGCGGCCAAACTTGGGCGGGTCGAGTATGATCCCTTCATAGAAAGACCCGCGCCGGGCTTCCCGCTGCACGAACTTAATCGCGTCATCCACAATCCAGCGGATGGAGGATTGGTCGATGCTGGAAAGGGTTTGATTTTCCTTCGCCCAAAGGACCACCTTTTTTGAGGCATCCACGTGAGTGACCGTTGCCCCGGCACTTGCAGCTGCAAGGGAAGCCAATCCGGTGTAACCGAACAAGTTAAGCACTTTCGGTCTTGACCTGGCAGAACGGATGACCTGGTCTGCCCAATCCCACTGGCAGGCCTGCTCAGGAAATACCCCTATATGCCTAGAACCTGAAAACTGGCAGGTAAACTTGAGATTGTTATATCCCATTTGCCATTGATCAAGTTTTTTACCGGGAAACTCCCAGTGACCGCCGTTTTCTTCTGGTGATGGTTTGTAAATGGCGGTAGCTTTTTTCCATTCTGATTCCGGAAATACCGGAGACCAAACCGCTTCAGCTTCAGGTCGTACCAATGTATATGCACCGTACTTTTCGAGCTTAAAACCGTTACCGCTGTCCAAAAGTGCATATTCCTGCCAATTTGCAGGGAATTCCAATGGGATCGAAGCGGGAGGATTTAATTTGGTTTTCATATTGAATGTGAGTATATCAGCAGTAGAAGAAAGTACCAATAAGTCATGTTCCGATAAGGTTTTGCTCAATTGGTGATGACAACTATAATAAGGGAAGAATGTTATGGAGCCCAGATGAGCCGATTATTTAAATCCCCAGACCGCAGTAAATCCGATTCAATAAAGTGGAAATATTTCCCTGATGATGTCCTCCCATTATGGGTGGCGGATCTGGATTTTACTTCTCCACCTGAAGTGATCGGCGCTTTACACGATCGCGTGGAACATGGCGTCTTCGGATACGGAGATAATTCAAAAATATTGGCGGAATTAGTTGTTGAACGAATGGAAAGGCTATTCCGGTGGAAAATCGAAGTTGAAGATGTTTTACTATTACCAGGGGTAATCACCGGATTCAACCTGGCATGCCAGGCTATAACCACTCCCGGCGAATCGCTGGTTATCCAACCTCCCATTTACCCCCCATTTTTTAGTGTTGCAGCAAATGCAAAAGTCAATGAAATTCAATGCCCTCTAGAAAATAGCGGAGATGGTAATTACGAGATCAACTTTTTAAGTTTGGAAAAGGGTCTTGAGAAAAGCAAATTCCTGTTGTTTTGCAACCCCCACAATCCCATCGGGAAGGTATATACGAGAGCAGAACTCGAAAAAGTAGCAGAGGCTTGTCTCCGGAATGATGTTTATGTGTGTTCGGATGAAATCCATTCCGACCTGGTTTTTGAGGGACACCATCATGTTCCAATTGCTTCTTTAAATGCGGATATTGGTCAAAAATCGATCACCCTCATCGCGCCCAGTAAAACCTTCAACATCGCCGGATTGGATTGCGCGATCCTTATCTGTCAAAATAAAGAGTTAATGAGATCGATGAAACACGAACGAAGAGGAATTGTTGGGGGAGTAAACATATTAGGAAGTGCAGCGGCAATTGCTGCATACCGGTTTGGTCAACCCTGGCTTGAGGAAATTCTCCAGTATCTACAGGAAAATCGCGATTATTTATGCCAATACATCGGAGATAATTTGCCGGGGATTAGTATCCGACCTCCAGATGCAACCTACCTGGCATGGCTGAATTGCGCGGCTTTAAATTTACAGCAAGACCCTTACGATTTCTTTTTAAACAACGCCAGGGTAGGATTGAATCGAGGGAGTGAATTCGGGGGAGATGGAAAAGCGTTTGTGCGGCTTAATTTTGGCTGTACGCGTGAAACCCTTACTGAAGCGCTGGAACGTATGAGGAAATCGCTGTCATAAAAAAACAGAGCCTGTAGGGGCTCTGTTTTATAAATCGAACACTGATTAGGCTACGGGTTTTACTTCTGCAGCCTGGAGGCCTTTAGGACCTTTTTCGACTGAGAACTCAACCTGTTGGCCTTCCTTCAGAACCCGGTAGCCCTCCATTTCGATCGCAGAAAAATGAACGAAGACATCTTCAGCACCTTCGCGGCCAATAAAGCCGTACCCCTTGGCGGGGTTGAACCATTTTACTGTACCAACAAACCGTTCTGACATACTTTTATCTCCATCTTAATTGAATTGTGTGGTCAGGCAACTCCTAATTACCACATCATGTTAAAAATTTACCATGCCCGCAAATGAATGTCAAGAAGAGGCTGATACCTGATTGTTATAATACCTGTATGTCCAAATTTGCAAATCTATTCCACGGAATAATTCTCCTGGTTCCATTAATTGGAATGGGTCTATTGAATACCTCTCCCGTTCCTGAGGAAATCGCTCAAATCAACCAGGAGATAAACTCAATTACTTCAAATAGGCCTGACCATATTGAAGAGCTGTCTCTTCTGCTCCAATATCAACCCTGGCGGAGCGACCTGTGGGAAAGGCTTGGACGGGAATACCTGGGTGAAGAGGAATACGCCGCTGCGATTAACGCTTTCCAAAAGGGGCAAAGCGGGGAAGGTCTATCCTCTGGCGGAAAGATTGCCTGGGCAGACGCATTGTTCTCCTCTGGAGATATTGAATCAGCCAAGCAGATCTTAAGGTCAACAGTCACGACACAAATTGAGCTGATCAACTTTATGCAGATCATCACCTTGCAAAGGCGCATCGGGGATGTCTATGGCGCGGAGGCGACTCTCTTATCAGCGAATCACGTATTTCCTGAGAATGAGGAGATCTCCTTTCAACTGGGGTTAATGCTCAGTTCGACACAGCCGGATAGCGCTATTCAATTTTTATTAAAAACTCAGAACCTTAGCCAAAATGATACTCTATTGAAGAATGCTCTGATTTCAACAATTGAGAATACACAAAATTCCTTCTCTCCGGCTGAGCGATTTTTGCAGATCGGACAAGTACTTTCAACCTTTGGCGAATGGGATGTGGCTGCGCAGGCATTTGACTCTACATTGGCAAATGACCCGGATTCAGCGCTGGGGCTGGCATACCTGGGCGAAGCAAAACAGCAATTAGGACTGGATGGTTACGCGGAGATCACCCGGGCTTTAGATTTAGCTCCCGATAATGAGATCGTGAATGGATTAGCCGGTTTATATTATCGCCGGCTGGGAAAGAATGAATTGTCACTCCTGCATCTGGATAAGGCGGCCAGTATAAATCCTACTTCAAATGTTTGGATCATTGAAAAAAGTCATACCTATGAGCAAATGGGAGACCTGGAGAGGGCATATAGACTACTAATTAATGCTACAGATCTTTCTCCTGGCGATTCTACGACGTGGAAGGCGTTAGCCTTTTTCTGCATAACCCATAATTACGAGGTACAGGAAACTGGCATAGTAGCAGCGAGAAAAGCATTGTCTTTGAATCCTTCTTCGTCAGTGCTGGCTGATCTGCTGGGGACGGGATTGATGCTCTCAGGAGATTATGACAGCGCAGAGCGGTTTTTTTTGCAGGCATTGGAAATTGATCCCCGGCAATCCGCCATTCTCATTCACCTTGGCCAGATGAAAATACTGCAAAAGGATTTTCAAGAAGCAAGGGATTATTTACAACAGGCTATTGATTACGCGCCTAACAATCGACTGCGAGACCTGGCGATTCAATTAATGAACGAAAATACAGGGGAGTGAAGGCATTGGTATAATACGCATATTATTTCATCGGAGTAGCATGAAAAAACTTCGCTTTCTGTGGATCCCAATTTCACTTCTCGTCTTGTTACTGACAAGCGCATGTACGATCATCTCAGGGAGTGGGGAGGTTGAGCCCACTTCACATCCTGGCTGGATCTATTTCCAGGATGATTTTTCGACTTCTCCCAATGGTTGGGGAACTGTTGGCCGGGATGGCGGTCAAGCCTATGTGAATTATGGGGGAATGGTTATTCGGGTGGACACTCCGAATTCCCTTTTCTGGACCATCAATGGCGGCGATTATTCAGATACGAAAATCGATGTGGACGTAGTGTTATTGAATGGATCGACCAATGATAACTTTGGCGTCATCTGCCGTTTTGTGGATAACCAAAACTTTTACGGCTTCCTGGTTACCCATGATGGCTATTACGGGATCTTTAAAATGCTTGCTGGGAAGATGGTTCTTTCCGGCGACAGGACTAACCTGGATTTCAGCGAGGTAATCCGGCAGGGTGGGGTGGTAAACCATATTACTGCCACCTGCAAAGGTGACATTCTGAGCCTGGAAATAAATGGTTCAGTGATTTCAGAAATCCAGGATGAGTCCTTCTCTTCAGGTCAAATCGGATTAATCACCGGAGCTTATGATATACCCGGCGTGGAAGTCCTGTTCGATAATTTAGCAGTTACCCAACCCTAAGTGTATGAAAGTTTTTTTTGATACGGTAGGCTGCCGGCTAAACCAGGCTGAGATCGAAGAAATGGCTGGTAAATTGCGTCAGGCCGGGCACGAAATTGTCAGCTGCGTGGAAGAAGCGGATACCGTGATCATTAATAGCTGTGCTGTTACCGCGGCAGCCTCCTCTGACTCAAGGCAGAAAGTAAGGCAAGCCAATGCTAAGGGCATTGAGAATATTATCCTGACAGGGTGCTGGGCGACCTTATACCCGCAACAAGCCAGTGAGTTGGCGGGTGTGACTTCGGTTGTAAATAACCTTGAAAAAATGAAGATCCCTGTGCAACTTATCCAGGCGGAGGATGGGTTAATTGACCTGGAGCCGATTTCACGAAAACCTATTCCGGGCGTGCATCATCGAACGCGGGCATTTCTAAAAATCCAGGATGGATGTGATAATTTTTGTACCTTTTGCGTAACCCGAATCGCAAGAGGGAAGGCCCTGAGTATCCAGAAAAAAGAAATATTACTTCATTTAAATGAAGCGATGATCGGCGGTGCAAAAGAAGTTGTACTCACAGGGGTAAACCTGGGGTCATGGGGAAAAGACCTGGATGGGCAGGAGAATCTATCTGGACTACTGAATTTTTTGCTAAATGAATCAGACATTAACAGGATTAGGCTTTCTTCTTTGGAACCATGGGATATCGAGCCTTCATTTTTCAACTTATGGCAAAATCCAAGGCTTTGCAACCATCTGCACTTTCCGCTTCAATCGGGGGCGGAAAGCGAATTGCACCGAATGGCTCGGAAAACAACCCCTCAAAAATTCCGGGAGTTAATTGATTCCGCGCGAAGCAGGATTCCAAATGTATCGATCACGACAGATATCATCGTTGGTTTCCCCGGCGAGACGGAGGATGAATTTGCAGAAAGCCTCGATTTTATCGAGGAGATGAATTTCAGCGGCGGGCATGTTTTCCGATATTCGAGGCGGGAAGGGACAGCTGCAGCGAAATATTCAATGCAAATCCCAGGGAAAACCGCCAGTGAGCGTGCCCGGAGAGTAAGAGGATTACTGGATATACATGAACGTAATTTTGTTTATTCCCAGTTGGGTAAGAATCATCAGGTATTATGGGAATCCAGTCGGGAAACCAAACCTGGAAACTGGGAATTGGAAGGATATAGTGAAAACTATGTCCGAGTGCGTGTAAACGCTTTAACAAATCGTTGGAACCGAATCGATATGGTTGGCGCTGAAAAGTTCGATCAGAATATTGTTCTGGGAAAAATATTAGACGATGGAGTTGGGCAGGATGAATAAACAACCAAAGTGGTGGCAAACCGCAGTGTTTTACCAGATCTACCCGCGGAGTTTTGCAGATGGCAACGGGGATGGTATCGGGGATTTTAAAGGGATGATCCAGAAATTGGATTACCTGCAAGACCTGGGGATTGACGCCATCTGGCTTTCACCGCATTTTCCGTCACCTTATGTGGATTGCGGTTATGATGTCTCGGATTACCGTGGAGTCGCTCCTGAGTATGGAACCCTGGATGATTTTAAGGTATTCCTGGAAGGCGCACATCAAAGAGGAATCCGCCTGGTTCTTGATCTCGTGCTGAATCACACTTCTGACCAGCACCCCTGGTTCATCGAATCCCGTAAGGATAAGACCAACCCCAAGCGGGATTGGTATATCTGGAAAGCACCAAAGAACGGTAAACCCCCTACAAACTGGTATTCCACTTTTGGCGGCAGTGCCTGGGAACTTGATCCGCAGACGAATGAGTACTATTACCATTATTTCTTTAAAGAACAACCTGACCTTAACTGGAATAACCCGGAAGTGTGGGAGGCGATGTTCAACGAGGCGCGGTTCTGGCTGGACATGGGAGTCGACGGATTCCGATTGGATGCGGTTGGAACCATTTTTGAAGATGAGCGATATGAAGACCGACCGGAGGACATGACCCAGGAAGAGTTATTCAAGCTTTCACACCAGGCGAAGAATGATGAGATGAACTCAGAGGTGCTTAAATACTGGATGGCAATGTTCCACCGTCAGGTTGACCAGCCAGAAGTTCATAAGATTACTCGAGCACTCCGCAAGGTCATAGATGAGTACAAAGATCGGGTATTGATCGGTGAAACGGATGATATCGCGTTTTACGGTGACAATGACAATGAATTGCAGTTGAATTTCAATTTCCCGCTGATGAGGACCCCGGCTATAACTGCATCCCATGTACGCAACAATCAAAGAGAACGTCTCAGCGCACTTCCAAAATGGGCGTGGCCATGCAATACATTCGGGAATCATGACTCTTCGCGGATTTACTCAAATTACGGCGATGGTAAAAATAATGACCTTCAGGCGCGGTTATATTTGATGTTATTGCTGACCCTCAAGGGGACACCTTTTCTTTATAACGGTGAAGAGATTGGGATGTCAGATTACATGATTTCTGTCCCTGATCTGTTTCGCGATCCCCTCAGCAAGTTATTTTACGGGTGGGCAAAATCACTGTTGGGAATGAATGAGGAAGATGCGATTAAAGTGGGAGCCACCAGGGGACGAGATAAATGCCGCACCCCGATGCAGTGGAATTCCGCAGCGAACGGGGGTTTTTGTCCAAAGGCGGTAAACCCCTGGCTGCCGGTGAACCCAGATTTTTCACACGGCGTGAATGTTGAAGATCAAGCCAGGATTGATGGGTCTCTATTTACCTTTTATAAAAATATGTTAAGAGTGAGGAAGAACTCAAAGGTTTTACAATTAGGCGATTATTCTACTCTGGATAATGAAAATCCTGCAATTCTAATTTTTAAACGCAATTTGCAGAAGGATACCGTATGGGTGTTGCTTAATATGAGTCCCATACTTCAAAATGCTAATTTTGACCTGCCGTTAGAAAAAAAGAATATCCTTATCTCTACCTATGGGTCCGTTGAAGTGACAAATTCGACCCATTGCAGACTTCAACCCTACCAGGGAATCATTTTTTGCTAGTGCTAGAGGCTGAACATCGATATAATGTGTAATGTCTCATTGATTTGAAAATGGTGAAATGGGTGTATAATCTCTCGCTTTGTATGATCGATTTATGAATTTGCGAGTATGAATGAACGTTGAAGAGCATAATGGTTCCACAGTCTTTAAACGCCAGTCTGAATACGTACCCAGAAGGAATTGGCGTAATTTTTTGATAGGACGACCGCTCTCGACAGCGGATGCGCCGCATCAAACGATTGGGAAAACTCTAGGCCTAGCGGTCTTTTCTTCGGACGCAATGTCCTCAGTGGCTTATGCTCCGCAGGAAATGCTCATTATCCTGGCGGCGGCTGGAGTATCTTCCTTTGGAATTTCAATTCCACTGGCAATCGCCATTTGTATATTGCTGATAATTCTTACACTCTCTTATGAGCAGACAATCCATGCCTATCCAGATGGCGGTGGCGCTTATATTGTAGCCCGTGATAATCTCGGAGAGCTGCCTGCCCAGACTGCAGCGGCGGCTTTGTTAACGGATTACATCCTTACAGTGTCCGTTTCCATTTCCTCAGGTGTCGCACAACTTGTGTCAGCCTTCCCGGCATTAACACCCCACCGGGTTATCATTTCAATTGGTTTGGTCATGTTTGTTATGTTGATCAATCTACGTGGTGTGAAAGAGTCGGGGATAACTTTTGCAATCCCTACCTACTTTTTCATCATCATGATGTACATAATGATTGTCTTGGGATTCCTCAAATTGCTTCTAGGGACGCTTGGTTCAGTAACACTGGCTCCGACAGATATCATCAGCCTTCATCAGACTCTCCAACCCATAACATTATTCCTGATACTAAAGGCTTTTTCTAGCGGCACTACTGCGCTTACAGGTGTTGAAGCGATTTCCAACGGTATCACTGCATTCAAGGAACCCCGCAGTAAAAATGCTGGCCGCACTTTGATAATGATGGCAGTTATCCTGGGTTCGATGATGTTGGGTATCACATTTCTGGCGCACCAGGTAGGGGCATTGCCTTCAGAAGAAGAAACCTTAATATCACAATTAGCCAGAACGGTTTTCATTGACAAAGGTGTCTTTTATCTTGGGATCATTGCCGCAACGATAGTAATTCTTGTGATGGCAGCCAACACTGCTTTTGCTGATTTTCCAAGGCTGAGTGCAATCGCAGCAAAAGACGGGTTTCTTCCACGCCAATTAACTTACCGGGGTAGCCGCCTGGTATACTCCCGCGGAATCGCATTATTAGCGTTGGCAGCCTGTTCACTCATAGTGGTCACTGGCGCGAGTGTCACCCGTTTGATCCCCTTGTACGCTATCGGTGTATTCCTATCCTTTACCCTCTCGCAATTTGGCATGGCTCGCAGGTGGTGGAAAGTTGGAAAGCTCAAACCCGGAGAGCAAATTGTTGAACGCGGTTCTACCCTGGTCCCGGATACAGGTTGGGTGTTTAAACTTATCGTCAATAGCCTGGGCTCTTTTGTCACGTTTGTTGTAATGTGTGTTTTTGCGATAACAAAGTTCAAGGATGGCGCGTGGTTTGTCGTGATATTAACGCCCTCATTGGTCGTTTTATTCAGCTCAATTCACAAGCATTATCGGAAAGTTGCAGATTCGCTTTCGCTTGAAAATTACTCTCCTGCGAACAGGATAAGCCGGAAGAAAGTTGTTATACCCGTCAGCGGGGTTCACCAGGGGACACTGGCAGCTTTGCGTTTTGCAAAAACTCTTTCGGATGACATTACTGCCGTTCATGTTGCAACAGATGTAAATGACACCAAAAAATTACAAGAAAGATGGGAAACATGGGGTGATGGGTACCGATTGGTAGTACTGGATTCACCTTTCCGGTTATTCATTGAACCGTTGCTATCTTATATTGAAGAATTGGATGAAAATAGATTACCAAACGAAGTGATTTTGGTAATAGTGCCTCAATTTATCCCCAGGCACTTTTGGAATAACTGGCTGCACACAAAGACCGCGGATACATTACGCAGAGTGTTATTATTCAGAAAAGATATCGTAATCATGGAAGTTCCAATCCTGGTGGATTGAGAAACGCGAGGAGTAATGAAGGCAATTGTTGTTGGGTGTGGAAGAATCGGGTCACAACTCGCTGCAAGTCTGTTCAAAAGAGGGCATGAAGTATCAGTAATTGACGAAAACGATTCTGCTTTTGAAAACCTGCCGGCAAATTTTCAGGGCAGGCTGCATGAAGGTGATGCGATGAACCAGGATGTATTGGAGCGTGCAGGAGTAAGAACCTGTGACGCCCTTGCCGCTGCTTCGGATAACGATGCTCTAAATATTGTTGTTGCTCACATTGCATTAAAAGAGTTCAATGTCCCACATGTGATCGCCCGCAATTATGACCCGCAACTCCGCCAGATTTATGAAACTTTTGGCATACAGGTGGTTAGTTCAACGTCCTGGGGGGCACAAAGGATTGAGGAATTATTAGTGGATACAGGGATGCGCACCGTTTTTTCAGCCGGTAATGGGGAAGTAGAAGTTTATGAACTTCCTATTACTGCCGCTCTAAACGATCATCAAATAGCCGATTTAATCACCTGTTCAACTTGCAAACCCCTGGCGTTAACCCGCGCTGGGAAGGCTTTTATCCCCGAATTTACTACAATAATTGAAACCGGTGATATTCTGACGGTTGTAGCAACCATGGATGGCATACAGTCCACCCGAGCCAACCTCGCCAATTTTGAAAGGGAGGAATAAGATGTTCGTTATAATCGCAGGCGGTGGACGCACCGGTGCACAACTCGCCCGTTCATTGATCTCCGGTAACCATACCGTTCACGTGATTGATTACCGCAAAGAGGTATTAGCGCGGATTCACAAAGAATTACCAACAGAAGTGATCTTTCCTGGAAATCCGATGGATTACCTGGTCCTTGAACAGGCTGGCATTAAGAACGCCAATGTTTTCGCAGCCACCACAACATCCGATGAGGAAAACCTGGCCCTTTGTTATGTGGTACGGGAGAAATATGGTATCAAACGCACAATTGCGAGAGTGAATAACCCGCGCAATGCATGGCTTTTTGACGCCAAGTTTCATGTGGATGTGGCCGTCAACCATGCTGACATTCTTTCCCGCCTGATCGAGGAAGAAATGTCAATGGGTGACATGATGACCCTGCTCAAGCTTAAGAGAGGTAAGTACGCATTGGTCGAAGAAAAAATACCGCCAAAAGCCAAAGCTGTGGGTCAAGCCATTAAGGATTTGCTACTCCCCGCTAACTGCACGATCGCTGCCATTATCCGGTCCGGAGAAGTGATCGTTCCCAGAGGTATTACAACTTTGGAAGTAGGGGATGAGGTTCTGGCAATCACAGATACAGATGGAGCCAAGAAACTGGCAGAACTGTTTGCTTTTCAGTTGTAATTTCCTTTGACCAGATAGGCTCCCTGCGGTATAATTCAAGTTTGCTGTGTCAATATATCAAGTTTGAGAGGAAGTAAAATGCCCAAGAGGACATACCAACCCAGAATCCGCCGCCGTGTTCGTGTGCATGGTTTTCGATCCCGCATGGCTACGGCCGATGGGCGCGAAGTATTAAAACGCCGCCGTGCAAAAGGACGCTATAAACTAACCGTTACAAGCAACAATCACGTCAAGAAGACCAGTTGGTAGATTGTATCTGTGCCGGTGGTAACGGCATGGTGAATGCGAGTAAGGTAGATGGGTGAAACGGCAGAATCGAATTACCGGGACTGATGATTTCAAGCGGCTGCGTCAGAATGGAAAAATGTTCACGCACTCGCTTGTAAGCGTTCTCATATTACCTGTAGAGGGCGACAACAAGCGATTCGGGATTATAGTTGGAAAATCAGTTGGTAACGCTGTTATACGGAACCTGGTAAAAAGAAGAATTCGCGCTATTGCAGACCAGTTCATTCAAAAAATAAATCAAGGCGCTGATATATTAATAATTGCCAAGCCTCCCGCAGCTTTAGCAGAATATGATGATATTTACCAGGCGATTGCTCGCGGGCTGCAAAAAGCGGAATTATTGTTGGATTAAAGTGATACGAGAAGATCAAATACATCAACAAGGTGAACCCAGATTAAGAGATCTGAAATTTACCATTTGGAAACTTCCTCGATTTATATTACTTATCCTTATTCGAGGGTACCAGGTAATCGTATCGCCTGCATTACCTAAAGATACATGCAGATTTTATCCGACTTGTTCACACTATGGATACCAGGCGATTTATAAGTATGGCGCAATAAAGGGTACTGCAATGGCTATATGGCGCGTTCTTCGCTGTAACCCTTATAACCCTGGCGGATTTGACCCTGTACCGTAAAAGGGTTGATAAAGGAAAAGGAAAATTAATCAATGAAAAAAAGTAAAATCATCGCATTGTTTTTATTCCTGGTGCTGGCACTAGCATTAACCGGGTGCACTGGCGCTTCAGGCACAGCAATAAATACATGGGGTGGAGCTGCGATTGCTGATTCAAAGGTTTATTATGCCAGCGGAACCCAGGTTTTAGCACTCGCAGATTCCGGAGCCAATTACACAGTCCGATGGATGTACCCTGCAAAAGCCGCAGCGGGACGACTCTTCTTGGCAGAACCGCTGGTTGTTGGCGAGCAGCTCATCGTTGCGGATTATGCCTCTAACCTGGCCAGTGTCAGTACAAGAGACGGGGTTGAGAATTGGATTTTTGCCGATGCAAAAGGTCATTATACTGACAGCCCGCTTTTGGTTGGTGAGACCCTGTTTGCCTCAAATGCAGATGGAAATGTTTATGCAGTTGATCTGACAGGCAAACTAGTGTGGAAGTTTTCCAAAGGGAGTGCTTTTTGGGCTCAACCTGCCAGTGACGGTAAGTTAATCTTTGCTCCCTCGTTGGATCATAAGTTGTATGCCATTGACATTAAAACGGGCAGTGAGGCCTGGGAACTCGATTTGAAATCTCCTCTCGTGGCGCGGCCATTATTTGTTGATGGTGTAATTTACCAGGGAAACATGGCTGGTGGTTTATTTGCCATCAATGTTTCTGACGGAACCATTAAATGGACCCAGGATGTAGCCGGCGGGATTTGGAGCAAACCAATCCTTCAGAACGGACGCCTTTACTTTGGAGATGAATCAGGGGCGATGAATATTGTTTCCGTCGAGGATGGGAAGATCATCGCGCAAGTGGATACCGGCTCAGCAATACTGGGATCCGGTGCGGCCGTTCCGGATGGAATTATTTTCGGCACTGAAAGCGGTAAAATTGTTCTTTTTGACCAGGATGGAAAAAGCCGACCGCTCTTGACATTGGAAAATGGTTCAATTTATTCAAATATCATTATCAATGGTGAACGAATGGTGGTCATTGCCTATAAAGGTAACAAACCACTGGTTGCCCTGGACCTCAACGGTAATGAGGCCTGGTTTTACTCAACTAAAAAATAAGGACTAAGCCATGTGGGATACCATTATTATCGCACCATTTATAAACTTGCTTCTTGGCATTTACCATTTAGTAGGCAGTTTTGGAATTGCAGTTATCCTGTTCACAGTTTTGACACGCGTGGTTCTATACCCCTTAACCGCCAAGCAAATCAAAGGTGCCCAGGCAATGCAGGAATTGCAGAAGAACAAACGCTATATTGATATACAAGAAAAATATAAAAATGACAAGGAAAAACTGGCACAAGAGCAGATGAAGCTCTACCAGGAATTAAAGATCAGCCCATTTTCCTCCTGTCTTCCAACATTAATTCAATTTCCGATCATCATTGGCTTATACCAGGCATTGATTCAGTCCATTGCCTCAGCGCCTTTGGACCTTTTAAAACTTTCGCGTCACATTTACCCGAAATTCCTCGATTTTTCGGCTTTAATCCCTCTGAATACCAAATTTCTATGGATGGATATGGGGCAGCCGGAACGTCTTTATGTCTTCGGTATTGGAATTCCGGTTTTAACGATCGTTGTTGTTATTACAACCTATATATCTTCGAAAATCATTTCTCCACCCCCTCAAGCTGGGGCAAATGACCAGGGCGCAGCGATGACCAAAATGATGAACCTGTATATGCCCATACTAATGGGATGGCTTGCCTGGTCACTTTCTTCAGGTCTGGCACTTTATTTTGTCGTTTCAAACCTTGTACAGATCGCGCAATATGCGCTTTCAGGGAGAGTTTACTGGCGGAATATAATCCCTGGCTTAAAACCGACCGCGATCACCACCAAGAAATAATGGAGTCAGAATATGGCTGAAGAAAAAACAATGCTTGAGATGATTGCCCCGACCCCTGAAGAAGCCATTGAAATTGGATTGGCGCAGTTAGGATTAACTGAAGATGATGTCGATGTCGAAATTTTAGACTCTGGCTCTCGAGGATTGCTGGGTCTAGGTGGACGACAGGCGCGAGTTAAATTGATTGTAAAGAAAACAGCCAAGCCCTCCGCTAAATTCTCTTCGCCGAATGATACGAAGACCGAGGAAGATCTCGATATCTCTGCCTTGCGCAGTGTTGAAGTTGAAACGCTGGGTGATGAGGAAAAACAGAATCTCAAAATAACCCAGAAAGTTGTTGAAGAACTGCTCGAGCGAATGCGTGTAAAAGCCAAGGTGGAACCGCGATATGTAGAACCGGAAGACGAGAAAGACCGCCGCGTTATCCTCGTGGACATCCAGGGAAATGATCTTAGCATCCTGATTGGCAGACGTTCTGAGACATTGAATGCTCTGCAATACATTGCCAGCCTAATTGCCAGCAAAGAAGCAGGCAAGTGGGTACCCATGATGATCGATGTGCAGGGATATCGCGAGCGCCGCAACCGCCAGCTAAGACAACTGGGAAGGCGGATGGCTGAGCAGGCAGTTCAGACAGGCCGGCGCCAGGTACTTGAGCCAATGCCGGCTAATGAGCGGCGAATAATTCACCTGGAATTAAGGGATCACCCCCAGGTGTTCACGGAGAGTACGGGTGAGGAACCCTACCGCAAGGTAACGATCTCACTTAAAGGGAATTGACCGGTAAACCAGGTTCGAACGAACCTGGTTTTTTTATCGTCCTGCGATGGTAAAATTTCAGAATCGACCGAATTGATTGGAGTTAATATGAATGCTGTAGATATTATCATCAAAAAACGGGATAAGAAGGAATTAACCTCTGAAGAAATCGCATTTTTTATCCAGGGATTAACCTCCGGGTCGATCCCGGATTACCAGGTGGCTGCCTGGGCGATGGCTGTGCTATTAAACGGGATGACGGATCGCGAAACAACGGATCTAACGCTGGCGATGGCAAATTCTGGAGAGATTCTCGATCTTTCGAAGATCGTGCCAATCGAAGTGGACAAGCATTCTACCGGCGGGGTGGGTGATAAAACCACGCTGGTGGTGGAGCCTCTGGTTGCTGCCTGCGGATTACCGGTTGGAAAAATGTCCGGTCGGGGATTGGGATTCAGCGGCGGCACATTGGACAAAATGGAGTCCATTCCCGGTTTTCGGACTGCTCTAACCCAGCAGGAGTTCATAAATCTACTTAAAACAAAGGGATTGGTACTTGCTGGTCAAAGCGGTGACCTTGCCCCAGCGGATGGTAAATTGTATTCACTGCGGGATGTGACAGGGACAGTGCAATCAATCCCATTAATCGCATCCAGCGTGATGAGTAAAAAAATCGCTGGAGGAGCCCAGGCGATCGTACTGGATGTAAAGGTTGGTTATGGCGCTTTTATGAAAAACCTCCAGGAAGCTCGCCAATTATCCAGGTTAATGGTGGCAATTGGTAAATTGAGCGGCCGCAAGGTGGTGGCATTGCTTTCGGATATGAATCAACCGCTTGGTCATGCAGTAGGAAATGCAGTAGAGGTAAAGGAAGCCATTGACACACTCCAAGGCAAGGGTCCGATAGACTTCGCGGAACACTGTCTCACTGTCGGTTCACACATGCTGGCAATTGGTAAGAAAGTAAAAACCCTCAAAGAAGGACGCAGAATGATTGAAAAAGCCCTGTCAGAAGGCAAGGGGCTTGCCAAGTTCAGGGAATTGGTGGAAAACCAGGGGGGCGATGCCAGCTATGTTGATCATCCGGAAAAATTCAAGATGGCGCCTGTGGTCAGAGATGTTTTTTCACCACAAACTGGTTACCTTACCGAAATTAATGCCCAGGAAATTGGTGAAGCGTCAGTTGAAATGGGTGCAGGAAGGGTGAAAAAGGAAGACGTCATTGACCATGCGGTCGGAATCATTGTTCATCATAAAGTTGGGGATAAAGTACAAAAAGGGATAACCCTGTTTACTCTTCATGCAAAAGACGAGTCATCACTCCTGAGGGCTCAAGAAAGAGTATTAAAGGCTTGTAAATTTAGCAGGCAAGAATGTAATTCACTGCCATTATTTTATGAGGTGATCAGATAAATTGATTTTCCATATACAATGTGGGATAATTGATATCGAAAAGCACTGATGGAAACGAGTAAGTTGCCCTGAACCTTGCAGCGAACCCGGGCAGGTGAGAGCCGGGTAGGTATTCGCAACTGAAAATCCTTCCGGAGCTGCAACCCGAACACGGAAAACCGTTAATAAGGAAGCCGACTCTTCGATCGTTACCTTGAAGCAGGTCTATCGATACTTGATGCACCTGGTAAAGTGCTCAATTGATGAGAAGCAGGGTGGTACCGCGGATTTCATCCGCCCCTGAAGAGGGGCGGTTTTTATTTTTATGGAGGTTGAATGTTTAAACCTGTAACGCCAAAACTGAATGTAACTGAAATGGAAGAGAAAATTCTCCGTCATTGGCAATGGCATGATGTTTTTCACAAGAGCATGAGCCAGCGCGAAGGCGGCAAGGAATATATATTCTTTGAAGGACCTCCGACTGCAAATGGGATGCCTGGTGTTCACCATGTGCTGGCGCGTGCGTTCAAGGATATCTTTCCACGTTACAAGACAATGAACGGATACCATGTAGCCCGAAGGGGGGGATGGGATACACACGGTTTACCGGTTGAAATCGAGGTTGAGAAAAAATTAGGATTTACCAATAAGAAGCAAATAGAAAGTTATGGAATAGCAAAATTCAACGAACTTTGCCGCGAGTCAGCATTTACATATATCCAGGAGTGGGAAAAACTGACCGAACGCATCGCTTACTGGGTGGATATGAAAGATGCCTATATCACCTATAAGAATGAATATATCGAGTCAGTGTGGTGGATTCTAAAGAATTTTTGGGAACGCGACCTTCTTTACCAGGGCTACAAGGTCGTACCATATTGTCCCCGATGCGGAACCCCACTTTCAGACCATGAGGTCGCGCAGGGATACCGGGAAACAAGTGACCCTTCGGTCTTTGTGCGTATGCCGCTGGTTGATGAACCCGGCACTTCATTGCTGATATGGACAACGACGCCATGGACATTGCCTGCCAACGTTGCAGTTGCTGCGGGCGAAGATATTGAGTATGTAAAGATTAAGCGTCTTTTACCGGAAGGTGGTTCTGAACAGCTGATACTTGCAGAGAACCTGCTCACCAAGCTGTTTGGTGAAGAATCGGTCACGATCGTTGAACGATTTAAGGGGAAACACCTGAAGGGGAAAAAATATAAACCCTTATTCACATTTCTACCTACCACCAAGCCAGCTCATTACGTGGTACTTGGGAGTTTTGTAACCACTGAGGATGGATCAGGATTGGTTCACATCGCCCCGGCATTTGGAGAGGATGATATGCAGGTGGCAATTGATTACGATCTGCCAATCCTCTCAACGGTGGCAGAGGACGGCACATTCATTTCTGATGTGCAACCCTGGGCCGGGAAGTTCGTCAAGGACGCTGATCCCTATATCATCAGGGATTTGGCGGACAGGGGATTGTTATTTAAACATGGGGAATATGTCCATACGTATCCATTCTGCTGGCGCTGCGATACCCCCTTGCTGTATTATGCGCGGCCAACCTGGTATATCCGCACAAGTCAGTTCAAAGACCGTATGGTTGAACTGAATAACCAGATCAACTGGTACCCGGGGCACATCCGGGCAGGCAGGTTTGGCAACTGGTTATCAAACAATATTGATTGGGCGCTTGGCCGTGAGAGATACTGGGGCACACCATTGCCGGTATGGGAGTGTGAATCCTGCCATAACCAGGTTTGCATCGGATCAGTGAAAGAGCTTTCAGAACACGCGGGTTACGACCTATCTGAATCCGACCTGCACCGCCCGTACGTGGATGAGATCAAGTTCAAGTGCGAAGATTGCGGCGGCCGCATGAAACGCGTGCCGGAATTGATCGATGTCTGGTTCGATTCCGGATCGATGCCCTCCAGCCAATGGCATTACCCATTTGAGAATGAAGCTGAGTTCAAACAACATTTTCCGGCTGATTACATCTGTGAGGCGGTCGATCAGACGCGCGGATGGTTCTATTCACTGCATGCGATCAGCACGTTGTTATTTGACACAAATTGCTACAAGAACGTAATCTGCCTGGGACACATCCTTGATGCGGATGGAAAAAAGATGTCAAAGACACGCGGTACCTTTGTTTCTCCTTGGGAGGTTATTGATAAACATGGTGCAGACGCGCTGCGCTGGTACCTTTACACAGCCAGCCCTCCAGGGCAGGAACGACGTTTTTCCAACGACCTGGTTGGTGAAGTAGTGCGTAACTTCACATTAACACTTTGGAATACATATTCGTTCTTTGTCACTTATGCCAACCTGGATGAATGGAAACCTGACCCGGATGCAAATATCGAATATAGTTCATTGGATAAATGGCTGCGATCAGCGCTGCACACGCTTGTCCGTGATGTTACCTACGCCTTTGAAACCTATGACGTTTTAGGGGCAACCCGACCTATCGAGCAGTTTGTTGACAACCTTTCCAATTGGTACCTGCGCCGGTCAAGAAGGCGGTTCTGGAAAAGCGGTTCAGATAGCGATAAAAACGCCGCTTATGCGACTTTGTATGAAGCGTTGGTGACAATTTCCAAGCTGCTTGCACCCACAATGCCCTTCATGGCGGATGAGCTTTATTTGAACCTGGCTGGGAGTGTGGAATCCTCAGCCTCTGAATCGGTACACCTGGTCACCTGGCCGCAATACGATCCAGATCTGATCGATGAAAAACTAAACAATGAGATGGCGCTGGTGATGAAACTGACCTCGCTGGGACATGCTGCCCGGAACAAAGCCAATCGAAAAGTACGGCAGCCTTTGATGGAAGCAGCGTTTGCCCTGGCTAACCGCGAAGAGGAAAAGGTCTTGTTGAACTATGCAGATCTATTGGAAGATGAATTAAATGTTAAAAAGGTTAGATCGTTGAATTCTGCTTCAGAAGCGGTCAGTTATGCCTTAAATCCTTTACCAAAACAGCTGGGGCAAAAATACGGTAATAAATTCCCAGAGATCAGGAAACTGGTGCTTGGGATGAATGCGGAAAAGACCGCTTCAGTCCTCCTGGCTGGTGAGCAAATTGTTGTGCAATTAACTGGTGAGACCCTGTCGCTCCTGCCTGAAGAGGTGGAAGTGAGGATCCAAGCAAAAGAAGGATTTTCGGTTGCATCGGAAGGGGCATACGTTGCTGCCCTGGTTACCGAACTAACGCCTGAACTTGTTGAAGAAGGACTGGCCCGTGAATTTGTCCGCCGTTTACAGGACCTGCGCAAGACAGCTGATCTTGATATTGCAGATCGGATAAAAGTTATCTATACTGCGACTCACGGATTGGCAAGAGCAGTAAAGTCCTATTCAACCTATATCAAATCAGAAACACTGGCGGTTGAGCTGACCGAGGGAGCAAATCCTTCAGCGTGGGTTCAGATGGAAGACGAGTTCGACGGTGAAAAGGTCACCATAGCCCTTGAGCGTCAATAAACAGGATCAGGCTCCGCAAGGAGCCTGATGTCTGACAATTAGAGTTAAGGTAAAATGAAATGGATTCCGGAGGATTGATTGAAAAAACTTTTTAAGACATATGTGATGATGGCGTTGATTGCAACTATGCTCATTGCATTGGACCAATACACCAAATACCTGATCCGCACCAACCTTGAATTTGGCCAGATTTGGATGCCCTGGAAATGGTTGGAACCCTATGCGCGGATCATTCATATCAATAATACAGGCGCAGCATTTGGGTTGTTCAAAGGAGCGAACTCGATTTTCATGGTCCTGGCTGTAATCGTCTCCATAGCGATCATTTATTACTATCCGTCCATTTCGCGAAAGGATTGGGTGATTCGAACAGCCCTTTCAATGCAGTTAGCCGGAGCAATTGGCAATCTCATTGACCGGGTTATCTTCGGCCGCGTGACAGATTTTATTTCCGTAGGATCCTTTCCCGTGTGGAATGTGGCGGATGCGTCCATCACCGTGGGGGTAGCAGTATTATTGATTGGAATGTGGATCCAGGAACGGCGTGAAAAGAAATCAAAAGTATTGAATGCGACGATTTCAGAAAATGACCAAGGGATGAAAATTGACTGAAAAGAAGTTCAGTTTTGTGTCCTCTTCGGGCGAAAGCAGAAGACTGGATAAGGCACTTGTTATATTTCTGCCTGAACTTTCGAGGTCTCGAATCCAATCGTTAATCAAAAATGAATTGGTAAATGTTAATGGTGTGGTTGTAACAAAAACCAGTTGGTTGGTGAACCCGGGGGATGGAATTGAAGTGATTATCCCGGAATTGGTTGACACTGGCCTGGTTGCTGAAGAAATCCCGCTGGAAATCCTTTTCGAAAATGATGACCTTGCGGTCATTAACAAACCTGCCGGTATGGTGGTTCACCCGGCGGCTGGCCATGCGACGGGAACGCTTGTTAACGCCGCTATGGCTGAATTTGACGACCTGGATGGGATAGGCGGGGAACTCCGCCCGGGGATCGTGCACCGACTGGATAAGGAAACATCCGGGATCATCCTGCTTGCAAAGAATCAAAAAGCGCTTACAGCCCTTCAGGAGCAATTCAAGGACAGGAAAGTATACAAGATTTATATCGCCCTGGTGGATGGAAAACCACCGACGCCAACCGGAAGGGTGGAAGCAGCGATTGCGCGTGACCCATCCCATCGGAAAAAAATGGCAGTGGTATCACAGGAAAAAGGCCGGAGTGCTGTATCGGAATATAAGACCCTTGAAGAGTTTCCTAATCACACTTTGCTTGAAGTCCATCCGATCACCGGCAGAACTCACCAGATCAGGCTGCACATGGCATTCCTGAAATGCCCGATTGTTGGAGATAAAGTATACGGTCATGTCCATCAGAACATCGAGATTGATCGGCATTTTTTACATGCTGCCAGGTTGACGATTACTCTCCCGGGTGAGATTAATCCCAGAACATTTGAAGCACCGCTGCCTGGTGAATTGCAGGAAATTCTTGTTCAACTGAGGGAAAAATGAGAATAATTGACATGCGCTCAGATACGGTGACATTCCCGACTGATGAAATGCGGGAAGCCATGGCGAAGGCAAAAGTGGGAGATGATGTGTATGGAGAAGATCCAACTGTAAATGAACTCCAGGATCTCTCGGCGAAAACTCTAGGGAAAGAATCCGGGTTATTCATACCATCCGGAACAATGGGGAACCTGATCGCGACCCTTGCCCATTGCCAGCGGGGGGATGAAGTGATCATGGGAGACCAGGGTCACACCTTCCTGTTCGAAGCAGGAGGAATCTCAGCATTAGGGGGCGTGTTTCCTCATACTCTAAAAAACCAACCAGATGGGACTTTAGCGCTTGGTGATCTGCAGAACGCTATTCGCCCAGATGATGTGCACCATCCCAAATCTCGATTGGTGATACTGGAGAATACCCACAATCGCTGCGGGGGAACAGTGCTATCCAGGGAATACACAGAAACGGTGGGGAAATTTGCCCATGAAAAAGGTTTAAGTCTTCATATAGATGGGGCGAGGATCTTTAATGCCGCAGCAGCATCAGGAATTACTGTTGACAAACTGGTTGCACCTGCAGACAGTATTACATTTTGCCTGAGTAAGGGATTGTGTGCGCCAGTAGGTTCTGTTCTTTGCGGATCAAATGAGTTTATATACAAGGCACGGCGCTTGCGGAAAATGCTGGGAGGCGGGATGCGCCAGGTTGGCGTACTGGCAGCCGCTGGGATCATTGCGGTGCAAAAAATGACCAGGAGATTAAGCGAGGACCACCGCCGCGCAGCCGCGCTTGCCGATGGATTATCCACTATTCCCGGTATTACATTTGAAATCGGAAAACCGCAAACAAACATGGTCTTTCCTTTTCTCAATGAATCTATCGCTGTAAAACCTGGCGAAGTTTCTTCAAGACTATCTGAAAAGGGAATAAAAATTGGAGTCGTCGGACCAAGGAGTTTCCGACTTGTAACCCACTACTGGATTAGCGACTCGGACATTGTAGAAGTAATTAGTGCATTTCGTGAAATCCTAACGCGCTCCAAATAATAAAAAAATGGGTCTGATATAATAAATTCTCTCTTTTCTATAGACAGGTAAAGCGATGGACACTTTTATAACTCTTAAAGAAATCGATGCGGCTGCAAATTTTATAAAAAAAGCCGTAAATCAGATGCCGAAGGTGGGATTGATCCTCGGCTCCGGGCTGGGAGGACTAGCGGAAGAAGTAAAATCTCCTGTAATTTTGGAATACAAGGAAATCCCCAACTGGCCGTTGTCAACAATCCACGGGCACAAGGGACAATTGGTACTCGGAGACCTGTTTGGGGTTCAAACGATGGTTATGCAGGGTCGCACGCATTATTATGAAGGATACCGCATGGACCAGGTAACCCTGCCGATCAGGGTGATGCAGCGCATCGGGATTGGAACGATCATCCTGACAAATGCCGCTGGAGCAATCAACCCGGATTATGTACCGGGGGATGTGATGGTTTTAAATGACCACATCGGGCTGATTGGTATGGCAGGAATGAATCCGCTGAGGGGACCAAACCTGGATGAATTTGGACCCAGGTTTCCGGATATGAGTCAGCCCTATGATCGGGAATGGATCTCTAAGGTGAGGGAAATTGCGAAACAAAAAGGGATCAAGGTTCATGAAGGTGTATATGTGTGCCTTTCAGGCCCTTCATTTGAATCACCTGCTGATCTGCGATTCCTGCGGAAGATTGGAGCTGATGCGGTGGGAATGTCTACTGTGCCAGAGACAATTGTTGCCCGGCATGGCAAAACACGCGTTTTAGCTTTTTCGGGGATAAGCAATAAGGCGAACCTGGATGGCAACACCGAGACCACCCATGAAGAAGTATTGGAAGCAGGTAAGCTAATTGTTCCAAAGTTGACTGCTTTGATCGAAGGTTTTTTACGCTCATTCCCGAAAGGGTAATTCATTACCGGAAAAGTCCTAAATGGCTTCCTTGCTTCGCTTGCTGACTCAATATGAGATCCTTTTTTACCTGGTGTTGGGGATCATCCTGGTCGTTTTTGCGTCACGGGTTTTGCGAGCCTGGAGAGAATGGTCAACCTCTCTTTTTGGATTAGAAAAAGAGCAAACGCAGCAACAAATAAACCAGGGGATTAGCGTTCTTATTATTACAATTGCCTTAGGGATCGGCTTATTTGTGTTGACTACATTTGTGGCACCATCCGTTCCTGGTGTACAAATGGTTTCCACCCCAACAGCGGATTTAACGGTGCAACCTACTCTCACGATCAATACCCCTACAGTCTCATTGACTACAACTGGATTGATCCCGACGCTTTCAG
>CAZAAJ010000043.1:0-24773 GCA_964483135.1 uncultured Anaerolinea sp. | reverse complement strand
AGCAGAATAGATGGTCAGAACGAAGAAACCGATGAACCCTAAGCAGAATATGAACGGGCAAATACTACTTAGATTGAAGGAAGGTGTGGATTTTGTTGGGGCTACATATGGAGTCTGTACAACTGCACCATCGGCAAGATAACGAGCTGGAAAACTTGCACCAAATTTAAATTGAGTGTAGCTGTTTGCCTGGTCTGAAACCCAGGTATAAAAGATCTGACCACTATCAAGGATCTTACTTTCTGGTTCCTGCGATCCAGGCCATTTTTCGGGAATAAAATAACGAGCTTCGCCATCCAGTACTCCTGCTGGCAAAAGGAGGGTTAGCTGGTAAGTGGTTTTTCCATAACAATACTGACTATCAAACCAGGAAGGTGTAAACACCAGGCTTGCATAATCTTCACTCTCTTGTTGCGTCGCCGGATAGATCACATTTTTAACATTTTGGATATAGACGTGAACGATTCCGCTGCCGCCGGCAGGAATTTCATTATTTCCTAATTCAACTGCAATTCCAGGCGAAACATATGGTGAATCTGTGATGCGGTTAATGGCAATACCATTAACATCAGCAGAGATGTTTTTTAATTGATAGTCATAATTTGGCACACCAATATCAACGGCATCGATCGCATGTGCACTTGAGTCATTTAATAATTTAATCGTGTAATCAATATTAATTGAACCATCCGCATTAATTGAGACCACAACCGCTTGTTCTAGAACCTGGAAACGGTAATCCTGGGCAAATACAGGGGTTGTGCTGCCGGCTAAAAGGATAAAGATCAAGAATAAGCAAATATATCGGTAGATTCTCATTAGTTCCCTCCCAGGGCAGATCAAATTACCATTTCGGTTCTTCAGTAAGCTGATAAACAGTATGGCAAAAAGGACAGGTCACCATTGGCGCACCTTGTACCATTGTAATGTTTTCAGCACTTAAGGTTCCACCACAGGATTTGCATTTAATCGTGTCAAATTTGACATTTCCTGGAAGATCAACATTGTAGGTAACATTGGTAGTTGGAGCAGCAGCGGTTTTTTTTGAAGTGAAGAAGATAATGACCAACCCTATCCCGATCATGACGCAACCGCCAACCAACCATAAAATAGAGTTTTGGCTAAAAGATCCCCATGCGACGAGAACGCCAAAGAAAACAAAGAGCGCAGCAACAATATATCCGATAATTTTCATGATTTCCTCCAAGGGATCTTGATTTCAAATCTCATTTTTAGATTATATTATTATATGATGTTTTATCTTTACCATTCCTGTTATTTAAAAAGGTGAAAAATGGTCGAGAATAATATTGTTGACGAAATACATAAGCTTCAAGATGAGTTGCAAATGCACTGCTATCGTTATCATGTCCTCGAAGATCCATTGATCAGCGATTATGAATACGATATGTTGTATCAAAAGTTGCTCAAGTTAGAAGAACAATTTCCTGAAGCGATTACACCGAATTCTCCAACTCAAAGAGCTGGAAAGCAGCCGGTAGAAAAATTTAATAAGGTGGTACATCCATCTCCAATATTATCCCTTGCTAATGCATTTAATAAAGGTGACCTTCAGGATTGGTATGATCGAATAATCAAATTAGATAGCGATGTCTCAAAATCAGGATTTGTTTTAGAACCAAAAATTGATGGGTTAACTATTGTCATCAGATACGAGGATGGTTTACTTTCCCAGGCTGCCACAAGGGGGGACGGAATCCAGGGGGAAGATGTTACTTTGAATGTTCGGACGATCAGGTCTGTTCCATTAAAAATACCGGTTGTAAATTCGAATATCGATGTGCCAAAAACGCTGGTGGTAAGGGGAGAAATCTATATTTCTAAAGATGATTTTGAAAAGCTAAACCAAAAATTGCTTGAAAATGGGGAGCGCACTTACCAAAATCCTCGAAACACTGCATCAGGTTCACTCAGACAACTAGACCCTAAGATTACAGCTTCAAGACCTTTATCCCTTCTCACCTATGCAATTGTAGAGAGTTCTGATGTAATTCCCAGAACTCAATCAGAATTACTGCACTATTTGTCAAAATTGGGTTTTCCAGTGGCAGCTAATATTGAAGAAAAAGTTAATTTTAGCGAGGTTCTTAATAGTGTCGATGAATGGAACGATAAAAGAGATTCCATTCCTTATGAAGTTGACGGCGTTGTTATAAAACTTGATGACCTTGAACTGGCTGCAGGACTTGGTTATGTAGGCAAAGACCCCCGCGGGGCGATTGCATTGAAATTCCCGGCACGAGAAATGTCTACAATTTTAAAGGAGATAAAGGTCAATGTTGGAAGGACTGGTGTTTTAACACCCTATGCGGTACTGGAGCCCGTGGAGATAGGTGGCGTCATGGTCAAACAGGCAACGCTACATAATTTTGATTTTATTTCCGAAAAAGATATTCGCCCAGGGGACCGGATTTTGGTCAAACGCGCAGGTGATGTAATCCCGTATGTTATTGGTCCTCTGGTTGAAGACAAGAATAGACAAAACCCAGTGTATTTACCGCCAGAATTTTGCCCATCCTGTGGACAAAAAGTTGAACATCTCCCAGACGAAGTTGCCTGGTATTGCGTTAATAGTTCTTGTCCAGCACAACTTATTAGAAATATCGAGCATTTTGTCTCAAAGGGAGCCATGGACATCGTCGGACTAGGCGAGAAGATAGTGGAACTTCTCGTTAGCCGGGGAAAAATCAAAGATGTCGCTGACTTGTATTCATTAACCAAAGCAGATCTGATGGATTTAGAAGGATTTGCTGATAAAAAAGCTGAAAACTTGATTGACTCGATAAATATATCCAGAAATCAATCGTTATCAAGACTAATCTCAGGACTGGGAATTCATGGTATCGGAGAGGTCTCAGCTGCTGTCCTCGCCCGCAAAATTAAAACTCTTGATTCATTGAGAGTAAGTTCTATCGAAAGGTTAATGGAAATTGAAGGGATAGGGCCAAACACTGCCCAATCGATCGTGGACTGGTTTTCACGAAGTCCAAATATACAGTTAATCGAAAAATTACGAACCAACGGCGTTTGGCCTGTTTACCAGGAATCCGCAAAAATGAATACTATCCTTGGCGCCAAAATTTTTGTTATCACAGGTACTCTTCCAACATTATCCCGAGACCAGGCTAAAAACCTGATCGAAGAAAATGGCGGAAAAGTTGCCGAAAACGTTAGTAAAAACACGGATTTCCTTCTGGTTGGTGAAAATGCAGGTTCAAAACTCGAGAAGGCAATTGCTCTGGATATTAAAACCATTGATGAGAATACCCTTATGGAATGGATCGGAAAACAAAATGAGTGAAATAATCCTCAAACCTGGCAGGGAAAAATCTGTCCTGTTGCATCATCCATGGGTCTTCTCCTCTGCTATCGGTGAAATAAACGGAAATATACAATCTGGTGAGACCGTACTAGTAAAAGCCAATGGCGGAGAGAAATTAGGGTCGGCGGCATACTCGGAATCTTCGCAAATCCGGGCGAGAATGTGGTCATGGGATACCACTGAGAAAATCGATCAAGATTTTTTCAAAAAAAGGATTAATGCTGCTATCGAAAAGCGGCAAAAATTTATTTTTAACAAAGAATGTACAGCTTACCGGTTAATATTTGGTGAATCCGATGGATTACCCGGTTTGATTGTAGATCAATATAACGATGTGCTAGTAATGCAAGTTTTATCAGCAGGAATTGAAAAAAATCGGTTTGATATTGTTGAAATACTTAAAAACCTGTATCCTGGATTTGTGATCTATGAAAGGTCAGATGTTGATGTTCGCGCCCTGGAAGGGCTGGAAAACAGGACGGGCTTAATTTATGGAAGTGTAATTCCAAATGAAACCTGGATTTCAGAATATGGATTAACCTTTGAAGTTAACTTCAAAGGCGGGCAAAAAACAGGTTTTTATATTGATCAACGCGAAAACCGTAAGAAGTTGAGAAAATATTGTCAGGATAAAGATGTTCTGAATTGTTTCTGTTATTCAGGTGGGTTCACATTGAATGCACTTAAAGGGGGTGCAAATTCAGTGATATCCATTGATTCTTCTCAACCAGCTCTGGATCAATTATTAAAAAACCTGAATAAGAATGATTTAGCTGGGGACAAATCCAAAACTGTATGCGGAGATGTCTTCATCGAGCTGAGAAAACTGAGGGACCGGGCAGTAAGTTTTGATGTGATCATTTTGGATCCTCCGAAATTCGCTCCAACCGTTTCGCAAGCTGAAAAAGCGGCGCGAGGATATAAAGATATTAATTTACTTGCCTTGAAATTGCTTCGGCCGGGTGGTGTTTTATTTACCTTTTCATGTTCGGGGGGCATTTCACGCGATTTATTTCAAAAGATCATTACAGGAGCTGCGGAAGATGCTGAATGTGACATTCAAATCATTGATCAGCTTTCTCAATCCGGAGACCATCCAATTCTTTCAAGTTTTCCAGAAAGCATGTATCTAAAAGGACTGGTTTGTATTAAATAAAAACGCACAATTATGTGCATTTTTATTTTGTGGAGATGGCGGGAATTGAACCCGCGTCCGAACGAATAGATCCGCGGACACCTACAAGCTTAGTTTGTTTTCTCTTTGACCTCAATTCGGGAAACAAACAAAAACAAAAAGAGGCTAGCCACTTGGACCCGAGAGCCCTCTTTCATGCATCCCGCGGCATGGTGCATGGCACTTCAACTTTGTGACGTCCGCTCTGCTACCGGTTGAAGAGCGGAGCAGGCAGGCGTGACGCTTCTTAGGGCGTCAGGTGAGCTGATCTCATCGCTTATGCGGCGACAGGAAGAGCTGCATAGGAAGTGCGGTTGGCACTTGATTTTTGTACGGATTTTACGAGTTCGGTACCTCTCGGCTTGCAGTCCGGAACCAGCCTCGCCCGTCGAAGCCTGTCATCCCCGGGTAAATCCATTATACTTTAGAAATATTTGAGTTTCCAAGAATTTAAAAATAATTGTGGGCGGAACAGGACTCGAACCTGCGACCTCTTCTGTGTAAGAGAAGCTCTCTAACCAACTGAGATATCCGCCCGGCGGAAAAATTATACCTTATTTTAGGAGCGGTTTAATGAAAATAATCAAATTTACTGATAAAGACGGAGTAAGTAAATACGGATGGATTGATGAATTGAAAATAGGTCTGATTGATGGAGATATTTTTGGCGAGTACCAACGCTTTGAACCATCAATATTCTTAAATTCAGTCAAAATCGAAGCCCCGGTGACACCACAGAAGATAATTTGTGTCGGAAGGAATTATTACGAACACGCGGTTGAGCAAAATGTTGAACTTCCGGAAAGTCCCCAACTTTTCTTAAAACCACCCTCAGCGATAATTGCTGATGGTGAAGCCATCCAAATCCCCCCTCAAAGCCAACAGGTGGAACACGAAGCTGAGCTAGTGGTGGTAATCGGGAAAAAAGGACGATGGATACCGGTTGAAAGAACCAACGAATATATTTATGGTTATACCATTGGAAATGATGTAACTGCCAGAGATATTCAGTATAAAGACCTCCAATGGACTCGTGGAAAGGGATTTGATACATTTTGCCCAATTGGCCCCTGGATTGAAACTGAATTAGATCCAGCTGACTGCCTGATCACATGCAGGGTAAATGGAGAATTACACCAGATGGCTTCTACAAGGGAGATGGTTTTTTCTGTAAATCAAATTGTCGCATATGCTTCTACGATCATGACGTTAGAACCGGGAGATCTAATTTTTACAGGTACACCGGCCGGGATCGGGCTAATCGTACAGGGGGATCAGATTGAAATCAGCATTGAAGGGATTGGAATTTTAAATAACCAGGTAAGTTAATTCTGCGTAAAGAGCCTTGATTTTGACTATAAATACCCTATAATAAGACTATTAAGGTCTAATTAGTATACAAAGGAGAGAATTATGCTTCAAAGGCGACTCATCAAATGGAAATCTGTTTCACGTTTACTCTATATTATTGGTATTGCATTTTTATTAAATGGTTTCTTGTTATCCGCAATAAATATCCCGGTTAACGCAACACAAGGGGGAAATACCCCAACACCAGATAATAAGGTCAGGGTGTGTCATTGGACAGAAGCGAACAAATACGTCTCAATTGAAGTATCAGTAAATTCTATTGATTCAATTGGCGATTGGGGACTAAATGGACATGGCAATCATAGCAATGACGTTTATCCAAGTTTCACCGCAAAAAATGGTGATGTAATTCCAGCAGCAGGCGATCAGAGTCTGTTGGCTTCTGACTGCAAAATTCCAACAGCCACAAAAATCGCAACTTCAACAAAAACTGCGACAGTCACCAAGACAGCAACAATGACGAAAACTCCGACTAAAACCACGACGAGTACTCCTGTAAACACAAATACCCAGATGAAAACGAATACACCCAGTAATACCTTTACGGCTACCGCAACTGAAGATAATTCCAAGAAAGTAAATGTATGTCATTGGACTGAAGCGGAAAAATATGTTTCGATTGAGGTATCCATAAATTCCGTCGCTTCGCAGGCGGATTGGGGATTAAACGGACATGGTGGTCATGAAAATGATATTTGGCCACAATTTATTGCAAAAAATGGCGACGTAATTGCTGCATATGGAGATCAGAGTATTCTGAATAATGAATGTGAAGATCCTGAAACAACTGCTACTCCAACAGCAACTGTGACGAAATCTTCTACACCAACTGATACTGCTACGTCTACAGAAACCGTTACACCAACAGACACTGCTACAGTAATTGCAACAGAGACCGCAACCGCTACAGAGACTGCAACGGCAACCTTTACGCCAACATCTACGGGAACAGTTACTGAAACAGATACACCAACTTCAACTTTTACTACAACTCCAACAGATGTTGTCGAGAAGCTCCGTCTTTCAGGTGGTTATGCCTGTTTCGTTCAATACATAGAATGGAGCATCACCAATCCAAATTCATACCCGGTTACAGTTACCTGGGAACTTGATCCCGTTGTTGTTAACGCGGTGGGTGGAGTTAGTGGCAAGTTTCTTGCTCCTCGAGCCCTGGCTTTTATAGCAGCACTTCCCACTGGGGTGATCGTTATTGGATCAGGCGAAACGGTAATTGTTGCCAGTACAACTCCTGCAACCCATGTGCTTAAGTTCAGCTATGCTTTGCAACAAGGTGATGAACTGACTGTTGAACAAATAACAAATGGATCAAATTTCTGCGTTATCAATGAAACACCAGAAGAAAATGCAACAGTGACTCCTGTTCCTACTTTGCCAAAACCTTCTGTTCAATCCGGGCAGGATTTGATACCCGTTACAGGAATTGACCTCACTTCACGAAGTCAAAACCGATCGAATATCCTTGGTCAATGGTTATCAATGGTTGGACTTCTCTCCATTGGACTTGGCATGGTGATCCAGGGATTCACAAAAAAATAAAAGTTATGTAAACGATAATCGGGTGCATTCGTTGAATCGCACCCGATTATGTTTTATACTGACAACATGCCTCTAAGCGAAAAAAAATTATCAAAAATATTAATTCTCACAGGAATGATTTTTCTTTGCTTGGGAATCATTGGTGTTATGTATTTAAATAATTCCCAAAAATTGATTGAGCAAAAAGGGAAGTACCGATTTTATGAAAAAGATCTCATTGGTCAGAGTGAATTAGCTCCATCTGTGACTCCAGATTCAACCGTTGTGTTATCTCTTGAGATTAATACTCCAACTCCTCAGGTACCAAAATATAATTACCAAGAAATTCGACCATTTCTAAATTTTGTTCATACAACAGATAATAAACTTGAAAACCCGGCTATTCCAGACCGGATCGAGATTCCGTCAATCAAACTCGTTGCTCCGGTGGTTGTGTCTGATTTCAACATTACAAAAGTCGAGGGTGAAACCTTCGGGCAATGGATCGCCCCTTCGAAGTTCGCGGCAGGTTGGCATCCAGATTCAGCGTTACTCAGCGAAATAGGAAACACTGTCATTAATGGTCATCATAATGAATTCGGAGAAGTATTTGGCAGTCTGGTGGATGTGAAGATTGGTGACCTTATCATTGTTTCATCGGGAGATTTCAAAATGGAATTTGTAGTTTCCAATCGGATGATCCTGGCTGAAAGATTTCAATCCACTGAAGTAAGACTTGACAATGCCCGCTGGTTGGCAAAAACTGATGACGTCCGATTAACATTGGTAACATGTTATCCTAAAGAGAGCAACACGCATCGTTTGATTATCGTCGCCCGACCATTGTCCAATTAATCTGATAATTTAACAACCCCTTAATGGTATAATTTTTTTGTTAAATCTCTGAAAAGGAGCGCATATGTCCGGTCATTCCAAGTGGGCCACAATTAAAAGAAAAAAAGGCGCTGCCGACGCAAAACGCGGACAGGTTTTTACCCGATTAACCCGCGAAATTGTGATGGCTGCAAGAGAAGGTGGCGGAGATCCAGATTCCAATTTCCGTCTTCGCCTGGCAGTGGATAAGGCAAGAGCCCAGAGTATGCCAAAAGACAATATTGACCGTGCAATTAAGCGGGCTTCGGGAGAAGGTAAAGAAGGCGAGTCCTATGAAGAGGTCTTTTACGAGGGTTATGCACCAAATGGTGTTGCATTAATAATTGAGTGTGTTACGGAAAACCGGAATAGAACAGTTGCTGAAGTGCGGCACCTTTTATCCCGCTGCGGTGGAAACATGGCTGAGTTGGGCTCTGTGTCCTGGCAATTTAAACGGGCAGCAACTTTTTCTTTCCCTGCTGATAAGGTCAATTTCGACAAAGTGTTTGAGGTTGCCGTAGAGGGAGGAGCCGATGATGTCAGCCAGGAAGATGATGAGATCTCAGTTGTGGCTCCTGTTGAATCTTTTAAAACTTTGAGCGACAGATTCCGCGCTGCAAATTTGATGCCGGAAGAAGCTGGATTAAGCATGATTCCCAGCCAGGAAATGGAATTAAGCAAAGAAGATACTGTCCAGGTGCTGCGGGCAATCGAAAATATTGAAGAGCTAGATGATGTCCAATATGTTTATTCAAATCTCAAGATTTCAGATGAAGCCATGGCGGCAATGGAATCTGAGTAGGCTCAGATGCTTACGATTGGAATTGATCCTGGTACTGAATCTACAGGATATGGAATTGTTTTTGAAGACGAAAACGGAGTTCTTTCAGCAATAAGCTACGGAGTGATTAAAACCACCAGAGAGTTAAGCGCTGAATACCGATTAAAGAAGATTTACGATGATTTGAGCCAAATATTATTTCTCAACAGACCAGATAATGCGGCTGTTGAGAAATTGTTTTTTCAGAAGAATGTGACCAATGCGATCGCTGTAGGACAAGCTCGCGGAGTTATTTTACTTTCACTTTGTGGCGCAAAAACCGAGATTGCTGAATACACTCCGAATGAAGTCAAGCAATGTGTCACCGGATATGGTAATGCCGACAAAAAACAGGTCCAGGAAATGGTCAGAGTCTTGTTAGCCCTTGAAAAAACGCCAAAACCTGATGATGCAGCAGATGCTTTGGCAATTGCCATCTGCCATATTCGAAATTATCGAATCAAATCGTTAGCCGCGGGTGAGAAGTGATTTCAAGCACATCAAATTTACATATAAAAAACATACGTCACTTGCGTGAACGGAAATTTAGACTGGAAACCGGACTCAGCTATATTGAGGGTTTGCGGATTGTTTATGAAGCTGTATTACAAAACACACAAATCGAAGAAATAATACATTCACCTGAATTGACCAGGGCAGGAATCGTTCAAGAAATCATAACAAAAGCAAAATCGTTGGGGATAGGTGTAACTGAGGTTTCAAAACCTGTTTTTGAATATTTATCCAGCAAAGACGGTCCGCAAGGACTGGCAGCCGTTATTAAACAAAATTGGTTTCAATTAGAAGATATCGATCCAAGTTCAGGGATCTGGGTCGCATTATATGAAGTAGCTGATCCGGGGAATTTGGGAACTATTTTACGTAGCTGTGACGCGGTTGGAGCCACGGGAATCATCCTGGTTGATGATTGTGCTGATCCATACGATCCTTCAGCACTCAGGGCAAGCATGGGAGGAATTTTTTCATCAAAGGTTGTTAAATGTTCTTTGGCTAAATTTATTGATTGGGTAAAAAAGCAGAATGTTATTCTAATTGGAACGTCAGATAGAGCTGCCCATGATTTTCGAAATATTAAATATCCAGATAATATGGTTCTATTGATGGGAAGTGAAAGACAGGGTATTCCTAATCAATTGCAGGAAATCTGCCAGACAATCGTTTCAATCCCAATGAGGGGTAATTGTGATTCATTAAATCTCGCTGTTGCTACATCGCTTTTATTATACGAAGTAGTGCGTAATCGCAAATAAAGGAAAAGAATATGATTGCTTCTATAGAAGGAACTATTACATTTATTGGAGAAGATTATGTAGTTGTTTCTGTTTCTGGGATTGGTTTTAAAGTTTGTACACCGCTGGAAATTCGAAGAACATCAGATCTATTTTCTCAAATCGTTCTACATACACATTTAGTTGTCAGGGAGGATTCACTAACATTGTATGGTTTTTCAGAAACTGAAGAAAGAGATATGTTTGTGCAATTGATTGGAGTTAGCGGAGTTGGACCAAAAACAGCATTGAATATAATTTCTTCCTTATCGCTTGAATTGATAACTAAGGCGATAATTCTTGAACAACCAGAATTATTTGGAAAAGTGGTCGGTGTTGGAAAAAAGACCGCCCAAAATATTGTTTTAACTTTGCAAGGCAAACTAACGAAAACAGCTTTTGGATTTCAGAATCCGGTCAAGGACGTGGATGCAGACGTAATATCTGCATTAACAAGCTTAGGCTATAGTATCATTGAAGCGCAATCTGCAGTCCAAATGATCCCAAGAGAGGCTCCAAATGATCTCGAAAGCCGAATTAGAATTGCTTTACAGCAGTTAGCATGAGTAAGTAGAAAAGCATATGTAATGAAGTAAAATTGGTTTCTACTATTCTTCAATATTGGGTAAAAATGAGGATTCGATGACGGATATATTTTCAAAATATACACAAGAATTAACTGACAAGATCACAGGATTCGAAAGAAGCCTTGAGGTTAGGAATATTGGAGAGGTTATCGAGGCTGGTGACGGCATTGCACAGGTAAGAGGGTTAACTGGTGTAAGGGCGCAGGAATTGGTCCAATTTGAAAATGGACTAAGAGGAATTGCGTTTAACTTAAAAGAGGAAAAAGTTGGTGTAATCATCCTCGGAGATTATTCAACCATAGATGAAGGTATGTTGGTAGAAACGACTGGAAAAATTGCTTCAGTACCAGTTGGAGAACAGCTCATTGGAAGAGTTGTGAATGCATTAGGAGAACCAATTGACGGAAAAGGGGAGATTAAAACCACTCGTTTTCAACCCATTGAAAAAGTCGCACCCGGTGTTATAGAAAGACGTGATGTCGACACACCAGTTCAAACTGGAATTAAATCGATTGACGCAATGATCCCTGTTGGAAGGGGGCAGCGTGAATTGATTATTGGGGATCGACAAACCGGTAAAACAGCAATTGCTATTGACACGATCATCAATCAAAAAGGAAAAAATCTGATTTGTATTTATGTCGCAATCGGTCAAAAGAAAGCCGCAGTTGCTCGCACAGTGGCTTTGCTAGACCAATATGGAGCGATGGATCACACGATTGTTGTGTCTGCTTCGGCTGATGAATCAGCAGCCATGTTATACATTGCCCCTTATGCAGGTTGTGCAATCGGGGAAGATTTCATGATGAATGGTCAGGATGCCCTGGTCGTATACGATGATCTTTCAAAACATGCATGGGCTTATCGTCAAATTTCCCTATTATTGAGAAGACCGCCTGGTCGTGAAGCTTACCCGGGTGACGTATTTTATCTACATTCACGTCTGTTGGAACGCGCTTCTTGTATGGCTTATTCTTATGCTTTAGTCTCAAAGCAATTTGAGAGCAATGAAATCGACAGTGAAATGGTTGATAAGAAAAACCTGTTCACCGGGCCAATGTCTTTCAATAATGCATCAGAACGATTGGATTCTGATAAAGATAA
This sequence comes from uncultured Anaerolinea sp., assembly GCA_964483135.1. Taxonomy (GTDB): domain Bacteria; phylum Chloroflexota; class Anaerolineae; order Anaerolineales; family Anaerolineaceae; genus UBA6107. The sequence goes on along the minus strand of CAZAAJ010000043.1, from coordinate 12,676 downwards.
AGAAAATAAAAAAATCGTTCGCGTTCGTAAAAGCGGTGGATCTCTTACAGCTTTACCTATCATTGAGACTCTACTTGGTGATGTCTCAGCTTATATTCCCACAAATGTGATCTCAATTACCGATGGACAAATTTACCTGGAAGGTAACCTGTTTAACGCGGGTATTAGGCCGGCAATTAATGTCGGCATTTCAGTTTCACGGGTAGGTGGTTCTGCGCAAACTAAAGCCATGAAACAAGTCGCCGGGCGGTTACGTTTGGATATGGCGAATTTCCGTGAACTTGCCAGTTTTGCCCAATTTGGATCAGATTTAGATAAAGCTACATTAGGACAATTAAATCGTGGTTTACGCTTGCAGGAAATATTAAAACAACCCCAATACGAGCCTGTGCCACTTGAAGATCAGGTTATTGTTCTATATGCGGGTATTAATGGTTATTCCGATTCTGTTCCCCTTGATAAGGTTAAAATTTGGCAGACAGACCTTCTACGGTGGATTGCCACGTCGTATCCTCATATATCAAAGTCAGTTCTCACTGAAAAGAAGATCCTACCGGAAGTAGAAAAAGAATTGAAAGATGCAATTACCCTTTTTAGTAATTCGTGGAGTTAATTAACTTTCATGCCTTCAATTAGAGAAATGCGGTTAAGGATAAAAAGCGTCAAGGCTTTGTCGCAAGTGACAAAAGCGCTTGAGACGGTTAGCGCAAGCAAAGTCAGGAAAGCTGTTCAGGCAAATTCCGCATCTAAACCCTACTCTGATAAGTCATGGAAAGTATTGCTTCATCTTGCCAGGCAGCCAGGCAGGAATTCACTTCACCCGCTCCTTAATGAAAGGTCTGAAATTAAGAAAGTCCTGGTAATAATGATCACCGGAGATCGAGGGCTGGCTGGATCTTACAACGTAAATGTTCTTCGTAACACCCTGATCCATTTTGACAACCTTGGTTACCCGGTAAATTATATTTGTATAGGAAAAAAGGGTCGAGATCTTTTGTTACGCAGAAAAGAGAAAGTAATCGCTGATTTTTCAGACATAAAGAACCCGGCTACTTTTATCGAAATTTCACCAATAAGCAGGATGGCGGTATCAAAATTTCTTGAGAAAGAATTTGATAAAGTTTTCATTTCTTTTATTCAGTTTAACTCAATGTCCCGCCAGGAACCAGTGATACGGCAAATCTTGCCACTCGAGATAGATTTGAGTAGAAAAGGTTATAACGCGACACATGCCACCCAGAAAGCGGTATTTTCATACGAGCCCGAGCAGAGTTCTTTGCTGGATGAGATCATTCCGAGGTTTACAGCAATGCAGGTTTTCCAGGCAGTACTTTCAGCGCAGGCTTCAGAACATGCAGCTCGGATGCTTGCGATGTCCAATGCCACTGAAAATGCAAATGAGCTAGTGGGGTTGTTATCACTCCAATACAACAAAGCCAGGCAACAGTCGATAACCAGTGAAATGCTAGATATTGTTGGTGGAGCTGCTGCACAAACGAATATTGATTGAACAATTATTGTTTGGAGGATTCATGACGGTTGAAAATACAGGGAGAATAAAACAGATACAAGGCAGCGTTGTCGACGTTCTGTTTGAAACGGGGAATGTACCGTTTATTTACGAGGCACTTGAAATTAATGCAAATGATAAGAAAATAATTCTCGAAGTTCAAAAACTACTTGATGGTGGGATTGCTCAATGCGTGGCCATGGATACAACCGATGGTTTACAACGGGGCATTGAAGTTAGCCGGACAAGGAATCCCATCAAAGTCCCCGTGGGCATTACCACATTAGGGCGGGTACTAAATGTTTTAGGTGAGCCTGTAGATAACATGGGACCAGTTGAAGCAAGTACTTATTATCCAATTCACCGCGCAGCTCCTGCTTTTGATGACCAATCAACCAAGGTCGAAGTTTTCGAAACAGGATTAAAGGTTATTGATTTGATCGCTCCTTTTACTAAAGGAGGAAAAACAGGGATTTTTGGAGGCGCGGGAGTCGGAAAAACGGTCATCATACAAGAATTGATCCGATCCATCGCAACTGTTCATAAAGGGAAATCAGTTTTTGCAGGAGTCGGGGAACGCACCAGGGAAGGAACGCAACTTTACCGGGAAATGCTGGAATCCGGGGTTATGAAAGACACCGTAATGGTATTCGGGCAAATGAACGAAACTTCAGGAGTGAGATTGCGTGTAGCTTTAACTGCGCTATCGATGGCGGAGTACTTCCGTGACCAGGGTATGGATGTGCTTCTTTTCATCGATAATATTTTCCGTTTCACAATGTCCGGATCTGAAGTGTCTGCATTATTAGGAAGAATGCCATCTGCTGTTGGATATCAACCTACGCTTGCCTCAGAGATGGGTGAACTGCAGGAACGAATTACCTCGACTCGCACAGGCTCGATTACCTCTATGCAGGCAGTGTATGTTCCTGCAGATGATTATTCAGATCCTGCGCCTGTTGCAACTTTCACTCATTTGGATGCAACGATCGCTTTGGAACGGTCAATTTCCGAGAAAGGGATCTATCCAGCCGTAGATCCACTCGTTTCAACCTCACGAATTCTTGATCCAAAAATTGTTGGTGAAGACCATTACAATACTGCACGTGAAGTTCAACGCCTGTTACAGAGGTACAAAGATCTCCAGGATATCATTGCAATCCTGGGAATTGACGAAGTAAGCGAAGAAGATAAAGTGATCGTGTCGCGAGCAAGAAAAATTGAACGGTTTTTCTCTCAGCCAATGTATGTTGCTGAGCAATTTACAAGTATTCCGGGCACCTATGTGCCTTTACGCGAAACAATTCGGAGCTTTAAGGAAATTCTTTCAGGAAACTGTGATAATTTACCTGAACAAGCTTTCAATATGGTTGGATCAATTGACGATGCCATTGAAAAAGCAAAGTTATTCGTTTAAAAGGTGATTCGTGACAATTCGATGTGAAATAGTTTCGCAAGATCGTATAGTCTACCAAAACGATGTGGATATGGTGGTTTTACCTGGTGCTGCAGGGCAGATGGGTATATTACCCCATCACTCCCCTTTATTAACTGTACTAAATTTTGGGATTATCACTGTCAAAGTAAAAGGAAATGAAGAACATTTCACTGTGGCAGGCGGAGTAGCTGAAGTTCAACCTGACCAAGTGACCGTTCTGGCGGATGCAGCTGAAAATGTAAAAGAAATTGATGAAGAAAGGGCAATTAAAGCCCAACAAAGAGCGGAGACCAGGTTGAAAGAAACCATCTCTGAAGACACAGATCGATACTTGAAGACAATGACAGCACTAAAAAAATCAAATTTGCGTTTACAAGCAGTTCGCAAGTATCGCAGCGATTTCAAGAATAAAATCTAGAGAAGGAATTTTTTATGGCTAGTTTCACCCGTGATCTTGGGATCGATTTGGGCTCAACAAATACAACCATTGCAGAAGGAAATCAAATCCTTCTTCAAGAACCAACTATGGTTTCGATCATTACCGAAGAAAATAAAATGGTTGAGTGGGGTCAGGCAGCCAAGGACATGGAAGGGAAAGTTCCAGAGTCTGTAGAAGTTGTTCGACCAATGCGCCATGGGGTAATTGCAGAGTTTGAAGTAGCAGAAACCTTGCTTAGCTACCTGACCAAGAAAGTCTGTGGTCCGATGCGAGTTTTTCGTCCCCGCATGATGATAACTGTACCTTATGGCGTGACAAGTGTTGAAGGACGCGCGGTCCATGAAGCCGGAATCGGCGCCGGAAGCCGCGAGGTTTTCCTTGTTCCTCAACCGCTTGCTGCTGCGCTGGGAATTGATCTGCCAATTGCGACACCATCTGGAAACATGATCATTTCGCTTGGAGGTGGTGTAAATCAAATCGCTGTGGTAAGTCTTAATGGGATTGTGGCTGGGGAGGCTGCAAGAACCGGAGGAATTGATCTGGACGAGGCGATTGTCAGTTATGTTAGGAAACGCTTTGGAGTTGTAATTGGTACTCCAACGGCCGAATTATTAAAAATAAAAATTGGTGCAGCAACACCACAAGAGCAACAATTATCGATGGAAGTTCAGGGGCAGGACCAAGTTACAAGTCTACCCCGACCAGTAGTGTTAACGACCGATGATATTGTTGAAGCCCTTCAGGAACCGCTAAATGACCTGATCAGAATTGCTAAAAAAGTAATGGAAAAAACACCGCCTGAACTCGTATCAGACATTATTGATCGGGGAGCTGCCATATGTGGTGGCGGTTCGTTATTGCGATCTATAGATAAATTTTTGACTCATTCAATCGGAATTCCAGTATACATGGTTGATAATCCACTTACCTGTACTGCTGAAGGTGCAGTCAAAGCATTGAAGATGAAAGAAGCCTTAAAACGCAACCTGGCTTATGGATAATCTTCCCTTGCATAGCGTTAATTAATTTCGCCTGGATCTTCCAAGTAACAAAAAAACATAGTAAAAAATCGTTGAAATGGATTGCAAGGCTCCAGCAACGTAAGTAAGAGCAGCAGCATCCAGTACTTTGTGAACCCCTTCAACCTCAGAAGAATAAATTACGCCAGAATTTGCCAGCCATTCTTTCGCTCTTGAGCTGGCATTGATTTCGACTGGTAAGGTTACAAGGGAGAATAATGCAGTGGCTGAAAAGAGAATAATCCCAATCCAGGCGACATTTATTGATGATAGAGCAAGTCCCACCATAAAAACGATTGGACCAACCCAGGATCCAATTTTGACAGTAGGAACCATGAGACTTCGAATTTTCAACGGTCCATAATTTGTTGCATCTTGGATGGCATGTCCAGTCTCATGGGCCGCAACCCCCGCAGCCGCAACGCTGGGAGAACTGTATACCCCCTGGCTTAACCTCAACGTCTTTGTAGAAGGGTCATAATGATCGGATAATGTTCCAGCCACCTGTTCAATTTGGACATTTCGCAATCCATTGCGATCAAGCATTAAGCGGGCAACTTCTGCACCGGTTAATCCAGTTGCGGTACGAACCTGGGCATATTTGGCATAAGAGGACCGAATTTTAGCCTGTGCCCAAAACCCCAATAATAATGCAGGGAGACTAATTAACAAATAGAGAAGGTAATTACCAGAGGAATACACAGCAGCTCCTTAAATATTAAATTGACAAATTAATGGTATCACAATGAGAAAAGATTTCAAGATTGGACATATAAAGAGTAAATCTTGTGTCCCTGGAGAGATTCGAACTCTCACCGACGGCTTCGGAGGCCGGCACGCTATCCATTGCGCTACAGGGACATTGCGGTGATTATTTTACCATGTTTATAAACTCATCTTTAGGGAACCATTTGAGAGGAAACACGAATCCAGATTTTCGAAATTCGAGTGTTGCAAGCTGAGAAATTGCTGTCAATGGGATGTTTCCATAAACATGAGGAAATAATTCCCCGTCTCCTTCAAGGTTTTCGAATATAACTTTTTTATGTAACTTTTTTTCATCTATTTCAAAAAGTACCAATCCTTTTTGGTTTGTGAAAAAGGTATTTGCAACCCGAATGATCTGATCTTTGGTTGAGCAATGGATAAATCCATCCTGGTTATACGTTTCAGATATATAACTCTCACTGGATTGTATGGACTGAAAATAATCAATTCTTGTGATATGGTAGATCATTCTAATCCCTGTCAAAATGAGGAACGTTTTCAGGTAATTCAAGAGAAAGTTCTACCAAACCCATAATCGCTTTATTTTGAAACCATGGTGTTTGGATAATTATTTTCGTTTTATTATTTTTGTTTATCGTATAAATATTACTGGTTTTTGTCACAAATAAGTTTTTGATTTTAGCCTGTGATAGTTGAGAATGACAGTCATTAAGGTTTTTTCCAACAAGATCCCCACCACCATCGCTAGAAAAAGTTGTTTTGGATTGTTCATTCATGTAAATAATGTTTCCTAGCGTATCGCATATTGTGATCGCCATGGGCACTTCATCAAACCAATTTATTTCCGTCATTCAGCCTCCAAACTTAATAAGTTTTTAATATATGTTAATAATTGGATTTTATCTACGATTGAAAAAATTTCTGACCTGATTTGGGGAGTAATAAGGAAATCCGCCAGGTATTTAGCCAGATGTTTCCGGAATACCAACAGACCGATTTTTTCTCCATAATGTGTTGTAATTAAATCCATGTGATTTTCAATCATCTCGAAAAGCTCGCGTCTATCCGGTGAAACATTAACGTTCGAAAAGACCCACGGGTTTCCGATTGCCGCTCGCCCGATCATCACAGCGTCACAACCGGTTTCAGAGAGCATCCGGTGAGCATCGGTAATTGATTTAACGTCACCATTCCCGATAACCGGGATTGTTAATTGCTGCTTCACAGCCTGGATGGCATTCCAATCAGCAGAACCACTGTATTCTTGTTTTCGTGTACGGGCATGGAGTGTTAAAGCGCTTGCGCCATGCTCCTGGATGATCTGGGATACTTCCTGGTAATTAATCGTACTGTCATCCCAGCCCAGGCGTATCTTTGCAGTAATGGGTATATCCAGGTTTTTTACCAAGCTTTCAATGATTATAGCTATTTTATCCGGATTCTTTAATAAACCAGCCCCTGCACCGCGGTTGACCACATTCCGGGCAGAACACCCCATATTGACATCAATAAAATCGGGATTTCTTTTTCGAAGCTCGATTGCTGCACGCAAAAGGCGGTCTGGGTTGTCGTCAAACAACTGATAACCAAAGGGTCTTTCTTCTTCTGAAAACTCCAGTTTTGTGTTGAGATGAGGGTGCCCGTTCTCTACATCGATTCCATTAATGAATTCTGAAATTGACGCAGCTGACCCCTGCCGTCGGCACAAGAGCCGAAATGGCAGGTCTGTATAACCATCCATGGGAGCCAGGATAACCCGGCCGTAGATTGGAACCTTTCCAATAAAAAACGAAGGGTGAGGGGCTTTAATCATCCGGCAATAATTATACCGGCTTATAGGAGGGGTGAGTTCTCTTTCTGTGAACTATGGGGCGCAAGGGGCTTGACAAAGAACATATGTTCTATATAATTAGATACAGGAGACTGGATGTGTGAGGTAATGGTAAAAGAACTGGCGTTGCCCTTGGCTAACGAATTAATTGTGGTGTATGGTGTGCATGCCGGCGCGGAAAAACTGCTTGACCTGACAGCGCGCCTGGCTTTACGCGGGCAAGTGTTTCTACTGGATTGTGGAAACCGCAGCAATATGTATCGCGTTGCCCGTTCGCTGCGACCTTTAACTCGTGACCCGGCTGCTGCTCTAAAAAACATCCGTTTGTCCCGCGCGTTTACCTGTTACCAGGTTTTTGCGCTGCTGGGGAAGGTGCAGTTAACCGCGGGAGTTCCCGTATTGATCTTGGATTTCCTATCCACTTTTCTTGACGAAAGTGTTCATGCGGATGAAAGCGCTTTCTTGTTTGAAAAGACCCTGGAACGCGCCAGTTATATAGCACAATTTGCTCCTGTTGTTGTAAGCGTCAAGCCGCTGCTTTCCATCTCTGCAGAACGCGCCGGCTTGCTTGACCATCTCAGGTCTCAGGCGGCGCATTACTGGGAAGAACTGACGGCAATCGCAGAGAGCGGTGAAAAACTGCAGCCAGCGTTGTTTGAGGGTTTTTAGAGGAAAAAATGGGACGAACAATTCTTTCTGCCACTCAGACATGGGTTGAAGAGGACAAGGCCTTAATGCGCTTTGTGCGCGCCTTGCGTAAAAATGACCAGGTCTTGATCGAGGAACTGATCACTCTCTCACGCAAGCATATTGCAGAGGCGTCTTACGCCAGCAATCTCTACCCGATGGACATTTACCTGACCTCCATGTTGTTGGAATTGTACAAAAAAGTTCGACAATTGGAGATCAAAGTCGAAAAAATGGATCTCCACGCTGGCGGTGACGGGAAGATCACACAGGAAGTACGCGGCATTTCTTCATTACTGGAACTGGTTAGCCATGAGGTGGTCCCTGATGAGAAGAAAAAAGAGGCTGACGCAGAAAATGGCACAGTCTACGTTGATTTTCAGGATGGTGCCTGGTGATCCAGTCAATTCGCGCGTGGCTGCTTGATCTGTACGAGGATGCCGATGACGGGCTTCGCCTGTGGTTTATTACGGAGTCTGGCGAGCGGATGTGTTTACGGCAGACCATGCCAGTGACATTTTACGCTGCCGGGGCAAATGACCAGTTGCGTGAACTATGGAAGTTCTTGCGGCGGCAGCCTGAAACCGTATCTCTTGGACGCGAGACCCGCAAAGATGCCTTCATTCCTGAACCTTTGGCTGTTTTACAGGCGGTAGTGAATAACCCGGTCCACCAGGTGCGCTTGTTTCGGGAGGTTCAAAGGAAGTTCCCCGATCTCACCTATTATGACGCGGATATTCCAGTCAGTACCAGGCATGCCGCCCGTTATGGGACTTTCCCAATGGCATTTTGTGAGCTTGTATACGATGATGCTCAACGGATCCAGGAGATAAAAACACTTAATTCGCGTTGGGATGTGACGTCAGTGCAGCCGGTTTTGCGTGTTCTTGAACTGGCGCCCGATTGTGACCCCGGGCGCACTCCTCCCCGGGCTGTCCGGGTGCGTTACCAAAAACGCCAAAAAACGCTGCCTTTGAGTCAACCATCGGATCTCATCTCCTGTTTGAATGAACACCTCGCTGAGTATGATCCTGACCTGATCCTTACACAGTGGGGAGATAACTGGTTGTTCCCCGAGTTGCTTCGCATTTCTTCGCAGACGGGAATAAGGATCAATTTGAACCGGGATCCCCTGCGTGAGGTACGCTGGCAAAAGGAATTGACTTATTTTTCCTACGGGCAGATCATTTATCGCGCTGAAGAGGCTCACTTGTTTGGTCGCTGCCATATTGACCAGAGAAATGCATCGATGTGGCGGGATTACGGACTGGATGGTGCACTTGAATCTGCCCGGGTCACTGCGCAATCGATCGAAAGAGCTGCGCGGGTATCACCGGGATCCGGGATTTCCGCCATGCAGATGCTGACCGCTCTTGAAAAAGGGATTCTTGTTCCCTGGCACAAGCAACAGGTGGAGGAGTTCAAAACCGGAGTGGATTTGATTCAGCGGGACCGCGGGGGGCTGATCTACCAACCAATTGTGGGCGTGCATGCGCATGTTGCACAACTCGACTTTATTTCCATGTACCCGGCGGTCATTATCAAAGGCAATATCTCACCTGAGGTGCCGTTGCCAAAGGGGATCGTTCCTGCCAGCGAGGAACTTGGCGTGGTTCCACTAACGTTAAAACCGCTTTATGAGAAACGGGTTGCATTGAAGATGCACCAGGCTCTTTGTGCCAAGAATGATCCGATGCTGAAACGTGACAAGGCCAGGTCTTCGGCACTGAAATGGCTGCTGGTGGTTTGTTTTGGTTTTTTGGGTTACAAGAATGCCCGTTTTGGGCGGATTGAGGCGCACGAGGCGGTGACCAATGGCGGGCGGGAAGTTCTGTTGCGCGCCAAGGACGTCGCGGAATCAATGGGATTTGAGGTTCTGCATATGTTTGTGGACGCTCTTTGGCTTAAAAAGGATGGGTCGATTGATAAAAAGGATTTTCAGGATGTGGTCAATGAGATTTCCCGGCAAACGACGCTGGGGGTATCCTTGGATGGAGTCTACCGCTGGGTGGCTTTTTTGCCCTCGAAAATGGATTCGCGTGTGCCTGTTCCGAACCGTTATTTTGGCGTCTTCCAGGATGGATCATTAAAGGTACGCGGTATTGAAACGCGCCGCCGGGATACACCTGTGTGGGTGGCATCAATACAGAACGCGATGCTGGATTGCCTTGCGAAAGCCTCCACTTACGAGCAACTTCCCGGGTATATCCGCCAGGCTTTTGAGATATTCACCATCGCGCTGGAGGATTTACGTACTGATCGAGTCAACCTGAGCGATCTGGTGATAACGGCGCGTATCAGCCATGATCTTGAGGCCTATAAATCTCCTACACCGGCAGTCCGTGCCGCAAAAATTCTACTGCATAAAACCGGTCAGCGGATGCGACCCGGGCAGAAGATGAAATTTGTTTACATTCGGGGAGATCCTGATGTACACCCATGGGAGATGCCTGGTTCACTTACCATGGAACAGATTGATAAGGATAAGTATATTGAATTGCTTGCAAGAGCCGCTGGCAGTGTCCTATATCCATTTGGGGTAGATAGCGAGGAATTGAAGCGTTGGGCGCATACGGCTACAATTGAATTACGGTTTAATTTTGACAAGGAGGCAGTGGATGTGCGGACGATTTACGACCATGCTGGATCCGGAAGATTTTCAACGGGAGTTGGAATTGGGAGATCTTCCATCGGAATTCAAGTCTGATCTAAGTGTATCTCCTGGACGGTTAATACCAGTTGTAACTAATAAAGAAACAAGAAATGTAGCGTTATTTAAGTGGGGATTGGTCCCTGTCTGGGCTAAAGACCCTCTGATAGGCAATAAAATGATCAATGCCCGCGCGGAAACAATAGCAGAAAAACCTTCTTTCAGAAACTCTTTTCAACGGCGACGGTGTCTGATACTCGCGGATGGATTCTATGAGTGGAAATCCGAAGCAAACAAGAAACAACCATACCTTTTTAAATTAATTAATGGGAAACCTTTTACTTTCGCAGGAATTTGGGATCACTGGCAGGACAAAAATGGCAAAGAGTTGACGACATGCGCAATCATTACGACGACACCTAACCAAACCCTATCTGAGTATCATGACCGAATGCCTGTAATTTTAGACGCGGATACACGTTGGCAATGGCTTGAACCATCAGCTGAAAATGTTGATTTGCAAAAAATGATGAAACCTTTTCCTGATGATCTTATGGCACAACCGGAAAAAATCGCTCCAAGATCATTGTATATATTTCCAGATTGACTATCGAAGTATAATCATGAGAAAAATCGGGAGAGAACAATGAAGCGTGAAGAGATCATTCAATCTTTACAAATGAATCCAGAAGTAGATGTACTCGTTGTAGGTGCAGGGATTAATGGTGCAGGAACATTCCGCGATTTGGCTTTAAACGGAGTTAATGTTTTGTTGATTGACAGGGGAGATTTCTGTTCAGGTACCTCAGCAACTTCGTCTCACATGGCACATGGTGGGATTCGTTACCTGGAAAATGGGGAATTCCGGTTGGTTAGAGAAGCGGTGGCTGAACGAAACCGGATGATTGAAAATGCCCCTCATCTAGTTCAACCACTACCAACAGTAATTCCGATCTTTAAGGTCTTCTCAGGATTATTGAATGCACCTTTGAAATTTCTCAATGTTTTAGATCGACCTTCAGAACGGGGAGCGTTAGTCATCAAGATCGGATTAATTATTTATGATTCTTTCACCAGGAAACAAAAAACTGTTCCAAGACATAAATTCTTTAATCGGGAAAAAGCGCTTGCTGATTATCCTTATTTAAATGAAAAAATAAAATACACTGCACTTTATTTTGATGGCCAATTACTATCTCCTGAAAGAATGACAATAGAGATTATCCTGGATGGAGAAGATGAAGGCCCACATGCTAAAGCTCTGAATTACACTTCTTTAGCTTCCTATGATGATGGAATTGTAATTTTACATGATGAAACAAATGGGAACTTGATCCGCATAAAACCAAAAGTGATCATCAATGCAGCAGGTCCATGGGTGGACTCTGTAAATGAGCGAATTGGTTTCAAGGATAAATACATTGGAGGCACAAAAGGATCTCACTTAGTTCTAAAAAATCAGGAATTAAGAAAAGCGGTAGGAATTAGTGAGTTTTTCTTTGAAAACAAAGATGGTCGAATTGTGTTGTTATTACCATTCTTTGATAATGTAATTGTTGGAACCTCTGATCTACCGATTGAAAATGCAGACGACGCACGATGTACTGAATCAGAAGAGAAATATTTTATCGATTTGGTTAAGCATGTTTTTCCAACCATACCTGTAACGAAAGAGCAAATTGTGTTTCGATACTCTGGAGTCAGGCCACTGGAATATATGAAAGCTAGAACAACCGGTCAGATAACACGGGACCATAGTATTAAACGTAATACTGTGAATGGAAAGCCAGTTCTGAGTCTCGTTGGTGGAAAATGGACCAGCTTCCGAGCATTTTCAGAACAAGTCACTGATGAAACACTAAAAATCCTGATTAAGGATCGGTTTAAATCTACTGCTTCTTTACCAGTACGCGGTGGTAAAGACTATCCAATCGATAAAGAATTGTTTTCTCGTAATTTAGCAGAAAAAACGAGATTGGATCTAGAATACTGCAGAGGTTTACTAAACCGATATGGAACTCGAGCTGAAATTATCGCGGATTTCATCAATAAGGCAAATGGCAGGCCATTAAAATCGATTGAAAATTGGACAGACGCCGAAGTGAAATATCTTATTGAAACAGAAAAACCAATTCACTTGGATGATATATTCTTACGGCGATCTACAATTGGGTGGTTAGGTAAGCTAACTGGTGAAACAGTAGTTGAATTTGCACACATTATGGGAAATAAATCGGGTTGGACAACCGAGATAGAAAAAAATGAAATAGAACATGTAAAGAAAGTGTTTCTTGAAAACCATGGTGTGATGATATAAAAAGGGGTCGTCCTAAAAGGTCGAAAAATAAAGAAAAAAAACAAAAATAAAAACTG
>CAZAAJ010000042.1:0-25150 GCA_964483135.1 uncultured Anaerolinea sp. | reverse complement strand
CCTGCACGGAGACATTGGAAATCTAAACGCTCAACGCCCTCGCAAGAGGGCGTTTGTTTTAGAAACACGGACATGTCACACCATCACTCCCTTGCACTTGCAGCAAGGGCAAGTGTGCTGCTAGTGCAAGTGTTGCGATCGCGGTTTATGCACCCCCGAACGGTTTTTGTGAGTGGGGGGAACGCGAAAGGAGCGTGGCATTCCCGACCTTGGATTGTCATTAGTATGATTAAAGGGGACACGGCAGATCGACCGTCATTAGGCCAAAAAGGCCGTCTCGCAACGCTGATCGCCGTGTCCATATGTCATATGCCCGAACAGTTGTTTGGTCTTCGAGACCGTATTTTCGCTAACGCGGGCAAAGATATTATACAAGGAGCATCTAATGACTTCAAATGCGGAATTCGTTGGGATCGATGTTTCAAAAAACACTCTGGATGTGGCTTGTTGGGAAAGTAAAGCCTACAAACGGTTCAGCAATGAACCAAAAGGGATCCAGGAACTGATCGGATGGTTGAAAGAACTCCAACCCGAATTGATCGTTCTGGAAGCCACCGGTGGGCTTGAATTGCCGTTTGTTGCAGAGTTGGCTTATGCAAAAATGGCCGTAGCCGTGGTTAATCCTAGACGAATCCGTGAATTTGCCAGATCGATTGGTCAGTTGGCCAAAACAGATAAGCTGGATGCAAAAGTAATTGCTCACTTTGGGGTCGCCACTCACCCTGAAGCCAGAAAATTACCTACCGAAGAAGAGGAAAAGCTCACAGCTTTGATGACACGGCGCAGACAGATCATCGAGATGCTCACAGCGGAAAGAAACATATTACATTCAGCTCGTTTTGCCATGAAAGAATGGATTGAAACTCACATTGTCTGGCTCGAAAAAGAACTGAAAGATTTGGATAAAGAAATCTCTGACTTCATCCACTGCAGCCCCATATGGAAAGAAAAAGAGAAATTGCTTAGAAGTGTACCTGGAATTGGACCGGTAACATCTGCCACAATGTTGGCAATGTTACCTGAACTAGGTACTCTGAATCGCCAGAAAATTGCTGCTTTGGTAGGGGTGGCCCCAGTCAATAAAGACAGTGGCAAGAGACAGAAAAAGCGCAGGGTGTTTGGGGGGAGAGCCAATGTCCGCAGTGTCCTTTACATGGCAGCTCTCTCCGCTTCAAAGTTTAACCCCAGAATCAAAGCATTTTATGATCATCTTATTCGCATGGGTAAGGAGAAAAAAGTGGCACTGACAGCTTGTATGCGCAAATTACTGGTCATTTTGAACGCTATTGTTCGTAATAACCAAGCCTTCAGCGCAGAACCAATAAATTAATATTGACTTTCATCACAGTTGTTGCGAGCGAAGCGACGCAATCCCCGTTAACTTTGCTATTCTTTATCTGTCTCTTCTGCTAGATCGACCCACGTGGGATTCATTGAATCGACTAATTCAATCTTCTTCTGCCTTGTTCCACCTTTAATTTGTTTCTCGCGTTCAATGGCAGAATTAATATCATCTATTACTTCGTAATACACTAATTTTGTAACATTATATCTGGCAGTAAAACCAGGTTTAGCTTTAGATTTGTGTTCCTGAATTCTTCGATCAAGATCATTTGTTACACCTGTATAGTGCACGGTGTGATATTTGTTCGTGAGAATATATACGTAAAAAGGACCTCTCATAGGAAAATTATAGGCGTTACCGGGGATCGCCACGGTCGCTTCGCTCCCTCGCGATGACAGCCAACAATCCCTCAACAAATTTCCCCCGTGGCGTCTCGTGGAAATGCGCATACCCCCACTTCTCATAAGGCATGCCCCGCTCGGATGCGCGTTTGGCCGCTTCCTCCGGGTAGAGGTACGCCGTCACCGCTTCCGCAAAGTCCTCAATGGCATTGAAGTGCTTATCCACCCCGCAGGGCGGCGGCGGAGAGCCTACACGGTACCAAAAGAGTTTCCACTCCGGCTGCCAGCGGTGACCCGCTTGCCACAGGAACCCGCTTCTGGTCGCTTTTCGCATGGCTTTTGAAAGATGCCACTTGTTGGCGGCATCCCAGCCATGCGCCAGCTCGTGGCTGATCGTCCACGTGGTGAGCCCATTAACGTTCAGGCAGATGGTTCTGCCCCCTCGCAGGCAGTTCTTGCCGGAGTTTTCCAGCGTGATCGTCACCGGGTAGGGGAAAGGGTCCGGCATGCCCGCTGCTTGATAGCGGGTGATCACTTCCTCCAGCAGGGCAAGTTCGCGCTCCTGCCATTCCCCGCTGAGGGTGAAGCCGGTTTTGGATTGAATTTCGGCAATTGTGTATTTGCTTGCCATGTAGTTAATTGTACCTGTGTCGCATTATCGAGGATTGTCTCGGCAGGAAAGAGCGCATTTTTTTGTTTTTCGTGTATTTTGCGGTTTTTGCACCCCCGAACGGAGAGAGAGGGGCGTGGTTAAGTACTCTTGATCATGTGCTAAAATACAACCACTTTAACCTGCGAGGTGCATTATGACGGATACCATCTTAGTGGCTGTGGCGTGGCCTTATGCCAACGCCGAGATCCATGTGGGCAACCTCACCGGCTCCTACCTGCCGGCGGATATCTTTGCGCGCTACCAGCGCCTGCGCGGCCGCAAAGTGCTCATGGTGTCCGGGTCCGACTCGCACGGCACCCCCATCACCGTCCGCGCCGATGCCGAAAAGACCACCCCCTATGAAGTCTACCAGCGCTTCCATACCGGCTTCATCGACCTGTTCCAGCAGATGGGGCTCACCTACGACCTGTTCACCAGCACCCACACCAGCAATCACCAGGATGTGGCGCAGAAGATGTTCCTTGCGCTCAAAAAGAACGGCTTCCTCTACACCGAAAGCCAGATGCAGTGGTACGCTCCCAGCCAGGCGCGCTTTTTGCCCGACCGCTATGTGGAAGGCACCTGCTACATCTGCGGCTACGAGAATGCCCGCAGTGACCAGTGCGACAAATGCGGCAACCTGCTGGAGGCCGATAAACTTATCAACCCGCGTTCCAAGGTGGATGGCTCCACCCCAGAACTGCGCGCCACTGAGCATTTCTACCTCGATCTTGGCCGCCTGCAGGAGCTGGTGATCGAATTCCTCAAAATTAGAGAATCCTACTGGCGCCCAAATGTGCTGCGCCAGTCGCTGGGGCAGATACTGGCGGAAAACCTCCACGGGCGCGCCATCACCCGCGACCTGGATTGGGGCGTTCCCCTGCCCGCCGAAGGCATGCCTGCCGGCAAAGAGTGGGAGAGCAAACGCCTGTATGTATGGTTCGAGGCGGTCATCGGTTACCTTTCGGCTTCCATCGAGTGGAGCAAACTCACCGGCAACGTCGACGCCTGGCGTGCCTGGTGGCAGGACCCTGAAGCGCGCGGTTATTACTTCATCGGCAAGGATAACATCCCCTTCCATGCCATCATCTGGCCGGCGGAACTCATCGGCGTTGGCGAACAGTTCGATACCTTGATGGGCAGCCCAAAACCGGCGCCGCTTACCCTGCCTTACGATGTGCCTGCCAATGAATTCATGAACCTGGAGGGGCAGAAGATCTCCGGCAGCCGCAACTGGGCGGTGTGGGCGCGCGATTTCCTCACCCGTTATGATCCCGATGCCCTGCGCTACTACCTGACGGTGAACATGCCTGAATCCAAGGATACCGACTGGGATTGGGATGAATTCTTCCATCGCAACAATGACGAACTGGTGGCCACCTGGGGCAACCTGGCCAACCGTGTGCTCTCCTTTGCTTACAAGCACTGGGAGGGCGTGGTACCTGACCCCGGCACCCTGACCCCCATGGATGAAGACCTGCTGCGCGAGGTGGAAGAAGGCTTTGAGACCGTAAGCGAGGAATACGAAGCAGTGCATCTGCGGGCAGCGCTGGCGGAAGCCATGCGCCTGGCGTCAGAGGTGAATAAGTACCTCGATCAGACCGCGCCCTGGCAAATGGTGAAAACGGATAAAGCTGCTGCAGGACGCTCCATCTACGTTGCACTGCGAGCGATCGATTCACTCAAGATCCTCTTCGCGCCGGTGCTGCCGTTCACCTCAGATAAACTGCATGGTTCGCTGGGGTATGAAGGCAGCCTGTTCGGCACCCAGAGCGTAGAAACACAATCAGACGCTCTTGGCGACCATGCCGTGCTGCGCTATTCACATGATGGTGCGGTAGGAAAATGGGAACCCAGCCAGCTAAAACCAGGACAGAAATTCAACGCGCCGCAGCCGATGTTCAAAAAACTGGAATACAAGATTGTCGAGGAAGAACGCGCCAGGCTGGCACACTAAATCAATTTCACAGACCCCGTCAACTGGACGGGGTTTCGTTTTCACGCCCCCAGCGCGCACAGCGGATCCAGTTGGGCAGTGTCTTGAGCAGGGGAAGGAAGACTTCCCTGGTCTGTTCGCTGAAGGATCCCTGCTGGTAAAGCTCTCCGCCCATGTTGTCCACCAGGTCGCTGACCACCCGCAGGATGAGGCAGTCGGTGTGATTGCGCTGCGCCACCCAGGCGATCGCCCCTGATTCCCAATCGGCGGCAATGGCGTCATAGTCCTGCTTGAGCTTGAATACCAGGTCCGGGTCGATATCCTGATCCGCCGAGATGAGCCGGGTGATGCGCACGTCACGGGGGAAGGGCAGGCACAGGAAGCCGAGGTCAAGGCGGGTGCGGTAATGGTTGATGGCAGCTTCCGCGTCACCCATACGCTCGTAGATATCGTAGATGAGGGTTTCGTTGGGCAGGATGATATCACCCACCTGCACCGATCCGGCAAACCCGCCGCACGTGCCCAGGTTGATAATCAACCCGGGCGTCCATTGATCGATGACATACTGCGTGGCAGCGGCGGATGCCACCTTGCCCCAGCCGGAGTTGAGGAACACGATCCTGCGGTTGGCGAGTTCTTTCTTGAAATACCCGCCCACTGAGGTTTGCTGGATGGTTGGATTCTTGTAGTATGTACAGACGCATTCCCATTCGGCTGTGGCAGAGATCAGTACAACGATTGGTGAATCCAACTTTGCCCCCTTTATGCCTTGTCAGGTGTGGTTGCATCCGGGCTTTCCGGATGTGCCGACTTTCTTCGTGGTTTTACCGGGGTCATTTCACCCTGAGCTGCCTTCCAGAGAATGTCGGCAGTGTCAAATGCGGAACGCGGTTTACCGATCTGTTGGGCGTTTTTGGAGCGTTTCTTGAGCAGTGCCTGATCGTTACGCATGAGGTGATTTAAGGTTTCGAGCACCTCAACAGGCGTCTGCGCGATATCTGCTGTACCATATGCGGTTGCGTACTCGGCATTTCCGGTTTCCTGCCCGGGGATGACCTCGATCAACAACATGGGCAGGGCACAGGCGAGCGCCTCCGTAACGATTAAACCGCCGGCTTTGCATACCAGCAGGTCAGCGGCTTTCATCATCAGGTGCATGTTTTCGACATAATCAAACAGGTAGACCGGGATATGCCAATCTACCTGCGACAGGGCTGCATAGAGGACATCGTCCTTGCCTGCGACGACAGCCAGTTGAATCTCTCCACCGAAGTGGTTGATGACATTCAACGTATCCATCAGGCGGTCAACGCGCTTGCTGCCCACTGCCAGGATGGTAGGGAGCTTTTCCTGCCAACCAAGCTCTTTGCGGATCTCAGCTTTGCTGCGGGATTCACTGCCGATCTGGGGAGAAACAGGAATTCCGGTGATGAATATCTTCGACTCATCAATCCCATGGTCAAAAGCCAGGTCTGCCACGAGCGCATTGGGAACCATGCAGCCGGTAACCAGGGGGTAAAACCACAACCGGTGAAGGGTGGAAAGGTCAGTGATGACAGTGTAGAAAGGTTTGCGGCAGCGTTTCCGCCGCAAGGCTGCCAGCATCGGGGCCTGATAGGCTGGATAGGTGGTGACGATGACATCCGGTTTATGCGTCTCCAGAAAATTGCGCATGGTCTCTTCGAGCAGGATTATCAGAGACTGCTCCATGATGGCATTGGGAACCGGTCTGTCACTTGCCTCATAGCCCAACTGGTACAGTTCAGGCACATTGCGTACCCAGCGGTCATAATCAGATTGTGAATTACGCAGGAATTCCGGCGCGGTGGGTTCATCTAGGGGATTGACAACTTCGGCGATCACCTTGCCGGCGTAGGTTTCTTCGAGCGCTTCCTTGATGGCGATGGCGGCGCTGCGGTGTCCAAACCCGGCATCCGCCGTGAGGATGAGGATGCGTTTTTGCGGATCAGGATTCTCGACACACCCCTTGTTAGGCATGGTTATTCTCCCCGGATGGCTTCATGCCCGGAGAGGGCTTCGGAGGGTAGTTTACCTTGCAGGTACAGCCACACAAGCTTGAGGGCAGCTTCAGCGGAATCTTCCTTGTTGTGGATGCGGTCGCCCTTCCAGTTGAATTTCCAGGCAAAGTCACCTTGTTGTGCACTTAAGCCGATCCACACCGTGCCGACGGGTTTATCCGGTAAGCCGCCGCCGGGACCGGCGATGCCGCTGACGGAAACGCCGATCACCTTTTCGAGCGGGAAGCCGCCCGACAGTGCTTTGCGGACGCCGCTGGCCATTTCAACGACCGTTTGCCGGCTGACAGCGCCGAATTTCATCAGGGTTTCATGTTTAACTCCCAGCAGCCCTTCCTTGACTTCGTAGGCATAAGCAGTGAGGCTGCCAAGGTAATATTCGGAACTGCCGGGGATGTTGGTGACACGATGCCCGATGAGACCCCCGGTGCACGATTCCGCCAGGGTGAGTTTCATCCCTTTTTCGCGCAGCAGGACGCCGATCTTTTCTTCCAATAAGGGTGAGGTCAAGGGTTTCTCCATTGTCTAGGATGACTTAATTATAACCCCTGCAATCCGGCTGCTTTTTGCTTGACGGATGTGCCGAAGATGGATAGAATAACCTTAATTGAATATTGCTTTCCAGGTGCTCGTCCCCCGGAAGGGAGAGCATAAAGGCGAAACCGGTGTCAAGTCCGGTACTGTAGCGCAACTGTGATTCAGGTTTACTGATCAGTCAGGTCGCCCGCCTGGAAAGTGTGATCCCAACTCTCGCATCCAGGAGGTGGACACTCGCACAATTTGTTTTGCGAACTCCCTGACCAATGCGGCAGGGAGTTTTTCATCCTGCTGTATCACATATTGACCTGAGGACTGACACTTGAAAACTAAACTTGCTCTTTTTATTGCTTCACTCTTGATAATTACTACTCTGGCGGGCTGCATGCAGCCAACAGCGGCAGCAATCCCAACAGCCACGGCAACCCCTGAACCAATGGTGTTCACTGATGGGCTGGACCGGACGGTGACCCTGGCTGCAATCCCACAGCGGATCGTCTCGATGGCTCCCTCTGCCACTGAAATCCTCTACGCGGTCGGCGCGGGCGGACAGATGGTAGGGCGCGACAGCTTCTCCAATTATCCCGAACAGGCAAAATCACTGGCGGATGTGGGCGGATCGATGGGGACTTACTCCTATGAGTTAATCGCCAGCCTGGCGCCAGACCTGGTGGTGGCGACTGAGATCAATACCCCGGAGCAGGTGAAAGCCCTGGAAGATCTTGGCATCTCGGTTTACTACATAACCAACCCGACCTCGCTGGACGGTCTGTATCCGATCCTGGAAACCATGGGAAAGATCACCGGGCACGAGGAAGTTTCTTCTGCGCTGGCGGATTCCTTGAAGACTCGCGTGGATGCGGTGTCCACAAAAACAACCGCTGTGACCACCACTCCGCTGGTGTTTTACGAACTGGATGGTTCTGAACCCGCCAAGCCCTGGACGGCTGGACCGGGAACCTTCATTGACCAGCTCATTACCCTGGCTGGAGGTAAGAATGTTGGCAGTGTACTCTCCGGCAGTTGGGCGCAGATCAGCGTGGAAGAACTGCTGATTCAGAACCCGCAGATCATCCTGCTGGGTGACGCGGCGTACGGCGTCACGCCGGAACAGGTGTCAGCGCGGGCTGGCTGGGAGAACATGGACGCGGTCAAGAACGGACAGGTCTTCGCTTTCAATGACGACCTGACCAGTCGGGTAGGAGCGCGCCTGGTGGACGCACTGGAAGCGTTAAGTCAACAGATCCATCCGGAGCTCTATAAATAAATGAAAAGAACTGCCCGCCCGTTTTTTATCCTGGTTGTTCTGCTTGCGCTGGCCATTTTGGTGAGCGTGCTGGCGGGCAGTGTCTTTATTTCTCCGGCGCAGTTCTGGCAGGTAATTCTTGCCAGGATCGGCGGAACAAGCGCTCCGCTGGATCCCACTGGAGTGATCGACACCATCTTTTTCAAATTACGCCTGCCGCGGGCAGTGCTGCTTCTCATGGTAGGCGCTGCCCTGGCAGGGAGCGGCGCTACTTACCAGGGATTGTTCCGCAATCCGCTGGCAGACCCGTTCCTCATCGGAGTAGCCTCCGGCGCGGGGTTGGGAGCTGTAATCGCCATGACCATTCATTGGCCGCAAAACACGCTGGGGCTGCTGGCGGTTCCGCTAGGCGCGTTTTTTGGCGCGCTGCTCGCAGTGCTGGTAGTCACCCAGCTGGCGCGGGTGGGGAACTCAGTGCCCACCACCAACCTCATCCTGGCCGGGGTGGCGGTCAGTTCATTCACATCTGCCATCACCTCTCTTTTGATGATCAACTCCACTGGCGAGCTGCGCCGGACGCTGGTGTGGCTGCTGGGAGGATCCGCTTTAAGCGGATGGAACCCGGTGCTGGGCGTGCTTCCTTATGTGCTAATCGGCTGTACGGTTCTGCTCACCCTGGGGCATCCTTTGAACGTTATGCAATTTGGAGATGAACAGGCGCAGCAGCTTGGCATCCCGGTACGCCGAGTGCGCTGGGTTGCGATCATCACAGCCACCCTGGCAACCGCCGCTGCGGTGGCTTTCGTGGGCGTGATCGGGTTTGTCGGCCTGGTCGTGCCGCACATCCTGCGCCTGCTGTGGGGAGGCGATTACCGCCGCCTCATTCCGTTATCCATGCTTGGCGGCGGGATTCTGCTGCTGCTCACTGATACTGTGGCGCGGACGCTGACGGCTCCGCAGGAGATCCCGGTGGGAATTATCACTGCCCTGATTGGCGCGCCCTTCTTCCTGTGGGTGCTCAGGCGTTCGAAAACGCAGAATTACTGGTGAGGACATGCTGACGATCGATCATTTGACCGCGGGATATGGAAATAAAATCGTTCTCGAAGACATTACCCTGTCGGTGGAAGATGGCAGCGTGGTGGCGCTGATCGGACCCAATGGTTCCGGCAAGACCACACTCATCCGGGCTGCCAGCGGGGTTCTGCCCCTCATTGGTGGAGCGATCCGCGTTGAGGGGAAAGCGATCCATGCGCTAGGTGAACAGGAACGCGCACGCCTGGTGTCGGTGGTGCCGCAGGGGCGCGGGCGGCAGCCCGCCTTTACCGTGCGAGAAGTGGTCGCGCTTGGGCGTACCCCATACCTCAACTGGCTGGGGCAATACTCACAAAAAGATATCGAGATTGTCGAGGATGCATTATTGCAGACCGACCTGGTGGACCTGGCGGAACGTCCCATCGCCGAGTTGTCCGGTGGAGAGCAGCAGCGGGTGCTGCTGGCGCGGGCTCTTGCGCAGCGCACTGGAGTGATGCTGCTGGATGAGCCAACCTCGCATCTTGACCTGCAATTCCAGGTGAACCTGATGGAAAGGGTCCGCCGGCTGGCGCACCCGGAAACATCCGAAACCGAAAAGACATCCGGGCGGGCTGTGCTGGTGGCGGTGCACGATCTGAACCTGCTGCCCCTGTTCGCAGACCGCGTGGTGCTGCTGGTTAAAGGGAAGATTGCCGCAATTGGCTCCCCGGATGAAGTATTGAAGGAAGAGATCCTGAGCGAAGCGTATCATATTCCCCTGCACATCATGCGCGACAGGCAAACCGGCAGGAAAGCCATCCTTCCACGACTTGATTAATTATATAATTTCGGGACTCCGCTTTTTTATTGCAGTTATCAGCTAAACTGGCTCGCTGGACCGCTCCACTAACCCTCTTTTATTCAATTCTGCAAGTGTGTTTCCATGCCATAAAAACTGCTCTGATGGCCGGCCGGGTTATTGGTAGAATTTCCTTGTTTCGCAGGACAAACTATATCTGGAGGATGCGGACCTACAGTTCCGGTGGTGTGAGAGGGGGCGGCCAGCTGCCGTCCCCTACTCGATGTGTTTAATAAAGGTTGGTTTTATTGACATGGACCCACAGGTGCACCAGTAGCATCTAATGCCCAGTGACAACCATTTGCTTCGCAGGACGATTGATTTCCATATGATGAACATGCACTTGGCGGAGGATCGGTCGGCGTGGGTGTGACGGTCGCGCAGTAGGGGATCTTGACCGTGTGGTTTTCATAGGAGAGCAAATAACCAACGGGTTCACAATAATTCTTTTGAGTCAGCAGATCGATTTTCATAGACAAACCGACCGGACAGACTTGGTGGAGCTTACCCGGCACTGCACAGCAGGTGTTGGCGGGGTCATAAGTTTGTCCCGCCGCGCAGACCGGTGCGCTGCAATTGGCACCAGCCCCCTGCAGCAAGCATTCGTCAAGGGGGGCGCAGAATGTATCCCACACATTGGGCGAGGTTTCACGTGGGAGCTCGTAGAAGCCAACCGGGCAGCCGTTTTGATACGAATCTATTGGAAGGCAAACCCCTTCCAGTTCTGTGTAACCATATGGGCAGGGCGGGTCGGGCAGCCATGCGCCACCCGGGATGCAGAATGAATTTGCTTTATCCAGCACAAATCCGGTTGGACAAGTTAATTCGATTTGGGAAACCGCATAATCGTGCCAGAAAAACACATCCACGTTCAATCCCTGCACCATATTAGCGCTAACGCAGGTGTATTCTTTAGGTGTTGTATTTGCATCTAATGACGAAGCTGAACAATATAAATCTTGAACCGCATTGGAAAGGAAACCTGATAAGAGGTTAAATTGGCAATTAGATTGATATATATCGATCCATGTACGGGCTTGTTTGCCTGCAGGCTTAACACAACCAGCTGTTACACTGGCAGGTTGACAGGGTATTGGAGTGAATGTAGGCTGGTTTTCAGGTTGTACACTTACAGGCAGCACTTCACAAGGCCGGGGCACCTGATTGTTGGTACTACTGCTGTAATCTCCAGTCAACACACAGCGGAATCCGATCTCAGCGGAATGTTCTTCGGGTTTGACTGCAAAACGCATGACCGGGTTGACGTCATCCAAGGTGGATGCGTAGCTGCCACCGCGGTAGACCTTTTTGGTGCCGTCCACGGGACCGACCGGGTTGGCATTGGGTGAGGTTAAATAATAATCGTTGGCATACCAGTCGTTGACCCATTCAAAGACATTGCCGGCCATATCCATGGCTTCAAACTCGCTGGCACCGTTGTTGTACATCCGCACGTTCTCCGGCTCGGAGGGATCGAGGCAGTCGTCGTAGTTCAATAGGTCGCAATTGGGGTTGTTTTTCCCCCAGGGATACGTATTACTCTGCGATCCGCGGGCGGCTTTTTCCCATTCGGCTTCGGTGGGCAGGCGCGATTCGATGTAGGTGCAGTATTCATTTGCCTGAAGCCAGGTCACGCCCACAACGGGGGCATTAACCTTGTCTGATTTTGAGTACCAGTAGGGGGTATTGTATTCCTGGGCGGGTGCGGTACATTCGCCAACTGCCACACAAGCTGCATACTGCTGGTTGGTCACTTCCGCCTGCTGGATCCAAAATCCGTCCAGGTTCACTGAGTGTGAGGGTGCGTGATCAGATGGGGTGGTGGAATCTGCTCCCATGGTAAACTCGCCGCCGGGAACATAGACGAAATCGCTAAGGTCGATCCACTTGAGCATGGAACCGGTAATGGGCATCATGACGTCTTGAAGCCCGGGGGCTTTAGGCGTGGGCGTTTCTTGGGATTCTGTCACTGGCGACTGTGTAGTGGAGACTGGCACCTGCGGTGTGGTGGATTTTAAGGAGCTATCAGGCTCAGCGGTATTGATAACGAGTTTAAAGGGCAAGTCGCAAGATGCGGTTGAGTAAAGGATCGCAATGCATGAAGCCAGTACCAATAATCGTCTTATCGTTTTTTTCATTCATCCCTCCCTTGTATGAAACAATACGCCCCAAAGCAATTACATGGTTAAAAAGGTCATCTAAATTGAGGTTTCCAATGGTGGTGAAAATTGAATTCCACTGTCCATTATACAGACAATTCACTGAATTATTACCAGAGAATAATATTATTACCTGAATTCCACGCCAAAACAAAAACACCTTCATTTATGGCCAATCTGAAAAGAAATTTTGAAAATACTGTCTAAAGGGTAGCATTTCAGGCTGAACCTTGCCTTGAATTAGTCTATTATTTCTTGCGATTCAGAATATTGGGCAAGGTTTACACGCTTCATCAAACATATTGGAACCTACACTAAATACTCGATACCACCTTCACAGGATAATCAATTTTTATACACATCTGATATTGATATTTTGCCGTGAGTTTTATCAGGATATATCGTGCCTTTCTGATGATCTTCGCAGCTAAAAACACACACTTAAGATGCGAATAGTGTGATAGTTGGTTGATTCAACCACTTTTTCTTCCACACCCAAAAGGTGAAGACCCATTTTGTTAAAACACGTATTTTTTGATATCAAAATCATGCGCTTGTCAATTTTTTAATTACATGACGTGTAATTTGGGTAATAAAAACACGAATCCGCAGGGTTCGTGTTTTAACACTTATGTGGAATTCGCCTAGCGTGAAAGGATATGCGCCATGCGGATGTAATCGGCGCTGATGGACTTGGTGTTGGAGACGACCTCGCTGATGGGGATGGGCTGGATCTCACGCCCGACCATGGCGGCCATCACGCCTGATTTTCCTTCGAGCAGGAACTCGACTGATTTCACGCCAAAGCGGGTGGCAAGCAGCCTGTCGAATGCCGTGGGTTTTCCTCCGCGTTGGATGTGCCCCAGGATGGTGACGCGGGTGGTAAAGCCGATATCCATATCATCGATCATTTTGCCCAGCTCAAGAGTATGCGGTTCGTACCCTTCCGCGACCACGATGATGGCATGGGTCTTGCCGCGCTGGTATGCCTGCTCAATGGCGCGAGCCACTTCTTCGGGCGGGGTCTTGTCTTCAGGGATGAGCACCAGTTCCGCGCCGGTAACAATGCCAGCCTGGATGGCCAGGTAACCGCTCAGACGACCCATCGTCTCCACAAGGAAGGCGCGGTTGTGCGAAGACGCCGTATCCCGAATCTTGTCGATGGCGTCCACGATAGTATTGAGGGCAGTATCCACCCCGATGCACATATCCGTGCCGTAGATGTCGTTATCAATGCTGGCGGGCACACCCACCACCGGGATGCCTTTTTCCACCAGTTTCATGGCGCCATTCAGGCTGCCGTCACCGCCAGCGACGATCACCGCGTCCATGGCGGCGTTGTTGATCTGGCGCACCGCTTCGCGCTGCCCGGACGGTTCACGGAATTCCTGGCTGCGCGCGGTCTGTAAAATGGTTCCGCCGCGCTGCAGGATACCGCCAACATCCCGGACACCCAGTTCACGGAACTTGCCGTGGATCAGCCCTTCAAAGCCGCCCTCGACCCCCAATACGCGCACGCCGGAAGCAGCACCTGTGCGCACCACGGCGCGAATGAACGGATTCATCCCCGGGGCATCGCCGCCGGAGGTCATTACCCCGATGGTTTTAATTTTTACAGGAGTTTCATTCATTTATAGCCTCTTTATACAGGTTCTACCTGCACGTTTTCCAGACCGACCAATTCTACCAGTTTATTGACCAATTCCTGGGTGACGGCAGTGGTGTCGTTGGGGAAATCCAAGAGGTGCTGATGACCGTGTTCGAAGACGAGGAAACAGAACCGGTCATCGCCGGGGTATGAATTGAGCAGACCGTGAATGCGGCGCATGCGTCTGACATCGCGTTCTTTTTCACCGCTGGCCTTGAGGATGATGGTGATCAAATTCCTGCCGCGGTCGTTTTTTCCATTGGGTTTCGAAATCACGGGCGAGATGATGGCAGGAGGGAGCTGCGCGGTTACCGGAGACCCTTCCATTTTTGGAAGGTCGGCCGGTTCAACGTTAATCGGGGTTGCGGGACTGTTGGTCTGGAGAGCAGCAGCCGGTTCTTGATCAACATTTGATGGTTTTTCGGGTTCCACAGTCTGAGGTGTTGAACCTGCGCGGATGGGAGCGAGGTGCCAATCGGCTTCTTCGGGAAGGTACGGGGGCTCTTCAAAGGGAATCCTATCGTCATTAATTTGGGTTGGTATATCTTCAGGTAATCCATCAACAGGTGCGCCAATCGCGGCAGACTGATTTTGTGCTGTCATGCGCACTTCATCGGTAACCTCTTCAGGTCGAATGACGCGGAAGAGATCCACCAGCACCTTGGGATCTCCCGTGGTATTATCTATTTTTCCTTCAACAAACAGCACAGCATCAGGCTGGACCATGGAACCCTGTTTCTCCCAGACCTTGGGGAAGATGACCAGTTCAATGGAACCCTGCAGGTCTTCAAGGGTGGCAAATGCCATCTGGTTGCCATTTTTTGTGTTCAACCTGCGCATTTTGGTGATGATACCTGCCACAATCACTTTCTGGCGGTCAGGGGTGGTAGCAAGATCGGCTGAGTAATGGGTGACCTTTTGCTGGATGAGGGGCATGAAGCCGGTAATGGGATGATCGGAAACATAAAGCCCGATCAGGTCTTTTTCCCACTGCAATTGTTCGCGCGGATCCACCGTTACCCCCTCGGGAAGGTGCAGATCCTCTGCCACGCCGCTATCCCCGCTGAAGATGCTCATTTGCCCGGATTCTGCTGCCCGGAAATGACTGCCGCTGATCGAAACCATGGAGTCCATCACCTGCAGCAAGGCATTGCGGGGTCCGAAGTCATCCAGCGCGCCTACTTTGATCATGAATTCAAGGGTGCGTTTGCCCACTTTTTGCAGGTTCACCCGCTGGATGAAATCATTCAGGTTCCTGAACTTGCCATCGGCGCGGGCTTTAAGGATCAGGTCCACCGGTTCCGAGCCTACGTTCTTTACTGCCCCAAGGCCAAAACGGATGGCGGGGGTTGCTCCGGGGATATCTTCGATCGAGAAATCCCACTGGCTGGAGTTGACATCCGGCGGCAGCACCTTGATGCCCATGTTGCGGCAGTCGGCGCAGTAAAACGCCACCTTGTCGGTATCGCTCTTGGTTACCGACATTAACGCTGTCATGTATTCCACCGGGTAATGGGTTTTAAGGAAGCCGGTCTCCACGGCGATAACACCGTAATCAGCAGCATGGCTCTTGTTGAAACCGTAACGGGCAAACCCCTGCCAATCTTCAAAGATCTCAAGGGCGGTAGCCTCTTCGATGCCATTGCTGGCAGCACCGGTGACAAACATTTTCTTATGCTTCTCGATCTCGCCCGCTTTTTTCTTGGAAATCGCCTTGCGGAAGTCATCGGCATCCGCGGCGGTGTACCCTGCCACTTCCATCACCGCGAGCATCAATTGCTCCTGGTAGATAGGCGTGCCGTAAGTTTCCGCAAAGATCTTTTCCAGCTTGGGGTGTTTGAATGTGACAACTTCTTCCTTGTGCATGCGCTTGATGTAGGAATCGATGTGGTCCATCGGACCGGGTCGGAAAAGCGCCACCATGGCGATGATATTCGCCAGGGTCTGCGGGCGCATTTGCACGATATTGCGTGTCATCCCCGTGCCTTCCAGCTGGAAGACGCCGGCAGTATGACCTTTGCAAAAACTCTCGAAAGTTTCCGGGTCATCCAGAGGTATGTTATGCAGGTTGTAGCAAATGCCATGCCGGTCGTAGATGATGTCGCAGGCCCGCTGCATGATGGTGAGGGTAGCCAGACCAAGGAAATCCACCTTAAGCAAGCCAAGTTTGTCGATCATGTTCATTTCAAACTGGGTAACCGATTTGATGGGTGAATCTTCAGAACCATTGGTGGGGCGGTGCAGCGGCAGGTATTCGAGCAGCGGCTCGTCAGTGATCACAACACCGGCTGCATGGGTGCCGGCGTTACGCGCCACGCCTTCCATGTGGCTGGCGGTGTCGATGAGGTCGCGCAGGTAATCGGCCTCGCCGTAAATTTCCTTGAATTGCGGGGAGGCTTCAAGCGCATTTTCGATGGTGACCGGTTTATCGGGGATGATGGTGGGGATCGATTTGGATACCCGGTCAACCTCAGAGAGTGGGATGTCCATCACCCTGCCCACATCACGGATGGCAGCTTTTGCGCCTAATGTTCCGAAGGTGATGATCTGCGCCACTTTATCATTGCCATACTTATTCGCGCAATATTCCATCACCTGGGCGCGTTTGTCGTCCTGGAAATCAAGGTCGATATCCGGCATGGAGACGCGATTGGGATTGAGGAAGCGTTCAAAAAGTAATCCATGGCTGAGGGGATCGATCAGGCTGATATCGAGGGTGTAGGCTACCAGCGACCCTGCAGCGGAGCCGCGCGCGTTATACCAGATATTGTTCTCATTGGCGTAGCGGCACAAGTCCCAAACGATGAGAAAATAGGCATCAAATCCCATCTGGTTGATGATGCCCAGTTCGTATTCAAGGCGTTCACGCACCGCGGGGTCACTCACATGGTCACCAAAGCGGCGAACCATGCCCTCTTCGCATAATTTACGCAGGTACGTCTGGGGGGAAAAGCCATCCGGCACTTCAAAACGCGGCAGATGATAGGATTTTTTCTCGAGGTCAACATTGCAGCGTTCGGCAATGGCGAGGGTATTTTGCAGCGCATCCGGGCTTTCGGGGAAGAGCGAGGCCATTTCCTGAGGGCTGCGCAGATAGTAGGTGTCGCCGGTCATCTTCATGCGGTTGGGGTCGCTGAGCAGCGCGCCGGTTTGGATGGCGAGCATAATATCCTGGTAACGCGCATCTGCCCGTTCGATGTAATGCACATCATTGGTGGCGATGAAATTGGCATTGTAGCGTTTGCCGAGTTCGAGCAGTGTTTTGTTGATTTGCATCAACTCGGGAATGTTATGATTCTGTAATTCGACAAAGAAGTTGTTGGGACCAAAGGTTTCGTAATACCAGTCCAGCTTCATCCTGGCGGCGTCGGAACCCTTATCCAGGATGGTACGCGGTACTTCACCCGACATGCAGGATGTGGTGGCGATGAGCCCATCGGAATGAGCGGCAAGGAATTCATGGTCGATGCGGGGGGAATAATAAAATCCCTCCAATTGCCCGGCTGTGGCGATCTTTAACAGGTTTTTGTACCCCTTTTCATTTTCAGCAAGCAATACCAGGTGATAGGAGTGTTTATCACGCTGCGGATCGCGATCGGCCATGCGGCGGGCAGCCACGTAGGTTTCCAGCCCAATGATGGGTTTGATACCCGCATCCTTTGCTGCATGAAAGAATTCGACCACCCCGAACATGGTGCCATGATCGGTGATGGCGATCGAATTCATGTTCATTTCCTTCGTCCGGGCAATTAGTTTCTTGATATTGCTGAAACCATCCAGAAGGGAGTACTCAGTGTGAACATGCAGGTGGGCAAATGACATTCCGGGAAGACTCCAAAAGAGGTACGAATAAGATAAACCCATTATAGCATCCGGGCTTTGAATGCTCTCTTAAGATTGACAGGAGGCGCGGAAAATTTAAGTATTTTAATTAAAAAAGGTGAACCATCCTGGTTCACCTTCGCGATTCATACACATTTGAGGATTAAGAAGAAACCATGTTAACAGCGGCGCGGAAACCGAGATAAGCGTCAACCATCGATGCAGCCTTGAATTCGATACGGCGTCCATCCAGACGCACGGCACCGGGGAGCAGACTGGCCTGATCGCCAAAATTCGAATGGAAGAACTCAATGGTGACCGTGACGGGGGTTTGCATCTTGATCGGAGCAGGATGTTTTTTGGCTAAAAATGATGAAACTGCCTGGTCGGCGGAATCCGCGATCAATTTCCGGCTGACCTCGAAGGGCAGGCAGCTGGCGGCATAACGCCCCGCCGCGGTTTTCACCTGCGCGGTGACAATCCCCGGAGCCCACTCGCGGGCTTCAGCGCAAACCGTTTGGTCGCCGCTGACCATGATCACAGGGATGCCGGCTTCACCACAAATGGCGCCGTTGAGTCCGAATTCACCAGTAACGCGGCCGTTCAACCAGAGATTAGCCACGCGAACGCTCGACCAGGTATGATCCAGCACCGCGTGGAGAGAGCCGGCACGGGCATGGTACCCCAGGAAGATGGCGGCATCCACGCCGGTATCGATCCCCTGCACCATGGAAAGGCGGGTGGGGGTGCCGGTGTTAAGCCCGGCGCGAGGGTCAAGCTCATCCAACAGGATGTTGCTGCTATTCCAATGCCCATCGGAGATGAGTATCTCGGTGGCACCGGCGGCAGAAGCACCCTGAATGGCAGCATTGACATCGGCTGTCATGATGTGGCGAAAACGCTGGTATTCCGGTTTGGAGGGGTCCACCTGGTCCCAGGAAACCACGCCGCTGATGCCTTCCATATCACATGCGATCAAAAGTTTCATAATTCACTCCTTGATGTTTTTTACCTGCCAAATTAACGCGCCGTGAACACGCGATTCCCGTTTCAATCCGATTTCTTTTTCGAGCTGGGCGATCCATGTCTGGCATGGCATTTTGTAGGGAAGAGACAGGCGGCCGCGCAGTTGAATCCAAGTGAGGCCGGCCGGATTGTCAATCAACTCCTGGTGAATCGCGTCTCGAAATTCAATATACTTCATTTACATTCCTGCTTATAAAAAATAGGGTTTGTCCGCAGCCCTAACTCCCAGTTCATCAGCGGAGATATTAATGTTACTGAAGTCTTCAAACGTAAGATTGACGAGGTTAATATTTTTATTCCTGCGAACCTGGTCGAACAGCATCATGTAACTTGAATTGATGCGGGCAGACCAATCCAGAGCCAGTTTAATCGCGGTACGCTGGATCTGCCCGGGATCATTGCCCTCTATTTCGGTGAAATTGCCAAAGGGCATTTCATCCAGGGTGATCTCAAGGTCATCCAAATAATAGGTGGTGCGCCACTTCTCGTAGTGAACACTTTCTTTATATCCCAGTGCCTCCAGAAGCTGCCTGGCGGCAGTAAAATCGCTGACCTCGAACTCGATCTCATCCCGTACGGTGACACCTTCCTGCAAGGAGGAGGGTCCTTTGTAAGTGATAAGCGTCGCTTCATCCTGACGGAGCCGCAACACCCGATGCTCGCGGGAGAGGTCCATCTGCGGGGTATCGAAGCGATAATTGACTTCATGCACCCGTTCGTGGAGGAGCAATCCACCAACGCGGCGTAAACGGTCTTCAAAGGAGGATTTGTCCGAGAGGTAGAACTTTACTTCGCTTTCCACGGGGATATCAGTTTTTCGATTCATGATCAATTCCCACAAGTTTTGCGGCAGGGAGTTCTGGTTTCAGATGGGCTGCGAGCAGCCAGAGTGAAAGCAGTACCAACGCCAATAGTATTATTGAGAGGATGAGTATGAAAACGTGCCGGGCAAAGGGTAAAGGTGAGCTACTTAAAATAGTACGCCCAACCCAGAACCAGGCAGTGGCAAGCACTGACAATACTCCACCAAACCCGTATGCCCAGGGTCGCCGCAGCAGGAGGAACAACCCGGCTAAAAGAAACCCTAATCCAAGAAAAAGGTTTACGAAAAACAAGGTTCCGGTTCCCGGGTTTGTTTCGAAAACCCGCAACCATGCCCAGGAGCGCAGGATCATCGCCAGGGATAAAAAATGGATCAGTGACAGGCCAATGAATATGAAAGCGATTATATAGAGCAGTAAAGGAGACTTCTTCACGTTATC
The DNA here is from genome assembly GCA_964483135.1 of uncultured Anaerolinea sp. Classification (GTDB taxonomy): domain Bacteria; phylum Chloroflexota; class Anaerolineae; order Anaerolineales; family Anaerolineaceae; genus UBA6107. Next base: position 5,267 of record CAZAAJ010000042.1, on the reverse strand, counting down.
TGTCCCGAATTTCCAAAAACGTTAACTAGTTTCAGCTTTGAGTATAACCCATCCATAGGATCGAACTTCCGATCAAGGAATGCTGACTTTTCCGCTGTATAATTTTCACATCACGAAATTGGAAGGATTCTAAAATGGGGCTGACAGGGATAAGAGAAAAACTCAGTAAAGTAAAACCTTCTATTGTATTCCTCGTATTTGCGATTTTAATCGGGGGGTATTTACGGCTATCAGAACCTCTCTCTGCTGATTTTCCCTTGAATGACGGGGGGTTGTTCTACCAGATGACGCGGGAACTGGTTGAAAACCATTATCGCTTGCCATTGTTTACAAGTTACAATGCCCTGAATATCCCTTATGCTTACCCGCCACTGGCATTTTATTTAACTGCAGGCTTGAGCCAGTTATTCGGCTGGCAGCTGATCACTATTTTCCGTATTTTTCCTGCAGTAATATCCGTCCTTACCATCCCGGCAGCTTACCTGTTGATCAAGGACCTGACGGAGGATGATGCTCTGCTTTCCCTGTCGATATTGATTTTCAGCCTTATCCCGGTGACATTTGATTGGGTGATCATGGGCGGAGGAGTAACCCGCGCCACTGGTTTCCTTTTTGCCCTGCTTGCGCTTCACTTCACGATCGTTCTCTTTAGACGCGGATCTATCAAATCATTGATCTTTGCTGCTTTATTCTTAAGTTTGGCAATCCTGGCGCATCCCGAGACTGGGTTTCATGCTGCGGTGAGCGTGCCGGTATTGTGGTTCTTCCTCAGCCGCAATAAAAAAGGTGCCTGGCAGACAGGGGTAATGGGGTTGTTGACGCTTATCCTGACATCTCCATGGTGGGGGAGCGTCTTGCTGTCGCACGGGCTCACCCCGTTTTTATCGGCATTTTCAACCTCAGAACAGAATGGAAACGCGTTCTTATATCCACTTAACATGACCATCACCAACGAACTTGGAACCGGCTCCATTGCCATTCTTGCGCTTATCGGGTGTTTTCTGTTCCTCGCTAAAAAACAATGGTTCCTGCCGGTATGGGCGGTCATCTCTTATACCGTGTCTCCCAGGAGCGCCAAGATCTTCATCGCGCCGATTGTGGCGATGTTTGCTGCCTACACCGTGGTTCTCCTGATCAACTGGCTGGACACCAGGAAAAATAGCGACGAGTCGTTAATGGAGCCCTCCCGGTTTCTATCCTCGGTCTTCTCGCAGCTATTCCTGGCGATCATGTTTCTCCAATGGTTTCCTTCGTCCATGCGGGTTTTGAATCAGTTCTCTACGAACAGGTTGAGCGAAGATGAACAAATAGCATTCACCTGGATAAATGCAAACACCGAGATAAACAGCAGGTTTGTAGTCCTTTCTGATTACTATTGGTCAGTCGACCCGGTTTCAGAATGGTTTCCAGTGCTAACCGGACGGGCAAGCTCGGCAACCGTCCAGGGGACAGAATGGCTGGGCGGCGGCGCCTATACTAACGCCAAACAAAAAGCACTGGATCTGCGAAATTGTGTTGACCAGTCACTGCAATGCATCGATACCTGGGCGCGCGAATATGATGTGGTGTACGACTATCTTTATGTTCGCCAACTCAGGGTTCAAAACTCAGTTGAGCTGGTGCCTTACAAGAACATGCTGGTAGAAGTACTCAAAAATAATTCCTCCTATACCCTGGTCTACGAAACGGACAATGTTGCGATTTTCGAAAAGAAATGAGTTAGACAAAACTTGACAATGAGGTAAAGTTGGCTATACTGACTTTAGGGAATTTCGAAGCATGAAAAAACTGTCTATATGGGATCTGTTATCAATTCTCGCACTTATTGCAACGTTAGTGCTTATTTTTACATTTATTTCAATCTACATTAATCCCGATTCGAATATCAATCCATTTCCGCGGGCGACGATGATACCGACCATTTCCATCCCCTCCCCAACTGCTACACTGCTTTCACTGCCGCCAACCTGGACGCCCACCCCGCGCGTTGAACCCACCAGGCGTCCGACGTCCACGCCCTATCCCACGGTAACCCCGTAATTGTCACCCTGCAAGGGTGATGTTACAATCTCTAATTCGCAACAATTCAATCACCGGATGGATATGACTATGAATGATCAAATTAGTATTGAAGTGTTTAATCGATTGGTGGAGTTGGCAGCCATGGAGTTGAGCGAAGAACAGGCAGCTTATCTCCATCAACAGCTGAATAACCAGCTGCGCGCAATACGCGAGCTGGCGTCAATCCCCATCGATAATTCGATCGAGTCAAATTTGCATGGTGTGCCGTACATCCCTGAAGCACGTCCGCTCCTGCGGGAGGATGCCTGCATGCCCTCAGGTGCCGCCACGGCAATCCAATTCCAGGTGCCGCAACTTGAAGACGGTTACATTGTTGTGCCTGATATTCCGCATACCACGCTGAAATGAGACCTATGGAACTCTGCGACCTGACTGCCCTTGAATTAGTCTCTTTGTTGAAGCAGAAAAAAACTTCTGCGGTTGAGATCCTTGAATCCTCCCTGCGCCGGATTGGCGAAGTGGATGGACGCCCCGGTTCACTCGAAGAGCGTGAACTTACCGATGAGGATCGGGCGAAGGTTCATGCCTTCATTTCCGTTTCGGACGAGCGTGCTCTTGCCAGAGCCAATGAAATTGACCAGATGATCTCCCGGGGTGAAGACCCAGGTCCGCTGGCAGGGGTTCCATTCACGGTGAAAGATATTTTTTGCGTTGAGGGAACAGTCACCACGGCAGCTTCACGCATCCTCTCCAACTTTACCGCACCGTACACCGCAACACCGGTAGCGCGCATGGAAAAAGCGGGTGCAGTAATGATTGGCAAGGTCAACCTGGATGAGTTCACCTTTGGCTCTTCCAGCGAATCCAGCGCCTACCGGCCGACACCCCGCAACCCATGGAAAACCGACCGCGTGCCCGGTGGTTCTTCAGGCGGCAGCGCAGCCAGCGTGGCTGCAGGAGAAGCCCCGCTTTCTCTGGGCACGGATACCGCGGGTTCGATCCGCCAACCTGCTGGTTTCTGCGGTGTGGTAGGGCTTAAACCCACCTATGGGCGTGTTTCCCGTTACGGGTTGATCGCTTTTGCCTCCTCACTGGATTGCCCCGGACCGTTGGCTCATACCGTAAGTGATGCGGCTGCGGTAATGAATACCATCGCCGGGCATGATGAGCATGATTCCACATCGGCTGCGGTGGCGGTACCGGATTACATGGCAGCCCTGCAAAAAGGGGTGAAGGGCATGCGTATTGGCCTTTCACCGGATTACTTCCGCCTCACCTACCCGGATCTTTCTACGGGCGAGCTCAAGTACCAGCAGCTCCCCGCGGATATTGAACGGGCGGTTCGCGATGCGGCTGAAAAACTGGCTGCGATGGGCGCCGAAATTATTGAAGATGTACCCATGCCGAATACAAAATATGGCATTCCGGTCTATTTTGTCATCAGCCGCGTGGAAGCCGCTTCCAACCTGCACCGGTTTGACGGCGTGAAATACGGTCTCCGCGAACTTGAGCCGGGTTCAGACCTGCAGGCGATGTACCGCCGTACCCGCAACGCGGGTTTTGGTCCACAGGTGAAACTGCGCATCCTGATGGGGATGTACACAAGCGCTGCGCAGTACAGCGAGCAGTATTACCAGAAGGCGCTGCGTGTCCGCACACTGATCCGGCGCGATTTTGACTCCATTTTTGATCCGAACGGTAAATACCGCCTGGATGCGCTGCTGACCCCCACCAACCCGACCCCGGCATTTCACATGGACGCGGTTTATGGTGACTCGGTGCTGATGCAGTATGCCGACCAGTTAACCGTACCCGGCAACCATGCCGGCATTCCCGGGTTATCACTCCCTGGAGGACTGGATAATGAACTCCTGCCGATTGGGATCCAATTGCTCGGGGCTGATTACACCGAGGATAAACTGCTGCGTATCGGACGCGCTTTTGAACTGGCAACAGAAAATGATCCCTGGCGCAAGGTAAAGCCTGAAGTTCTGCGATAGGAAAGATCGCGGTCGCTGGGAATTTTCGATGAAAACATATTCTTTTTGGGACATTCTAACAATTCTCATACTGGGCGCCATATTTGTGTTGGTGATCGTGGTGGCGGTGATTTTTGTCGCTCCTGATTCTGCGCTCAACCCTTTCCCCGTCCCAACTTTGGTATCTACCTTAATCCTTTCGACAGGTAAACCCGGCGATATTTCCGAGACTACTTCACTAACTCCCGCGGTCACATTGGCATTCACACCCACTGGAACCCCTAACGCTACCGGAACGATGACCCCAAGCCCGCTTCCTTCTCAGACGGTCACGCCGACGCTTTCAACATCAGTCAGGGGTACCTCCACCAATACACTCACACCCACACTGACCTCAACAATCACAACTACTGGAACCGTCACCCTAACGCGCACCCCAACCAAAATAGCATCCGTTACAAATTCGGTCACGCCGACGTTATCTAAAACACCAACCAAAACCAGTACCATCACAAAAACGGTGACTCAAACCCGGACTTCCACCCCGACTGTAACCGTGACATTAACCAAAACGGTCACCTTCACGCTGCCCGCAAGTTTTACGCCATCGCTTACGAGCAATGTGCCGGCAACTTTAACTTTCACCACCCGACCCCCTACACTCACATACACGCCGAGTAGTAGCGGAGGATGCGACGGAGGCAATTCTTCGTTCGAATCGGCGTTATTGTCGATGGTGAACTATCAACGCGAACAGGCCGGGGTCGCCGCGCTTTCAGGTTCATCAGCGCTTACCAGCGCTGCCCGTGATCACAGCCAGGATATGGCAGTGAACCATTTCTTCAGTCACACCGGCAGCAACGGTTCAAGCCCGTTTGACCGTATGGCGGCGGCTGGATTCTCGTTCTCCTATGCGGCAGAAAATATATATGCCGGAAGTGGCGGCAACAACAGCGCCAGCGCCGCGGTGAGCGCATGGATGGGCAGCGAAGGTCACCGCACGAATATGCTTAACCCGATCTATACCTATGCCGGAGTTGGTTACTGGTGCAATTCCAGCAGCGAGTACGGCGGATATTTCACCCTCGACCTGGCAAAACCATAATTATGGTCGAGCTTGTTACTCCGTATGTTCATTACTTCAATCGAGGTGTGAACAAAGAAGCAATATTCTTCTCAAATGATGGTTATGATTATTTACTTCGTTTAGTATTTCGTTTTTTACCATATTATCCAATTGAACTAGTTGCATACTGTCTTATGCCA
>CAZAAJ010000041.1:0-25277 GCA_964483135.1 uncultured Anaerolinea sp. | reverse complement strand
TATTCGATCTTGATTACTGTGAACTTCTTATTTCCAACAGGGGTGGTTACGTCAACATTCTCACCAGCAGAATGTCCCATTATGGATTGCCCAATTGGTGAATTAAAGGAAATTCGGCCATGCATTGGGTCTGCTTCCTGAGGTCCCACAATGGTATAGGTCATTTCGGGACCTAACCCTTCCTGGATGGTTACTGTAGAACCAATCTCCACTTTTCCGCTTTGCCTTTTATTTTCATCAATGATAACCACGTTGCGAAGAAGCTGTGTGATGTAGGCGATCCGTCCTTCTACGAAACCTTGCTCTTCCTTTGCAGCATGATAATCAGCATTTTCAGAAAGATCACCCATCTGGATGGCTGAACGGAGCCGTTTTGAGAGTTCGACCCGAACAGTTCCAGTTAAATGTTCCAACTCAGCGCGAAGTTTTTTTTCGCCTTCTTCAGTTAAATAAGTTGCTTGATCCATTCTAGCTCCAGTAATAATGAAATCTATGGCAATAAGGCGGGGTCAAACAAGCGCTGGTATTCATCTACCGCAAAACGGTCTGTCATCCCTGCCAGGTAATCACAAATTGTACGCTCTTTTCCTTTTCCGTCAATTTGCTCCTGAAATTGGTTGGGGAGCATGGCTGGTTCACGAACATATGCATTAAACAATTCAGTCAATACCCTTTCAGCTTTTTGCTGCATGCGCACCACGCGATGATGGCGATACATGTTTTTAAAGAGAAAATCCTTGAGGACGCGGTTCCTTTTTTTCATCAGGTCATCAAATCCGACAACATTGTAAGGAAGAGATTGAAGGTCATGCAGGGTTTTTATTCCGCTTTTCTCGATACGATCGACGGAGTTGAAAATCATGCTGTCCACTTCCAAACCGACTAGTTCGCGGATGATCTGATGACGGGTAAGGTCATCGAGGGAGCAGCTTCCGCGGCCAAAATTTTCAACGACCATGTCCCATAAATCGATACCTTCCAGCATTTCTGTTGTGATCATGCCTGAACGCAATCCATCATCGAGATCATGCGAGGTATAAGCCAGTTCATCTGCCACATTCGTGATCTGTGCTTCAAGATGTCCGCGAAGTGTTGGATCAAACTCCAACGCATCCGTTTTATCGTATTCTGTTTCATGTTTGACAATGCCTTCAAGGACTTCCCAAGACAGGTTAAGCCCGGGGAATTCGGGGTAGCGTTTTTCGATCTCGGTGACGATTCGGTACGAATGGTGGTTGTGGTTAAAACCGCCATAGTCTTTCATGAGCGTGTTGAGTGTGGCTTCACCGGAATGCCCGAAGGGGGGGTGACCCATATCATGTGCCATGCAGATGGATTCCACAAGGTCTTCATTCGCCCCGAGCGCACGAGCCAGGCTTCTGCCAATTTGCGTCACTTCGAGGGTATGGGTAAGCCTGGTGCGGTAGTAATCTCCCTCGTAATTAATGAAAACCTGGGTTTTGTATTCCAGGCGGCGAAAGGCACTGGTATGGAGAATACGGTCGCGGTCGCGTTGAAAACACGTGCGAAAACTGGGTTCAGATTCAGGATTATGCCGTCCTTTGGAATCCCTGGCATGAACCGCATAAGGAGCGAGGATAATATCCTCTAATTTTTCCTGGCTCTCCCGGTTGAAGATCATATCAACCCCTTTCCTGTGAAATAATTCGCGTTCCCTGACCTTTTCCGATCAGTGATGAATAGATGTTACCAGATTCCAACCCTGAAAAAATAAAAATCTCAGTATCAGGGTGGTTTTGAGCAAGTTTGAGCATCAAGGATACCTTGGATCCCATGCCGCCAGTTACATCAAGACTCGAGGATATCATTTGGTTTGGACTTGAAAATTGAGCAGGGGTCAAAGTTGGAATAAGCGAATCTTTTACAGCGAAGGTTTTCCATACACCGGGTTCCGTACCAGCCAGGAGAACTCGGTCTGGAACGATATAACTGGATAGCCCCAGGAATAGTTCTTCAGTAGAGAGGATCGTCCCTCCGATATTTTTATCGAATACCACATCACCATAAATCACGGGGGTGAGGCCGATTTTCAGGGCTGCATGAAGAGGTTCGACTGACCAGGAATGAATTTGGTGATTTTCGGTGATTACAGTCGCTGAAGGTGGATATGCTACTACAGGAATATGTGCGTTAATGAGACAAGACATTACGATCTCATTCAGTTCGCGTGCTTTTTGCCAGACCTTGGCAAAACCAAGCCAATCCTCATAGGTTTTCACTCCATCCCGCGTGTGGTATTGCGCGGCAGCCTGATGACCAAAGGATCCGGAACCGTGACCGATGACCAGTTTCAAATCCGGTGAATCTTCCTGGGCTCGGGCGATTTCACGACTGATCGAGGTTAACCGGGCAAGGTCGGGAGTATCTGTTTTATCTTTATCTGTGATGAGAGATCCGCCAAGTTTCAAGTAACAAATCGTCATATCAATTCTCGTTTAAACAATCCCAATTCGAGTCGAGATTACATTTACTGCACCAGAACTTGTAAGAGCTTTGGTGATAACTCCGGCCTTATCTGTAGACGAAAGGACCAGGACATTTCCACCCAATCCACCTCCGGAGAGTTTGGCACCAAACGCCCCGGCAGCGACCGCGCTCTCAACCAGCCGATCCAATTGCGGAATTGAAACCTCTAATTGCTGGAGCAGGATATGATTCCGGCTCATCAATGCTCCAATTTGGATTTCTGATCCCTCGCTGAGCGCAAGCCGCATTGACCGGCTGATCTCACCGATCTCCTGGAAAATCGAATCAAATTTTTCTTTGTCTGCGAGCCAATTTTCCCGGACTATCGTAACCGCATTGCGGGTCGAACCTTTAATCCCTGAATTTGCAATCAGGAATGTCAATGGGAATTTAATATCCAGCCAATCAAGCGGTTTCCCTTTAACAAAAATGAGAGGTTTTGCGTAGGTGATGACCGAATTATCAATCCCTGAGGGGGTGTTGTGATGTAGTTTTTCAATCTCGAAAGCAATGTCATTAACCGATTCATTTTCCATTGGATGACCAACAAATGCCGAGAGCGCTCGAATTATTGCAACGGATACAGAAGCGCTGGAACCCAACCCTCCACCGATTGGAATCGATGAGTGTATTTGAATTTCGCAGGAAGGGAGATGATCAAGCGACAGAGCTGAAAGCGTCAAGGCAATCGTTTTTCGAAGGGGATTATTCGGGTTCAGGCCATCAAGGCTGCATTTGAGACCGATTGCAATATCGTTGATGATGACATCGTTTTGAGGTTTACCAGGTTTTGCCAGCACTACACAGCGGGTTTTTACATCCATTACCGGCAGGGCAATCGCAGGATGACCATAGACGACTGCATGCTCACCGCATAAAATCACTTTACCAGGTGCTGAGCTTGATATGGCAGGCATACGTCACTTCGACAAGTAGAAAATAAGCAGTACAGCAATTCCCCATAAAAATACCGTTATTTGGAGTGGACGGTCATTTATTATCAACTCCTCCGGCTCTCCCCCTTTTTTGCTAATTTGCATTAGGGACAGGTAGCGGAATATGCCATAAATGACGAAAGGAATCGTCAACATCATGGTGTGGTTTTGGGGAAGGTTGGGAGCCGAAAATGTATACAGTGAATAAGCCATAATCGTTGTTGCCGAGACTATGGTAATCATTTGGTCGATTAATTCAATTGTATAACCAGAAAATACTTTCCGGTGAGACACACTGGTTTCTGGAAGGAGTACCATCAATTCGGAACGGCGTTTACCCAAACCGATGTACAACGCGAGCAATGTCACGACTACATATAACCATGGAGAAAAACGCTCGACGTGGATCACTGAGACTCCAACAGCCACCCTCAGGACAAAGCAAGCCGCGATAACCAGGACATCGATCAAGGCAATATGTTTTAACCATTTGGAATATGCCAAGTTGAGCAGAATATATGCCAGGAAAAACAAAAAGGTGTCAAGGTTGAGCAGATAGGAACCAGTTAACGAGATGACTGCAAATAGAAATGCAACAATAAGGGCAAAAGAAACGCTGAGTTTACCAGCAGCAATGGGGCGATTCTTTTTGACCGGATGAAGTTTATCTGCCTCACGATCGACGACATCATTGATCAAGTAAACACTGCTTGCGAGGAAGCAAAATAATCCGAATGCGATGGCGGTTCGTCCAAGCGATGGTAGATCGAATAATTTACGGTCGAATACAAGGGCTGCAAAAATAAATATATTCTTCGTCCATTGTTTGGGGCGCATGGCTTTGAAAAGATATTTAAGCATGCAATAAATATATCACAGGACTCTTTCAAGAGTAAAATTCTTGCATGAGTAAATTACGGCTCGATCTTTACCTGGTTGAGAAAGGACTTGCAGAAAGCCGTTCACTTGCCCAACGGATGATCATGGCCGGGTCTGTGCGGATTAATGAACAGGTTGCGCTCAAACCGGCTGTTGGTGTATCAGTGGGCGATAAAGTTACGGTTGACCAACCCCCTGCATTCGTTTCTCGCGGTGGTGAAAAACTGTTGGGAGCATTAACTGCATTCAGCCTGGAGAACCTTACGGGATTTACCTGCGTGGATGTTGGCGCTAGCACCGGAGGATTCACAGATTGCCTCTTGCAGCATGGAGCAGCCAAAGTCTATGCAGTCGATGTGGGTTATGGAATCTTACATTGGAAGCTGCGTCAGGATTCACGCGTGGTAGTGATGGAAAAGACGAATGCACGATTCGTAAAAGGATTTCCAGAAAAAATCGATCTTGTTACCATTGATGCTTCATTTATTTCTTTGCGTACCTTACTCCCAATCGTGAGATCATGGTTTGCCGATGGGATGGGTGAAATCATCGCATTGATCAAACCTCAATTCGAAGCAGGAAAAAAGGATGCCGCACGTGGCGAGGGCGTAATACGCGATTCTGAAATTCATAAGCGTATCCTGTTCGAGATACTTGAATTTGTGGGTGAACAGCAGTTTGCCGTTCTCGGATTGATCCAATCGCCACTAGTTGGACCCAAGGGGAATATCGAATTCTTAGTCCACTTGTCGACCAATCGGTCTGTTGAGACTGTAAAAGTGGATTGGGTTGGCAAGCTTTTTCCTGAGATCGAAGGATGAAAGAACCTTAATTTTTTTTGATTGAAAAAGTTAATAAGGTATACTAAACTCCGATTATGTCTATAGACCTCATCAGGAATTTTTGTATTATTGCACATGTAGATCATGGCAAGTCGACCCTTGCCGATCGAATGCTGCAGATCACTGGCACAGTCTCTGACCGCGAAATGGTTGAGCAGGTGCTGGATTCAATGGACCTGGAACGTGAAAAGGGCGTTACCATCAAAGCTTCTGCGGTTCGCATGAATTATCCTTACAAAGGAATTGATTACGAATTGAATCTTATCGACACCCCAGGGCATGTCGATTTTAATTATGAGGTGAGCCGCGCGTTGATGGCCTGCGAGGGGGCAGTGCTTGTTGTGGATGCGACCCAGGGTATCGAAGCTCAGACCCTGGCAAATCTGTACCTGGCCCTGGAATCTAACCTGACGATCATACCAGTGATCAATAAGATCGACCTGGCATCAGCACAACCGGATGAAGTGGCAGAGGAAATCGAAGCATTGATCGGCACCCCGGCAGAAGCCATATTGAGAGTCTCAGCAAAAGAGGGCATCAATGTGGAGAGTGTTCTGCGCGAGATCGTTGAGAAGGTACCACCTCCAAAAGGGGATATAAATGCCCCGTTGAAAGCATTGATTTTTGATTCTCATTACGATTCATACAAAGGAGTTGTTGCCTATGTGCGTGTAATGGAAGGGACCGTTCAAGCGACTAACATCGTTCGAATGATGGCAACGAACGCCGATGTGAAACCGGTAGAAATAGGCGTTTTTGCACCGGGAATGGTACCAATCAATGAGCTTTCTGCCGGTGATGTGGGATATATTGCCACAGGGTTGAAAACAGTAAAGGAGTGCCGCGTTGGTGACACGCTGACGTTAGCCACCGATCCAGCAGAACACCCCTTGCCGGGATACCGGCATCCAAAGCCGATGGTATTTGCCGGCATATTTCCGGTTGATGGCGAAGATTATGGTGAACTAAAAGAATCCATCGAAAAGCTTCAGCTTAACGATGCTTCGTTGGTCTATGAATTGGAAACTTCCCAGGCGCTTAACTTTGGCTTCCGCTGTGGTTTCCTGGGATTGTTCCATATGGAAATCATCCAGGAGCGCATCGAAAGAGAATACGATCTGGATATTGTAGTGACCGCCCCGACCGTTGAATACGAAGTCCAATTGCTCACAGGCGAAACCTTGCTGATCTCATCGCCGGCAAAATTACCGGAAGAAGGGATTATTGCAGAGGTACGTGAACCCTGGATGCGGCTTGAAATCATCACCCCGACGGACTTCTATGGAACAATCATGGAATTGGTGACGAAACGGCAGGGAACCTTTATCTCACAGGATTACCCTGCACCAAAACGTGTGCAATTAAATTATGACATCCCTCTTTCGGAACTTATCGTGAATTTCTTTGATGATCTAAAGTCCCGTACGCGCGGGTATGCTTCGATGGATTATCACTTTCTGGATTACAGACAAGGAAGCCTGGTTAAACTTGAGGTACTGGTGGATAACGAACCGGTTGATGCCCTGGCGACCATCGTGCATAAAGAAGATGCATATCATAAAGGGCAATTCCTTGTTACTAAGCTTAAAGCCCTAATCCCGCGACAAATGTTTGATGTCGCCATCCAGGCATCTGCGAGCGGGCGTGTGATTTCGCGTGCAAATGTAAAAGCCCTGCGTAAAGATGTTTTAGCGAAATGTTATGGGGGAGACATTTCTCGAAAGAAGAAACTCCTCGAAAAACAGAAAAAGGGGAAACGACGCATGAAAATGGTTGGCGACGTAGAAATTCCGCAAGAAGCCTTTATGGCTGTTCTCCGCTTGGAAGAGGAATAAAATGGCAACCAGGAAAAAGGGTGGTTCTATCTGGCTGCGTATCATCCCCGGGATACTGATCAGCGCACTGGCAGTTTACGCAGTGCTGCAATTCGTAAATCCGCAGGATCTTAAAACTGCTCTGTCCACTATGAGCCTGGAATTTGTGATCGGGATATTTGTTTTTAATATCCTGAGCCTGTTGATTCGGGCAAAAGCCTGGCGAATAATACTGGGGAATAAAACCGGTTTTTGGGAATCATTTTTTGGCGTGAGCGAAGGATATTTTCTGAATAATATTCTCCCATTTCGAGCAGGAGAGTTTGGCCGATCCTTCCTGGTAGGAAAAAGTTCCGGGCTGGGGACTTTTTATACCTTGTCAAGCATCGTTATTGAACGTGCTTTTGATATCGCCTTTGCCGCCATATTGCTTGTACTCACTTTGCCTCATATCACCGGTTTGGATTGGATGAAGCCAATCGCTATTATTGCATTAATTGTGGTCATTTTCGGAATGGTATGTTTGTTCCTTTTAACCAGGTATAAAGAAAAAGTGCTCAACTGGGTCGAAAAACATGAAGGAAAGTCACGATTTTTTACAATCGTCATTCCTGTCATTAAGAACCTTATCGAAGGGTTTTCGACGATTAAAAGTCCAGGACAATTTTTCAAATCTCTATTATGGATCGCAATTGGCTGGCTCGTATGGTCTGCGGTGTATTTTTTCATGGTGGTGCAGATCCTACCAGGTGTTCCTTTTTGGACAGGTTCCTTTATTTGCAGTGTTCTCGCGTTGGGAATTGCCATCCCATCAGCACCAGCCGCCCTGGGCGTTTTTGAAGCTGCCATCACTGGCGCTATCGTCCTACTGGGGGGCTCCACGAGCAGCGGTTTCGGTTACGCAATGATCGTCCATTTAATTAATTTCGTTTCGGTTGGGGTTCTTGGGATATGGGGATTGTTCCGTCAACAGGAAAACCTTTCTTCCCTGTTCAAAGTAATTATAAATAAGAATTCCAGTACGGTTCCGAACGAATCCAAGTAAGGAGAGTATATGAGTGGATTTACATTGATCACCGGGGGAGCGGGCTTTATCGGATCGAATTATGCATCACGCTGTCTTCAACGTGGAGATTCCATAAAAATTTTTGATAATCTATCACGTGCCGGGTCGATTGCTAATGTTGCATGGCTTGAAAAATCCTATGGAAATGGCTCCTTCGAATTGGTTAAGGCTGATGTGCGCGATGCTGGAGAAATCAGCAAGGCAGCCAAAGGCGCAACCAGGATCCTGCACCTGGCAGCCCAGGTGGCGGTAACCACATCGGTTACTGATCCTAAAACCGATTTTTCGATCAATGCGCAGGGAACTTTCAATGTTTTGGAGGCTGCAAGAAATTCCGGTGAGAATCCATCCTTGATCTTTGCCTCAACAAACAAGGTGTATGGCGGGATGGAAAATGTCGAGGTCATTGAAAAAGCGACCCGCTATGATTACAAAGATCTTCCCAATGGTGCTGCTGAAGATCAGCCGCTTGATTTTCATTCTCCTTATGGTTGTTCAAAAGGGTGCGGAGATCAGTACGTTCGTGACTACCACCGCATTTATGGATTGCCAACACTGGTTTTCAGACAATCGTGCATCTATGGGAAACGTCAATTTGGCGTTGAAGACCAGGGTTGGGTCGCATGGTTTATCATCGCAGCGATTCTTGGAAAACCAATTACTATCTACGGAAATGGGAAGCAGGTGAGGGATATCCTTTATGTAGAAGACCTGGTGGATGCGTATGATGCCGGGTTTGCACACTTGCCTGCAAATGGGGGGCAGATCTACAATATCGGAGGAGGCAAGGAGAACACGATCTCGATTTGGGCTGAATTTCAACCCATGCTGGAAAAATTATTAGGGAGAAAAATACCCACTTCAGTCTCTGACTGGCGACCGGGTGATCAGCCGGTATTTATCTCAGACATTCGTAAAGCACAAAAAGAATTGGGGTGGTCTCCAAAGGTGACTGCTGAAAAAGGAATAGAGTTGCTTTTTAATTGGGTAAATGAAAATCGACAATTATTCTAACGAAGAGATATGAAAATTCTGATCGTCCTGACCTATTATCGACCTCATATCAGCGGATTAACGATTTACGCCGAAAGGCTGGCGAAAGCGTTTGCCCATCATGGGCATGAAGTAACCATTCTTACCTCTCAATTTGATAAATCTCTTTCCCGCGAGGAAGTCATTGAAGGGGTTAGGATCATCCGTGCGCCGGTGTTATTCCGGCTTAGCAAGGGTGTCATCATGCCCAATTTTGGCTGGCTGGCTTCGCGCCTGGTGAGCCATGCAGATGTGATACAGCTGCACCTTCCCCAATTTGATGCGGCGGGGATTTCACTGCGAAGCAGGTTGTTGAAAAAACCCACGGTCATTACCTACCATTGCGATCTGTTATTACCTCCCGGTTTGTTCAACCGGGCAGCAAACCTTGCGGTATCGTTCATGAATTGGCTGACAGCAATTTTTACGCACCGCATTGTCACTTACACCCAGGATTACGCGGATAACTCTGAATATTTAAGACCTCAAAACAAAAAAGTAGTAATCATTCCTCCCCCTGTCGAATTACCGAAGTCCAGTAAAGAGAAAATTGAAAAATTCAGGTTGCAAAATAATCCAAAAAACCAGCACCCAGTGATAGGTATGGCTGCCCGGTTCGCGACTGAAAAAGGGGTTGAAGTTCTTTTGGATGCGCTGCCAAGGGTGTTGGAAAAGTATCCGGGGGCCCTCGTACAATTTGTCGGACCCTACAGGAATATCATTGGAGAAGAGGAATATTTTGCACGATTGTCCTCCCGGATTTCCGTATACCAGGAAAAGAACAACTGGAAATTCCTGGGGTCACTCAACCCGGAACAAATGGCTGCTTTTTTCCCGAATCTTGATGTGCTTGTATTACCCAGCTTGAATTCAACCGAGGCTTTTGGGCTTGTGCAAATTGAGGCAATGATGAATGGGATCCCTTGTGTGGCGTCTGCACTACCGGGTGTTCGTCAACCGGTGATGAGGCATGGGATGGGACGAATTTTCCCTATTGGAAACTCAGCAGGACTCGCAGATTCCATAATTGAAGTATTAAGTCATCGAAATGAGTATATAAGTAATCGTACTCCTTTTACCATGTATGACCCTGAGATGGTGGCAAAGGAATACGAGAAATTATTCGAGGAAATTAAAAAGACTGGTTAAACCATTGGAGTTGCCACAGTGACCGTAACCCCTGAATCTAAATCTGAAATCACAACCGAAAGAACACGTAGAACTTCCTGGGTTTGGGATGTCCTCCTGGTTGGCGTCCTGTTAATAGCCGCCTATTTTCGATTTACCGGCATTACCTGGGATGACACGCATCACCTGCACCCGGATGAACGATTCTTAACCATGGTCGAAACCAGCATCTCGCCGGTGAAAAACCTGGGTGAATACTTTGATACAGCCAATTCCTCCTTGAATCCAAATAACCGTGGGTTTACATTTTACGTTTACGGAACACTGCCAATATTCATTGTTCGTTATATTGGCGAGTGGGTGGGGCAAACCGGATATGACCAGATCAACGTAGTCGGGCGCGTGGTTTCAGGGGTATTTGACCTGGGTACCATTGTGATGATCTATCTCATCGGTAAAAGACTGTATCGCAATGCCCGGGTGGGCCTTTTGGCTGCGTTATTGCTCGCGTTAGCCGTCCTTCCCATTCAACTTTCGCATTATTTTGCGGTAGATACCTTCGCAAACTTTTTTGTGTATGCAGCGCTTTATACGGCTGTGTACATTGCCACGGCACATCCTCACCACGATGAAATCGAACCCTCGCACCCCGAAGCTTCCGGGAAGATTTGGTGGCTGCAAAAATGGCAGGAATTCATTCCTTATAGCCTTTTTGGAGTCTTCTATGGAATGGCGCTGGCGTCCAAGGTGAGTATATATGCGCTGGCGTTGACTTTACCCCTGGCAGCATGGCTGTTTTACCTCAACCGTCCAGTAGAAAAACGTGCTGAAGTCATTCCGTATATTCTTCGAAACCTGGTTCTGGCCGGGATGATTGCCTTTCTCACCTTCAGGTTTTTCCAACCTTATTCCTTCATGGGACCTGGAATTTTTGGTATCCGCATCAACCAGAATTGGTTCAATAACCTAAAAGAACTAAGGACTATCAGCAGCGGTAATGTGGATGTTCCCTATGCACTGCAATGGGCGCGCCGGCCAATCACGTTTGCTTGGGTGAATATGGTCAAATGGGGTCTGGGTTTACCCTTAGGCATTGCTGCCTGGGCAGGTTTTCTGTGGATGGTATGGCGCTCGGTTAAAGGGGATTGGAAACGCCATTTGCTGATCTTATTCTGGGCGGCTTTTGTATTTGTTACCCAGTCTCTGAACCCGGTTCGCGCTATGCGCTACCAGCTACCGGCATACCCTGCGCTAATCCTGATTGCCTCTTGGATGATCATGAAGTTATGGGAACAGCAACCTCGGCTGGTAAGAAAAATCACCCGGTATCATGTAAATTGGAACAAGTTAATTTCAGCAACCACGTTTGTCATTGTCGTTGTCGGGAGCGCGTTTTGGGCTTTTGCTTTTTCCCGCATTTACACGAGACCAGTCACGAGAGTGACTGCCAGTGAATGGATTTATGGGCACATCCCGGCGGCCATCAATTTACAGGTTGACCCGGTGTTGGGTATTGAGTATATGCAGCCTGTCGCTTACCAGAATTCGGCGTATATCTCCTCCGAGAGTCCTTATATCTATGGATATAGCCCTGCTGAGGATGAAACGATCACAAATTTCACGATTGAACATGTGCTAAATCAGCAGCAAACCGAAACTCCGGTAAGCTTCATTATGTATATCCGTGAATCCACTGGTAACGGTTATCTTTATAAAGGTGTGGGATATCTACAATCGTTGTTTGACACCTCAACTGATGGGCAGGGTGGAGCTGTTTCAGTCAACTTTGAAACTGGTGCGCAGCTAAAAAAGGGAAAATATTATGAGATCGTTTTGGAAGTTGTTGAGCCAGACGTCCTGTTAAAAATCAGTGGCGGAACCTGGCTTGATATTCGAAGTGGTTCTGAAACTGGGATTAAATATCTTACACAACCTGTTGCCAGGTTGACTGAATCCACCCCGTTTGAAAATTCTTTCCTTTCTCAATCCGATGCGACGATCTCTGCAGTGCAGTTCGGGCATATCGTGGATATCCTCAACTTGCCGGTGGACAAAACCGTAGCGGTCACTATTTTTGATCCCGCCAATCGCGATGTGCCGATTGGATATGGGGAATTAACGGATAAATTCCTGGTGACTGATGATCCACGCGGGGAGACTCGCTGGATCGAACTTGAAAAACCGGCTGTGGTTGAAAAGGGGAAGGTTTATTCGATCCTGCTGTCAATGAAAAGTTCAGCAGGAGCCATAGGGTTATTCAATGATGTATTGGCGATGGAATCCTCATGGGATGACGCCATTCCGCTTGGGTTGTCCGGATACGGCCCATTTGGATATGAAACCGGTTTATATGGGGACAACCGTAACCTGGAACTTTACTGGAACGATGACGAAGAAAAGCTTCAACGTTTTTACAGCACTCTGGATCAATCTGACGTAATCGTAATTACATCGAACAGGCAATGGGGAACCACGGTCCGCGTACCTGAAAGGTATCCTCTCACAACTGCTTATTACCGTTCGCTGCTGGGTTGCCCTGAGGATGAAGAGTTGTTGAAATGTTATGCTGATGCGCAACCCGGAATGTATTCCGGTCAACTGGGGTTTGAATTAACAGCTGTATTCGCGAGTGATCCCAACATTGGCAGTATTAAAATAAATGACCAGCTGGCTGAAGAAGCATTCACAGTCTATGATCACCCCAAGGTACTTATCTTCCAGAAAACAACCGATTATGAATCCGCTACGATAAGGAAGATCCTTGGCAGCGTAGATCTTTCAAAGGTTGTTCAATTGACGCCTGCACAGGCGAGTAAATTCCATGGAGATTTGAACCTTACTGATGAAGAGCGGCAGGTCCAGACGGAAGGTGGAACCTGGACAGAGTTATTCCCGGCAACTTCACAATTGAATCTTCATCCCTGGCTGGCAGTGGTGGTTTGGTACCTCCTGGTCTCTCTGCTCGGATGGATGGTATATCCTATGATGCGCGTTATTTTCAAGGGGCTGCCTGACAAGGGATATCCGTTTGCTCGAATTGCAGGAGTGTTACTGCTGGCTTATTTCACCTGGCTGGTATCCTCCCTGGGCGGACAATTCTCGAAACTAACAATCGGCTTGTGCATTGCAGGATTACTCCTTGTGAACGGTTTCCTGGCTTACAGGCAGCGGCAGGCATTGAAATCAGACATTTCTAAAAAATGGCGTTACTATCTGATAGTAGAAATGCTGGCTCTAATTCTCTTTGGGATCATGCTCTACATCCGTTTGAACAACCCGGATCTATGGCACCCCTGGCGCGGCGGTGAAAAACCGATGGACCTGTCGTATTTCACTGCGGTATTGAAAAGCACCATCTTCCCGCCATACGATCCCTGGTATGCCGGCGGTTATATTAATTATTATTATTTCGGATTTGTCATTGCGGCTGTTCCCACCAAGCTGTTGGGAATCGTAC
This sequence comes from uncultured Anaerolinea sp., assembly GCA_964483135.1. Taxonomy (GTDB): domain Bacteria; phylum Chloroflexota; class Anaerolineae; order Anaerolineales; family Anaerolineaceae; genus UBA6107. Next base: position 11,637 of record CAZAAJ010000041.1, on the reverse strand, counting down.
CTTATGTAGCCTATAACTTGATCATTCCTACCTTCTTCGCATTAACTGGTTTGGGAGCATTTAGTATCGGCTGGAATTTAATGCACAATGCAAAAGAAGATGATGAAATTAAAACTCAGGAGCAAGAGAAAGCAGCAAATAAAAGGAGTTTTAAAGCTGGTATCGTGAGTGTTTTCCTAACGCTAATCATCGGAAACCTTGGTACAGTGCGGTTATTATGGCAGTCATTCCAGAAGATCGTTGCCCCGGGGGGAGTGATTGAAGGTGCCAAACTGTTGGAACACATCACCTGGTTCTTTAAAGGAGTATCTACCTATATTAAAGGCGGTGTAGACCTGCCAGTTGGTTTTGGCGACTGGTTCTGGGTTCCATCGCGAGCCCTGCCCGGGGACACCATCACTGAATTTCCATTTTTCACTTTTACGTATGCAGACTTGCATGCACATATGATCGCTTTACCAATCACCTTGTTGGTTTTGGGGCTGGCAATCGCGTTTATATTTAATCAATGGAGAAATGAGAGCAATTCGAAATGGGGACGCAGGGTAGACCTTGCCATTACCCTCTTGTTTACTGGTCTTGTCCTCGGAATCCTCAAAATGACTAATACCTGGGATTGGCCAACCTATACAGCCTTAGTTTGTGTGGCAATTGCCTATTCAGTTTTCAGGTATGCTCGGATACCGGATTACCTATTGCCAAAATGGCCTGATTATGGTCGGAAAACGGCGATGGTTATTTTTATCATCGGAGTGATCCTCGCTGTTTCGGCTGTCTTAATCCTTCCTTTTTCACAAAATTATGCACAGGCATACGGGTCGATTGACAAGTGGGAAGGTCCGTATTCACCGCTTACCTCCTATTTGGTGCATTGGGGAATCCCATTCTTCCTCATTATCAGTTGGTTCGTATGGGAGACCCGTGAGTGGCTGGCTTCCACACCGGCATCTGCACTTAAGAAGATCCAACCTTATCTCGTTTATCTCCAGGTATTGGTGATCCTGTTCATTGCAATACTGATTCTCATAACAGCATTAGGGATTAAGATCGGATGGCTGGTCGGGATTATGGCGGTGTGGGATCTGATCCTATTATTACGCCCCGGAATAAGCGATGAGAAGAAGATCGTGCATTTTCTTATTGGAACGGGACTGGTATTAACTCTATTTGTGGAATTGTTCGTCCTGGTGGGGGATGTTGGGCGCATGAATACCGTGTTCAAATTCTATTTTGAGGCATGGGTGCTGTTTGCCATTAGCGGAACTGCGGCCCTCTTGTGGATCACTCCTGCGGTACGAACAGTGTGGAAGGAACACAATTCCGCCATTTGGCAGATCCTGTTGGCGATCCTGTTAATCAGCGGATACCTGTATCCGATGACGGCAGCAACAGATAAGATCCGCGACCGCATGTCGAAATCAACTCCCAAGACCTTAGACGGCATCGAGTTCATGAAAACGTCGGTATATTGGGACATGGACAGGCAAATGGATTTGAGCCAGGATTACCGGGCGATCAAGTGGATGCAGGCGAATGTACCGGGATCTCCGGTTTTAGTAGAAGCAAATACTGTTGAATATAAGTGGGGCAACCGGTTCACGATCTATACAGGCCTTCCAGGGGTCCTGGGCTGGAATTGGCACCAAAGGCAGCAGCGCGGTGCAATTGATTACAATGGCATCCAGGCCCGCCTGGAGGAGATTCCGGCTTTTTACCAGACCGAAGATATTGACCAGGCAAAAGCCTTCCTGGAAAAATACCATGTCGAGTACATCATACTAGGCCAACAGGAACAGGCATACTACCCTGGAAATGGGTTGTTAAAGTTCGAGAATTATGATGGAATACTATGGAAAGAGGTTTACCGGGAGTTGGATACAGTCATTTACCAGGTGATTCGCTAACGGAATGAGGTTTGCTTGAAGGATATCCTTGCATTTCTAAACTGGTATTTAGTGATCACATTGATCGGAGTGTTTTCATTACCGATCGCGTTTCGATTTTTTCCCCGTCTGGGCAGCCGCGGGTATGCGCTAATCCGTCCTATCAGCCTTCTGGTTTGGGGATTTGCCTTTTGGCTGCTGTGCTCGCTGGGGGTTCTGCAAAATGACCTCGGAGGAGTTCTTACCGCTTTCGGATTATTAATCCTCTTTTCAGTATTACTGATGAGAAAAAGCAAGTGGAAGGATTTAGGTGCCTGGATCAGGCAAAACTGGCGTTTCATCCTGGTGGCTGAAATTGTTTTCTTTACCCTGTTTACCCTCTGGACCCTGGTTCGGGCTGCGAACCCTGAAGCGGCATACACTGAAAAACCGATGGAGATGGCATTTATCAATTCCATCCTTAGGTCGGAAACATTTCCCCCTCAGGATCCCTGGCTCTCCGGGTACGCCATCTCTTATTATTATTTTGGGTATGTGATTGTTTCAATGTTGATCAGGGTCACCGGGGTTACCACATCGGTGGCGTTCAACCTCAGTTCATCATTGTGGTTCGGGATGACCGGGTTGGCAGCCTATGGAATTCTGCATGATCTGCTCACCGCATGGCAGGAAACCCGTCAAAAAAATAAACCAAGTGAACTGGCAGAAAAAAAATCGGGTTTTATCCGGATTGGCGCAATACTGGGTCCTTTCTTCCTCCTTGTAATTGGAAACCTTGAGGGCTTCTTCGAATTACTCTATGCGCGAAAGGTGTTTTGGAAAGTTGGAAGCGATGGTGTACTCACATCCAGGTTTTGGAATTGGCTTGGTATATTGGAATTAAACGTTCCTCCTACCCAACCAGTATCCTGGATTCCCAACCGATCGACTGGATGGATCTGGTGGCGCGGCTCACGGGTCATCCAGGACCTAAGTATTTCCGGCGGCAATATCGAAGTGATCGATGAATTTCCATTCTTTACTTATCTGATCTCAGACCTGCATCCGCATTTACTGGCTATGCCATTCTGCCTGTTGGCGATCAGCCTGGCTTTAAATCTGTTTCTGTCACGGGAAGACTCGGATTTCCCATTTCCACTATCGTTCAAATGGCTGGCTTCCTGGAAGTCATGGATAACGCTGCTCATCCTGGGCAGCCTGGCTTTCTTCAACACATGGGACTTTCCGATATACGTTGGTTTGTACGCGCTTGTCGTTGTTTACAAACGTATCCAATTAACCGGTTGGGGCTGGCGTAGGGTATGGGAATTCATCCAATGTGGACTGGTTCTTGGAATCGGCGGCGGAATCCTTTTCCTGCCATTTTACCTGGGATTCCAATCGCAAGCCGGCGGGCTGCTGCCGAGCCTTGAGTACATCACCCGCGGAATTAATTTCTGGGTCATGTTTGGCATTTTCCTCAGCCTGCTGCTCATCTGGTTGATAAAACAGGTGCGGGATAAGGAACTTTCTTTTTCCTGGAGAAAGAGCGCAAAAATTGTTACGATTGCCGTTGTCGGGATATTCCTGGCTTCGATTTTATGGGCGCTGCTCATCATCAGCTTTTCAGCAATAGGCGATGGATTGGCAGCTTCGAGTAATCCACAATTAGCCACGTTGGGCAATAAATTGGTGTTAGGCGGGACGGCATTTGTTGGGCTTCATGAAAACTATCCTACCGCGGTCATATTGCAAAAGGCAATTCTAAGGCGGTTGGCTTCCCCCGGAACATGGATCACACTCACGGTATTGCTCTTTTTAACCTTTGGTTTCTTAACAGGTACCGCGCGGAAAAAGCCATCAGAAATCACTTCGCATGAAGGTTCCCAAAAAGACCAATCACCTGCGAATATCAAGGTATTCATTCTATTTCTAATTCTTATTGGAACATTGTTAACTTTGTTCCCGGAATTCTTCTATTTACGTGACCAATTTGGTGCGCGCATGAACACTATTTTCAAGTTCTATTTCCAGGCGTGGATCTTCTGGTCTTTGGCTGCGGCTTTTGTCAGTGTGGAATTATTCAATTCACTTAAACGCTGGCGATATGTGGTTTTTTCGATTTTTTGGTCTGCGCTGATCATAGGCGGTTTGGCATATCCGGTATTGATGGTGCTCAATAAAACCAATAACTTTACCCCGGCAGTTTGGACATTGGATGGTAACGACTATATTGCACGTTACACCCCGGATGAATATGCGGCCATGCAATGGTTAAGCAATAGAAATGTGGGAGTTGTCGCAGAAGCTATTGGCGGGAGTTATACCGATTATGCAAGAGTTTCCACCCGGACCGGATTCCCAACTGTGCTGGGTTGGCCCGGGCACGAAAGCCAGTGGAGGGGTGGGGCTTCAGAAATGGGCAGCCGTTATGAAGATATCCAAATGTTGTATGAAACCGATATTTTTGATGAAGCAAATATGATAATAAAACAATACAATATTCGTTATGTCTACCTGGGAAACCTGGAACGAATTCTTTATAATGTCAACCAGGTGAAATTCGACACTTTTTTGGATACGGTTTATTCAAATTCGAGTGTGATCATATATGAAGTTCCTTTGAATCCTGGAGAATGAGCCGTGACCACTGATGAAAAAGCGCGCCAAAAAGTAACGTATGAATTTGGCATTTACGTTATGCTTGCCCTCGCAGCCCTGGTATTCCGATTCGGGATGCTGGGTAATACCAGCCTATCAGACCATGAGGCGGTCAGTGCGCTTCAAGCCTTATTGCTGGCTAAGGGTGAAAATGGATTGATAGGGGTTAACCCCGGGTATATCGGTTTGACAACAGTTTTGTTTTCTGTTTTTGAAGGGAACGATTTTTGGGCACGGTTTTGGCCGGCTGTTTTCGGGACCGGGTTGGTGTTTGTTCCATATCTGTATCGAAAATTCATAGGACGGGGAGCAGCATTCGTACTCGCTGCCTTACTTGTCTTTGATCCACTCATGGTCAGTCTTTCGCGGACCGCTGCCAGTTCGATCATTGGCATTACCTGTTTCTTCGCCGGACTGGGTTTTTTACTCAATAAAAAACCAGTTCTAGCGAGCATCCTTTGGGGATTATTCTTATGCTCCGGAACGGAAATCTGGATTGGTGCCGTTGTCTTTTTCGCTTGCTTGCTGGTCTATAAGTCAACTTTTGGATACGAAAATATAAGCTTTAAAGAAAACTGGAAAAAACTGGTCTTTCCCGGGGTGATAGTCCTTTTAATGACAACGACCCAGTTTTTATTGCATCCAAACGGGATCAGCGGAATCGGCTCTAGCCTGGCGGATTATCTAAAATCATGGCGGAGTACTCAACAAATCGATATTGGGCATTTCATCATCGAAGTAATCGTTTTGCAATTGCCGATCCTCTTTTTTGGAATTGTGAGTATCATCACCGGACTACTCAAAAAAGACAAGGTAACCTCGTTTTTCTCGACATGGTGGGGGTTGGCATTCATTATCGTTCTGATCAACCCATCACGAAATCTCATGCAATTAGGCTGGGTTTCGATTCCACTATTATGCCTTTCGGCATTACTAATCAGCAGGTTTTTTGCAGCTCTCATATTTGACAATAAATGGATAGGTCTGGGGGAAGTGATTTTCAGCATCGTAATGATTGGTATGTCATTTTTCTATTTGATGAATATCATCAATTTTCCTGAAATTGACCCGATCCTCTACCGTAATAAATTTATTGCACTCATATTACCCTTGTTGCTGTTGTTTGCGATCACTGGACTGTTTACCTGGGGGTGGAATACCTCCTCCGCAAAAAATGGCTTATTGACAACCCTGGCAGTGGTTGGGCTGGTTATGATGTTTTCAGCCGGGTGGAAGGGCACTGGCTGGACATCTCCTAGTGAAATGCAATTGTGGAAGGATGGGCAAACCGTCACTGGCAACCAATTGCTGCAATCCCAACTATCAGATCTTGGACGATGGACGAATGGTCAGGCTTCGGTCATTGATGTCGAAATCGCAGGTGTGGATTCTCCATCACTTAACTGGGCATTAAGGAATATCGACAAGGTTACACTGACTGACCAGGTCAATCAGAATGCAACATCTGAGGTAATGATCACACCTGTTGACTTGACAATTCGAACTTCAGCGTCTTACCGGGGTCAAAAGATCACCTGGACGCAATCACCTGACAATGAAATCCTAACTTTACGCGACTGGATTAAATGGGCGGTTTACCGAACTTCTCCGATGAAATCCCAGGAATTGATATTATGGGTGCGAAATGATCTATTCAAATAATTTTCGATAAGGACAAATGATGGCTCCGAAAAATCTAATTGCAATTGATGGACCTGCCGCCTCAGGAAAATCCACATTGGCAGAGATCATTGCTAAAAAATTGGGATATTTTTATTTTGACACTGGAGTGATGTATCGGGCTGCCACCCTGGAAGCCCTGGAGCGATTTGGCAACGTAGATGATGAAGAGAAGGTTTCTGAATTGACTGAAAAAATCCGAATCGATGTGCAAGCCCCGTCAGTGCTGGACGACCGGCGCTTGGACGTACTTGTAGATGGGCGGGATGTAACGTGGGAAATCAGGACGCCACTGGTGGATAAGAATGTATCAAAAGTATCGGCATATAAAGATGTGCGTAATGCATTGACTGAACAGCAGAGACGAATTGGAGCAAGAGGAAACATGGTGATGGTTGGCAGGGACATTGGCACTGTGGTTTTCCCGGATGCAAAAAAGAAGATCTATCTCGACGCCAGCCCAGAGGAAAGGGCGATGCGGCGGTACAAGGAAAATCTATGCCGGGGAGGAAAGTCCACTTATGAGGATATTCTTGTTTCGATCCGCAACCGGGATAAAATTGATTCATCCCGGGTGGTAGCGCCTTTGCGGATAGCCAGCGATGCCTGTATCATTAACTCAGACAGAAAAACTGTTGACCAGGTTGTTTCGGAAGCGATGGTTTACTTAACCCAATAATTCTGAAAAATGTTGGATAATAATACATGTAATTCATAATCATTGCAGTAACTCCGGCTGGAGGGGTGATATGTGTGACACAATCGTAGCGCTGGGCAATTCAACATTAGATGGTAGTGTGTTGTTTGCAAAAAACTCCGACCGGGATCCGAATGAAGCTCAAGAAGTAATCCTGGTAGATCGCCAGAAACATCCTGCAGGATCGAAAGTCCAATGTACGTACATAGAAATTCCACAGGTTGAGGAGACCTACCAGGTCATGTTGTGTAAGCCATTTTGGATCTGGGGTGCCGAAATGGGCTCCAACGAATATGGCGTTACCATTGGCAATGAGGCAGTTTTTACGCGCATCCCCTACGGTAAAACTCCCGGGTTAATCGGGATGGATTTCCTCAGGCTGGCACTTGAGAGAGCAAAAACAGCTGATGAAGCCCTAGATGTCATCACTGCATTACTTGAAACCTATGGCCAAAGCGGCAACTGCGGATTTGCCCATCCGATGTATTATCACAACAGTTACCTGATCTGTGATAAGAAGGATGCCTGGGTGCTTGAGACTGCCGGGAAGGAATGGGCTGCTGAAAAAGTTACAAGTGTCCGTTCCATATCCAATGCGATCACTATTGGAAAAACCTGGGATAAAGCCTCAAAGAACTTGGTTAATTATGCAATTGAAAAAAGGTGGTGCAAGCGGGCAGAAGATTTTGATTTTTCCCGCTGTTATTCAGAACCGATCTATACAAAATTCAGTGACGCCAGGAAGCGTCAGGTGTGTACTTCAACCGCTTTACTGGCCGGCAAGGGAAAAATAACCCTGCAAATGATGATTGAACTACTCCGGTCACATGCAACCAATCGATCTGACGCATGGCGCCCGGATATTGGTGTGACCGGAGCCGATGTATGCATGCACGGCGGTTGGGGACCCATACGGCTCAGCCAAACCACCGGTTCTTTGGTAGCCCAACATTCAAAAAATATTTCCACTTATTGGGTTACTGGAACTGCAGCCCCATGCACCTCTATTTTCAAACCACTTTGGATGGATTGCCCCTTGCCGGATATGGGTGAATCTCCAACTGGAGAATATGATGCTTCCTCATTGTTTTGGAAACATGAGTGTGTCCATAGGGCAATTTTGAAAGATTATCCGAATCGGATTGGACTAATAAACAAAGATCGTAACCAGGTAGAATCGGAATTTCAAAGCAATGCCGCAGGAATGTCAGCGAAAAGCAAAAAAGAACGAACAGATTTTCAACAGGTCTGTTTTAAAAAATCGGATACACTAGAAAGTAACTGGATTGAAATATTAAAGAACCAGAAATCGATTGTAAAGTTTAACCGGTTATACAGCGCTGCCTGGAAAAAAACAAACACTGCCGCAAAATTGCCAGATAAAGGATAATGACTTAGCAAAATGGTTGCAGCCACGCTCTTTGGGAATACACCTTATATCAACCTGCCCTTTAATTTAATCGGCTGGGTTGGGTGGTTCGTGCTGGCAGCCCTGATTGTGTGGATCGTAAAAAAGAATTTTAGCCTTGAGCTAAGACAGGGCTATTGGTTGATGTTTGGATTATTGGCCTTTGTCTCATTTATCATGGCAGTAATATTTATCATTAATCTTCCGGGTTTACGAACCATCCCCCTTCCCAGCGTTCCGCAGGAAAACTCATATCCGATGATCCAGGTATTTCTTGTCATTCCATGGATCATCGCAGCGGGAATACTTGGAATCTGGCCAGCAGTTGTGTTTGCATTTCTGGCGGGAATTCTCACCGCTTTATGGGGAACTCACAATGTCTTCACCCCCCTGGAATATGCAATCGTTGCCTTGCTGATCGCCATGGTGATGCGTCAGAATTACAGATCAAAACCATTCACCTGGCTTCGGTCACCTCTCGGAGCGAGTATTGGGGTCATGATCCTGATCACTCCGGTATTCCTGCTGACGACCTTTTTCTCCACCAATGGCAACCTGGCAGCCAGGCTGGATTTTGCATTCACTCAATCCTGGACAAGTATGTTGACCATGGCAGCACAGCTTTTTATCGCTGGATTTTCTTGCGAAGTATTCCAGGTGACAAATACCAGGAATTGGGTAAAGATCAAATCATTTATCCCTTCGCCAATAGAGACAGGATTGCAGGAGCGGGTGCTTTTCATTGCACTTCCCTTGGTGCTGGCATTACTGCTGACACTGGCATTAACCGACTGGGGTGTCGCCGGCAAGGCTGCCCGTGAGATGATGCAGACGAGACTGGAGAGCACTGCAAAAATCGCAGCCGACAACATCCCTTCAGCAATTGATACCGGGCAGGGATTGATTTTGGACATTGTTGACAGTGGAATTCCACTTGATAAGAAGGATGTTGCTGAGCAATTCCTTAAGGCTAAATTACGCACGGTACCGTTTTTCTCTCAAATGTTCCTATTTGACCTCACCGGTGTACCAATCGTTGGGTATCCTGTAAGTGATGTAACCTCGGTGAAGTTAAGCGCGGAAGAAATTTCAGCTATTCAACTAGCACTGAATGGAGTCCTGATACAAAATTATCTGGTCGCTCCGGAAGCAGGCGAAACCTCGGCGTATGTCGTTTATGTTGCCGCCATCCCTGATGAATATGGTCTCCCCAAAGGTGTGATCATTGCGCGATCAAACCTGGCTATAAGCCTGTTTTCACAACCTGCAATCCAATCCTTACAGGAAGTCACAGATGAGGGGGGCAGCGGTGTGATACTGGATTCTGCAAATCGAATCCTTTACAGCACAATTCCGGAGCTGGTTTTCACCGAATACAAGGGCAAAGTTCCTCAAGTTTCGTCTTTCTTTAACGAAATGGGAACAGACGGGATCCAGTTGGTCTCTTATGCAGCGATTACCGAAAATCAGGACTGGAAGGTGATTTTGTCACTGCCGGTATCTTATGCACAGCAATTGGCATTAGAGACTGCCATCCCACTTTTGGCGATTTCTTTATTGATCTCGCTGGCTGCATATTTTTTGGTGCGCTTCATGGTGGGCAGTTTAACCACTTCGCTCTCAACGCTGGCTGCCAAAGCGGATGAAATCTCAAAGGGCGGATTGGATAACCAGATCGTGGTGAAAGGCGTGGATGAGGTCGGCAGGTTGAGCTCTGCATTTGAGCAGATGCGCATCAGCATGAAAAAGCGATTGGAAGAACTGGATACCCTGCTAGCGGTCAGCCAGGGAATTGCCAATAATTTTGGACTTGAACAAATCTCGGATCACATCCTCAAAGCATGTCTTGCACATGGTGCTGATGCAGCCCGGATGGTTCTAATCGGGGAGAATTTTTCAGGAGTCAACCAGAAATACTTGAATTATTACGCGGGCAAATCAGCGGAAACATTTAAGGAACTCGATAAAATCTTGCTGGAGTTATTGCTTGATGAACCCGTGTTAGTAATTCCTTCTAAGCCGCGGATTAAGCGGTTGTTCAGTGATAAGAACGCGATCACACCATCATCGCTGGCAGGTTGGTCTCTTCGGGAAGGAGACAAGCAAATTGGTATCCTGTGGGTCGGGTACGAAAATCCGCATCGATTCCAGGATGAAGAAGTGCGTTTCCTTAACACAATTGCTGGTCAGACGATTGTTGCGGTCGCGAATGCCGGCTTGTTCATGAAAGCTGAGGTTGGAAAGCGACGCCTGGAGTCGGTTTTAACAGCCACCCCCGAGGTCGTTCTGGTTGTGGATGATGAAGATACCGTGCTTGTGGCGAATGAAGCGGCCCAAAAAGCTGAAGGAATCCTCATCGCTGATGAGAGTCCTGATAAAAATGAATGGCACATCAATTCACCCACTTTATTGGAATTTATCAATTCCATTACCGAAGGACAGGATGCGAACAAAGAACTTTCACTGGAAAATGGAAAGGTGTACGAAGCGACAGTTTCAGAAGTCGAGGTAGGAATATCCAGTGTGGGTAAAGTATGTGTTTTAAGGGATGTTACTTCTTACCACGAATTGGAAAAGCTAAAAGCTGATTTTGTGACAACCGTCAGCCATGACCTGCGCGCTCCAATGGGAATCCTAAGGGGATATGCCACCATGATCCAGATGGTGGGTGAATTGAACCAACAGCAGAAAGAATATGCAGCAAAGATTACTGATGGTCTTGAAGGGTTGGACCAGATGGTGGAAAAGTTATTGGATATTGGACGCATTGAATCGGGGGTTAATTTACAAATAGAAAAGGTCGCACCAATCGACTTAATCGATCATGTTGTTCGGTTATTACAGCCCCAGGCAGCTCAACGCAAAGTACAGGTGATGCGAGAGCTCACGCTTTCGCAGGATGTAGAGGTTGAGGCCGATAAAACACTACTACAACAGGCTTTGTATAACCTGATTGATAATGCCATCAAATTTTCAACGGTAAATGGACAGGTTTACTTGCGGCTGCAAAAACTTGAAGACCGGGTGATATTTGAGATCCAGGACCAGGGTCCAGGTATTGCGCCATTGGATATTCCAAAGATCTTTGAACGGGGTTCGCTGGTAAGTCGCAGCCAGGATGGATACGTTAAAGGCGGAGGACTTGGGTTAACGATCGTGAAATCAATAGCCGAGAAACATAGGGGACGGGTTTATGTTAAAAGCGTTTTGGGACGGGGAAGCACATTTTTCCTGGAAATCCCATTGCAACAGGATATAAAAGAGTAAGGTTATCAAAATGCTTGCTTTTCCAGAAAAAGTGGTATAATTTGCGGTTGCATGAATTTTAA